>CAIYUV010000207.1 GCA_903929475.1 uncultured Spartobacteria bacterium
CTTGACCTCCCACCGTAAACCGCCTTCCTTCGCCCCCAGGTGTCTCACTTTTCGACCGGCACCCGCCGCACTTTTCGACTGCCGTTTACAGCCGCTTCCGCTGCTTCAACGGAGCCGCGCTCTTTCGAGCACGGAGTGGAAGTTGGCGAGTATCGCTAAGTATGCGGCCTGCTGGCTTCAACGGAGCCGCGCTCTTTCGAGCACGGAGTGCTTCTGCATCGGCCAAGTCCAACCGTGGGATCGGCGGGCTTCAACGGAGCCGCGCTCTTTCGAGCACGGAGTGCCCGTGCAAGAAAAGCGCGCCCTGCGTCCGTAAAACGGCTTCAACGGAGCCGCGCTCTTTCGAGCACGGAGTGCGCGGAGCACGCAGCGAGCGGAGAATGGAAGTTGCGCGCTTCAACGGAGCCGCGCTCTTTCGAGCACGGAGTGCGCTTGGCCGGAAGAACTTCTATGAAAACCATCATCAGCTTCAACGGAGCCGCGCTCTTTCGAGCACGGAGTGCGCAAGCGGGCAACACCTACGCCCTCGTAGTAGTAGAGCTTCAACGGAGCCGCGCTCTTTCGAGCACGGAGTGCTGGCGACACAGTTCCCCGCCGACGCCCAAACCATCGCTTCAACGGAGCCGCGCTCTTTCGAGCACGGAGTGGCACCGCTCGGTCCTCGCGATGCGCTAATTTTCAATGCTTCAACGGAGCCGCGCTCTTTCGAGCACGGAGTGGCGGGTGAACTTCGCCAAGGTTGCACTTCGGGAAAGGCTTCAACGGAGCCGCGCTCTTTCGAGCACGGAGTGAGGAACAACCACGCCGAAACAACTACTCGCAGGGCTGCTTCAACGGAGCCGCGCTCTTTCGAGCACGGAGTGTGATCCTTCACGATGGCCGTCTTGCCGACTTGGTTGCTGCAACGGAGCCGCGCTCTTTCGAGCACGGAGTGTCATGCCAGATCGCCGGGAGGCGCTTGCCCTTTTGACGCTTCAACGGAGCCGCGCTCTTTCGAGCACGGAGTGCCTCTCCCCCTAACTTCCTCATTCACTGCCATCAAATCTAAACTTTGCGAGCGGCCTGCGATTTTCACACGGGGAAGATGGCAAACGCCCGCTTCCGAACTCCGTCTTGCGACTGCAAACCCGCACCAATACAGCATCGCGAGCGGGTTCCCTTGAGCCCGCGAGCACCTCACCGCTCGCGGTTCTGTTTTTGAAAATGAAATGTCAATGAACCCCGAATCGCTAACCGATACGGTGTCCGCTGTCGGACGGAGATGTATCACACTACGTAGCATGGTGCGTCGAGCTTCGTATAAGGCTTGCCGAGCGCGGCGATCACACGGTCGCCTCGTCCTTCTGATGCCCCCAGCGAAACAAACAAAATCTGGTCCTCGCTTTGCAAAATTACTGCCGTCAGCTCGCGTTGAAGGCGCGCGAGTTCCGAGGGATTCAGGTCACACTCAAAGACCGAGAATTGCAAATGCTCCCCGTGGTTTTTGCACGTCTTGAAGACTCGGTCGCGCCGCTTGTCTTCTGTGATGTCGTAGCAAACGAGATACGTCGTTCTCATCGCGTGAGGAATGGCACGTATTCAGGAATCTCCCCGGTGAGCACACGGGCGAGGATTCGCATTTGCAGCTCGATTGCCCGTCGGTAGCTCACTTTGTAGTCAAAGAGCGGATGCGTCACGAGCGAGTTCATCCGCTGCTCAAAGCACTGGAAAAACTTCCGCCTCCCCGCCTGGTTGAGATTCACCGCGCGGCCCGCAGTCACAAAATCCACCGGCACCACATACCGATTGTTCACCGCTGTGAGCACCGCGCTTTCCGCGATGAGCGGGCGAAATTCCTCCATCACATCCAGCGCCAGCGCGGGCCGTCCGTGACGCGGCTGATGGTAAAATCCCACATACGGGTCAAGCCCCACCGCATACGCCGCCACCGTGCATTCCTTTGCCAAAAGCGAATATGCCAGCGAGAGCAGCGCGTTCACCGGGTCGGTGGGCGGACGCCGGTTTCGCGTGGTGAAGTCGAACCTCGCCCACGGAGCCTCCGGTCCACTCGGCACGTCGGGAATGTCGTCCGCCTCCGGGTTTCGCAGCATCCCAGAGAATTCCCGGAAATACTCCGCCGCCGCCGCGCCTTCCATGCCGAGCAGTTCATCAAGCGATGTCGCCTTTTCCAAATCCTCCCGCGCCTGACCCAGCCGCAGCTTCACGCGCTCCGGCGGTTGCTCGTGATTCCGCATAAAAAGCACACGATGATTATGAATCTTTCCGCGCACAAACTGCCGCGCGAGCCGCAGACACATCGCCTCATCCATCGCGGCGCGAAACTGCGCGATGCGGACGAGCACATTCTTCATCCCGTGCCCACGAGCGAGCCCGTAAAACCAGCCGCCCATCGAGAAAAACGTCACCGGGATGTCGTGCTCGCACAGGAGCTGAATCGTCTGCGTGGTGATCTGGATATTCCCGAAAAGCACCACCTGTGAAACATCGCTCACGCGCACTTCTTCCACTGTGCGGTCCTTCTCTTTCACCTTCAGCACCTCATCATTGCAGCCGATGCGAAAGCCCTGCGTGTTGAGAAAAAGCACCCGCTTTTCATCCCGCGCAGCCATCAGCCTACGCGGAACACCGATTGCAGAATTCGGATTGCGTAATTGGGGAAGAGTTTCATCCAGCACGCTTGCGCCACTTTCCGCATTCCCCACTCGGCACTCCCCTTGCGATAAAAGCTTCGTCTCATCCGGCAGACAAACCGGCGCGAGCGAACACCGCACACACTTCGGCGAATCCACCAGCGGCGGCGGAATCGGCCCCTTTGTTACCACACGACACGCCTCGATTTTCGCCAGCACCCACGCCTCCAGCTCCGGGGTAAACTCCATCGGCACGCGCTGCTTCGTCCCGCGATAGTAGATGATTCCGCCATCGCACTGGTAGCCATTCTCCCGCAGCACGAGACATTGCAGACCGAGCTGCATCCGGTCCGTATCCCACAACTCATTTGCGCCATCGGCGCCCGTGCGAGGCGATCCCACTTTGTAGTCCACCGGGCACACCGAAGCCACTCCCCCATCCGCCCCCACGCGGACTTCCACCAGATCCATCTTCGCCACCACCCCGTGCTTTTCCGAACCGAGCATCACGGAACGTGAATGAATCATATCGAGTTCGGGTTGAGGATTGGCGATTGAAGACTCCCCGTCCCCAATTTCAGCGGTTTTCTCCAATTTTCGATTTCCGTTCTCAGCCTGTGGCAAACTGCCCTTCCCTCCATCCACCCGCGCATGAATCGCCGAGCCTCGCAGCGTATCCGCATTATCCACAAAAATCCCCTCCACGTGCTCGTAAAAATAGAGCCGTGGACAATACACAAACTCGTTCAGCATCCGCGCCGGCAACGCATCCACAGGGAGCAGGGCAGGCACCTCCACCATTGGCGGTTCAGGCGCAGACTCCGGCTCACCGTCTGCCACTTCGGGCAAAACCACCGCGCCTTTTTGCTCAACCGTCTCCACCATCTGCGAATCGCCCTCTCCGGTTTCCGCATTCCGCTTACCGCTCTCCACAGCCCCCGCTGCCGCATTCATCGCTGCCACCATCTTCTGCATAAAAAGGTCCGGCATTCCTTCATCAGACTCCTTCTTACGGGAGTTGCGTCGTCCTGGCGATGGGGTCCGATTCGTGGGCATAAAGTCTTCTGTGACTTACGCAGATTCCCGGCCTGCGCTCATACATAGCCTCTCAAACGCGGCCCGCCCAGCCGCGTATCCCTCCTCCGAAAACACCACGCTCTTTGCCTTGCCGACTGGATTCATGATTAGTCCCTTCTCATGCAGCCGAGTCAGCGAATCCCAATCTAACCCCTTCCAAGCCGACCAATCATCCCCCGTCCGCTTGCGGAAACTGGTGAGAAAAAGCATCGCCAGCGCAGCCTCGTCAATTTTGTCAGGATCAGGCTTCATAGGAGAGTCCGTGCTACTCAGGAACAAATAGGCCGAGGCCAAAATGGCGGGAATGGCGCGTATTCACAGTGGTTTGGCTGGGGTGAAATTGCGATACTTGCCGAGGGTGATTCTTTGCGAGCGGAAGACTGCGCAGATTCCGAGTGGAGCTAAAGCAGCAGATGATGCGTCGGCCCGCTGGAGTGCTGGAAGAGCTAGAACGGAACTCACCGAGTCGGCATCCAAGGATCCAGACCAAACCGGCCAAGTGAACATCGTGTCATTGCTGCGGCGACCTGTGAAACCTGTGGTTGCCACGGTGGATGCGGATTGCGGAACCACCGGGAAGAATGGAAGCGATTCGATAGCCAATCGGTTCGCACCGCGAACTGTCCTCACGGGGTCTTTGGACGGCTCATCCCAGCGAAGGGCGTAGCGGCGATCATCTGCGGCATCCCATCGCATCACGGGGCTTGGATCACGGTATCTCCACGGGCCGAAGATTGCTTCTTGGAGTTGGTCTGCCGTGGTTTCCTTTGCCAAGAGGTTCATAAACTCAAGGAAATGCTGGTGTCCCGCGCCGCTCATTGTCCGAAAGGCGGTGTCCTCAATGTTCCCCTCTTCGTTGCCGCAAATCCCGCAACCAAAAGCCGCGACCATTCTCGCTCCCCATGAATCGCTTCCATTCAGAAACGACGATGCGACAACTTCGGAAGCGGCACTAAATCGAGCGAGCGGAATCTTGAGGTCTTTGTCAATTGTCAGCGCAGCGTGGCCGGTGCGTGTTTGCAAGTGTGCGTGGAGAGACGGAATGAATTCCGCCACATCAATACCCGGCAGGGAAAGAATCGGCGAATAGGAAGAGCCAGAAACTTCCCACGACAACCGAACGTTCAATGCTCTCCAAATCTCGGAAGCGGTTCGGAATGTTCCTAGCGCCGCCAAAAAGCCTAGAAGGTTGTCAGCGTTCATTCCCGAAAGCCTGACAGTGGTTTGCTGATGAGCACTCATGGTGTTGATGGGTTGGCGCTGGCCTGCTGGTCAGCGAGGCGAAGGATGGTTTCGAGAAAGGCGATGCCCCACCAACCGTGGTGCCGGGTCATTTGCCAGAATCGTTCGACGACCCCGAAATCAAGCGTGTGGGAGGGATGCTCGATTCTCTGCTCGCTAGTTATGGCAACCGTCTTTTCTTTCATGGGCAGGGTGACACTGGGCGGAGCGTCGTCTGTTACCACCGGGGCAAAGGGACGCCCGTAGCCGTGGTGAGTTGCGATGAGGTGGAGCACGAGCGCACGGAGCGTGGGTTCAGTCGGGAGTGCTGTGGAGCCGACGTCGCTTTCGGCCATCTGGACGGAGAGCATTTCGTGGCGGAAGCCCTTTGGTAATCCCGCTCGCTCACTCGCCGCTCGGCGTGCAGTAGCGGAGGATGGGATGGAGCCGGATTTCGCGAGGACCACACCGCTTGCCATCGCAGCAAAAGGTGTCGTCGAGCGCAGCAATGCTTGGAAGCGGGAGTCAGCTTTGCCCCAATCGTGCAATTCGGCGGCGGCGGCTAAGGCATCGCGCCACGGGCCGATGGGGAGCATTGCGAATGAGGATGCGATACGCGCAAGAACGTCGCTGGTGTGCTGGAAAAGTTCCTGTGGCTGCGAACTCTTCGCTTCGAGAAGGGCGTCCGCATCAGAGTCCTCCATGTCCATTTCCTCCGCGCTTTTTTCCGGGATGAGGACTCGACTGCTGATGACGAACCCTTCGTGGTCTGGATAAGGGGTGACGGATAACTCGGAGAGCTTGCGTTCTTTCAAATGACGGATGGCGTCACGCTGTTGCTCGTTGAGGGGCCAGCCGGGACTTTCGTCATCCAGTAGTCGCGCCAGAAGATCCCGGATTTCGGACGCAGTCCAATCGTTCTCTTTGTTGAGGGAAAGCTCAATCAGAGTGGCGGCAGCGGTGTCTTTTTTCGCAGTCGGCAATAGCTTGCGATGGATTCGCATCATACCAAGGCGGCGACCCTTCGCGATTCCAACTTCCGCAAGGTCAAGCTGGCGAATATGAGCCGCACTCAGTTTTGCGTCAGGTTTTTCCTGTGGGTCGTTGGGAGCATCCGGCAAATGTCCAAGTGCATTCCATCCTCCGGATTGCGCCCTGAGCACGAGCGTATCGCCGGGGTGAATATCGGTGGCAGTAGTTGCAAACTTGGATTCATCCGGCCCGCGCCAGATGAAAATCGGCACACCACGACTCTCCACTTTGTCTCTTCTGTCTATGATTTGCGGGGCCTCGCCAGCATCGCCGGACGAGTCTTTGAACTCTCCACGGGAGTTCATCCATTGCCTGAATACATGCAGTGGAACGGGCAGGCACTCTAGCGTCGTGGGCGAGCAAAGGCTGAGGATTTCTGCCCACGGTTCGCCCGCTTCGTTTTCGGGTAAATCTCCCCGCCAGCATACGTGAACCTCCGCCATGTCCCGCTGAGGGCCATGAAGAAAAAGCGCGACATCGGGATCGGCGGCGGGTGCGGGATTTGTCTGCACCCAGCAATCGAGATAGGCTGGGAGCATCACGGGCGCATCGGAGGTGGGCGAAAGCATCCCGACGAGCGAATCCGGGCTGTCAGCTCGCAGTTGCTTCACTGCTGAGGTCATGGCGTTGATTCCAAAGTCCACTTCTTCGTTTTGTGCGATGCTTTGCAGCCAGCTCCATGTGCGCGGGATGGCGTTTCCATAAATGGGATCGCTTGGAGCTGCGTCGTCGAGTTTATCCAGTGCCAAGTCTTGTTCGCCCGGTAGGACGATAACTGCGCGGGCGATGATTTCGCGCCCAGCACGGTTCAGCCGCCCAAACCGTTGACGGAGGGCATCGAGACTCGCGGCTTCCGTCACGAGGGTGTCGAAATCCAAGTCTGCGCCGACTTCCAAACATTGTGTGGAAACGACGATGTGCGGCCCGTCCCCGGACTGTGATGTGAAGCCTGTTTTGAGCAGTCCTTGAATCTTCCGGGTGGAATCCTCGCGATCCAATGGACGCATCCTGCCAATCAAAAGCGTGACTCGTCCTTTGTGCTTCTTCTCCATTTCCTCCGCGACGGCCCGAGCTGTGGCGACACGGTTGACCATGATCGCGATGGAGCGCGGTTTGTGAACTTCGAGAATAGCCTGAGCCTCTTTCGTGAGGCGGGTCGCCATTTGCTTCTCCCGAGCTTTTCCTTTTGCCAAAGGCTCGGTGATTAGCCGGGCGATCTTCGCTCCAGACAAACGCGGCTTGAGCACAGGATGCTCTTGGTCGCTGTCACTCAAAGCGATCATTTTTGCGTCCTCCGTTCCAGCGGGCGGTGTCGCCGTCATTTGGATAAACTGAAACGGTAGGCACACCGTTTCGCTGCCGGGCGGACAATACTCGCGATATCGGCGAACCCAATCGAGCGTCTGGATGAATGGCCGACTGATATGCGATTCATCCACGATGAGCATGCTGTCCTGTGCGACGAGTGCTGCGTGAATCGGCCTCGCTTGCTCACTTACTCCATAGCCTCGAAAGAGCAGCCGGGAACCCGCTTGATCCACCGTGCTGCAAATAATCATCGGCTGGAGCAGCGCCCCCGCCCAGCTCCGATCCCGATAAATCCCGCCCCGAAGCTGAGCGCGCCCGAGCGGGCGCATTCCTCCCGACAAAGAGCGCAGTGCATCAGCTACTCGGGCACTCACTGAATCCGGCGTTGCGTTACGGAGCTTCTTGCAGAGTTTTCCGGCACGCTCAAACGCCTCATCCACGATGACCTGGCGATTCACGATGAAGAAAATACGCCGCCCCTGCGTTCGTTGCTCTATTGGGAGAAACGATTGAACCGCTAGCGCAAACACGGCGGCATCGAGGCAGGCGGTCTTTCCGCTCCCGGTAGGAACGGCTACGTATTCCGGGGATTCGCCAACGCAAATGCGGCGTGCAAACTCGCTCTGCCAAGGAAACGGATCGTGCTCCCAAAGTTCGCGGAAGAATGTGGGAAAATCGGCGGCGGTAAGTGGGTTCATTCGGAAAAGCCGAGTGGTTTGCACATCCCGTAGCCACGGAAGCGGCCCGCACCCAAAAGGAGCGGACCTTCGACTTCGCCCGGAAACTCAATGAGCACATGAACCTGTTGTCGCGGAGCTGCGCCGTCTTTGGTCGGGAGCCAAGGCATCCCATTCGGGCCGGGTCGGGAACGAGGTGCGCCGCGATGCCACGACGTTTTATCCACATCAATGGATACGGGCTTCGGCAATCCCTGCTGCTCGCAACTCTTTGCGATGAGCGCGGCGACTTCATCGCGCCAAGCCGCCCGTTCGTCGCGATAATCGCGCTTTGGGTGACGGTCGAGAACGACGGGTGTCACGCTTGCCCAAACCGTTGATGGCTCGTTCCACGAAAGACTACGCAACGCGATAGGCGGAACGCTCCGTTCCTCGCGGCGAAGCGTCCATTCTCCGATACTTCCCATGATCAATTTCAAATCAAGGTCCTCACCAGACGTGCCGAAAATCCGCCCGCGCAGACATGCTGCACGTTCTGCATCCGAAACCGATCTAGGAAACGCCAGGGCAAGCCCCATGATGTGCCCGTCAGCGTGTTCTGCCCCCACGTATGCCAGCGGCAAAATCGCCATGTGTCCGCCTGTGGACGGAACTCCCGGTGCGCTGTGCCCCGTGAACCATGCTGGTAAGCCCTCGCTGTTTTTCAAAAGCAGGCCGCGCAGTGCGGATGTAAGTGCAGCGGTCGCTTCAAGGCCAAGCGTAGGACCGTCTTGCTTTGTCAGGACAAGAAGTTCCGAGTCAAAAGTGGATTGCACAATTTGCGATTCAGCCTTGCGGATTGGGACGTAAGTCACCGTCCGGCCAGTCGAGGGCCGTTGCCGCACTGGTGCGCTGGCTGTCCTGCCCCACGCCGTGCCGAAGCGTTCTTCAAACGCAGCTTTTGCCTGCTCCTTTGCTTTCCCTGTTCTCGCCGCGATTGCTTCAGAGAGTTCAAAGAAAGCATCAATATCCTCAGCATTGTAGCGTTGATCGAGTTCCGCCAAGAATCCCGCTGCTGGAACACGCAGTGGAATTCCTTTCACTGCCTTTCCCTTACTCGCTGCTGGCTGATAGGCGGTAGGAACTTCCCCTTCGCAAACCCGCATTTGCACGAGCGACGAGGAGTGCCCGATTCGAGTGACGGCGGAAGCCAAAACTTCCAATGCGCCAAAACATTCAGGCGAAGGCATCGCATCCACCCAACTCAAGTAAACGAGTCGTTGCGCATCGTCACCGTTCACGTAAACCGCCGGGAATGCCCGTTCCTGACGGCTCCGGTAATCGGGCATCACACCCAATGCCGAGCGTAACTCAGACTGCTTCACCCCCTCCGGTCTGCCCGTAACGCCCGCGTCGTTCACTGGCACATAGACTTTCACGACATTGCGTCTGGATTCTACGGGCCAACTCATCATCGGAGCGCCCTGCGCCTCCAGCCATTCCAATGCGGAACGCTGGCGTTGCCAAGCGGCAGTGGCATCTGCGCCATCTTCCGGCAACGGCTTCGTTTCGTAGTGGGCCGCAACCAACGCCATAAAGATGCGGGCCGGATGGGGCGGCCATTCCGCATTTTCACGGCTCGACGGATCCGTCATCACGGCCATGCCAGTGATGAAATCAATGCCAAAGGCAAACATAAGGATGCCTTGGGTTATTCTGCCGCGCTTTCGGCTGGAGTCTTAGCTGCTATATCTTGTGACCGCTTGAGCAGCGCCACGAGATTCGGCGATGGAATGAGCCTCACAGCTTCCTTCTGCCAAGTGAGCCCCTGCTTTTCCGCAGCGGCAACCGCCTCGGCGAGGAGTTTGATTGCTGCTTCTGCCGTGAGGGTGAATTCTGTCGGCACGCTCCCCGGTTTATCCAGCAGTTGCCACTTCATTGCATCTGTGGGCCAAAGCAGGCAACGGGAGCGCAAATCAAACCCGCTCTCCGCCGCAAGCGCCGCAGCCGTAAGCGCGAGTGCCGCAAGCACCGTCCGCGCTGCCGCATCCCGTTCTGGAGTGGTCTTGCCATCCACAGGAAAACGCAACTTCCGCAGCGCGGGCAGGGAAAGAACGACAGTCTGTTCGGCAAAATCCACGGTAGCACCACCCGTCGCGCTGATGTCTGGCGGGATATTGCCGTGGTTGACCTCCGAAGGTGAAACACCATCCTTCGCTTTGTCACCCGCAAGCTCATAGTTGCCATCCGCTTTTTTGAGCACCTTCGCGGCAGCTCTGATCGCAAGCGGATCGATTCGGCTACTCGTTTTTACACCAATTTGTGCATTCACCCCAATGATTTCAGAAACGAGAGCCCGCTGAAACTTCGCCCCGTTCCCCCCTTTTGGTCCAGTAGAGTCCCATAGACCAAAAACCAGCGCCGTTGGGCAGAGTTTGTAAAGCGGAGTGGCGTTTTGAAGGCTGGCTTGGTCGAGCGACTTCCCGAGCGCACTTTTTCGGAATGGTTGTCCGTCGTGAGTGCTGTCGCGCAAAATCGCATCCGCAATCCGGTGTGGTGCCTCCAAGCTGCTCACCCTTCCGACTTCATCCAGCAACCCAAGTCCCGTGAAGTCCACATTCAATACCGGAACACCGGAGAGAATCCCCGAATCCAGCGCCCGCTGAAGCGCCTCCTCAAGACGATTGGCCTGCGCCTGAACGGAATCCAGCAGAACGCACGGAACTTTCGCTCCATTGATGTGTCTTTCCTCCTTGGCATAAACCGCCCCGGCATAAGTCGGCGGAAATACTTTGTCTCCCTCGCCGCCAGCAGGCTGGAGACGGGTGCGTGAACGAATTGCAGCGGCAGTGCCGCTGACGGCTTTGTGTAGTGTATCAAGGTTCATGGTGGTTTTGGTTTTGGTTTTGGTTTAGTGAACGGAGAATTGCTCAGGCTTCCGGCGTTTAGGCATTGGCGAGTGGCCGCGCCAGATGTCCACAAGCGGTTGGAGGTCGCGACGGAAAGTGTCGGCGCGATCGGGGGAAGTCGCGATTATTTTTGATGCTTGCTGGAGCATGGGTGGTGAAAAGTTGGAACCGTCTATCTCAACCAAGATGTGATGCTACTGGACGCACCGCAGACATTGCCAGCGCATAAACAAAAAAGCTCGTGAATGGAGCGAAGCACTGTGTCGTTGAAGGCGTGGTCGCAGGTGTCGAACACGAAGGTCTTTTCGTTGCGCCGGGTGTCCACGCGGACGCGGGGCGGGACTTCATTTCGCTCGAAGATCTGGCTCAGGTCGGCTTCGCCGAACCAGCGAGTGATTGAATCCGCCGTGACGGGCGCTGTTTTCTTTTTCGAGTTACGACGGGACTCGGAGATGGCTTCCAGCACTGCGGCGTCGAGCAGCTTGCTCCAGAGTTTGCGAAACAGAATGCCGGAGCCGTAGCTGTCGGCGGTGTTGATTTCGCCGTTGATTGCGAAGGCGTAGCCCACGGCGTCGGGCGCATCATCAATGATTTTTGCCAGCGCTGCGCGATAGGCTTCCTTACGCTTGAGCAGGTCGTCGTCCTCGACTGAAAGCAGATAGCTGCTCGGTGAGGCGCAGGCCTTGATGTTT
The DNA here is from genome assembly GCA_903929475.1 of uncultured Spartobacteria bacterium. Lineage (GTDB taxonomy): Bacteria > Verrucomicrobiota > Verrucomicrobiia > Chthoniobacterales > Chthoniobacteraceae > SXWH01. The sequence goes on from CAIYUV010000207.1 coordinate 11,526, forward strand.
TTGTCCAGGCTCTCGCTCAATTTGTCCTGCGCTTCGGCGACCTTGGCCCACACCTCGCCCTGACACTTGCTCATCTTGGCAGCCATGCGGAGGGATTTATTGCTGAGTGAGGATTTCGCGCTGGAAAATGAACCAGCATCCTCGTCTGCACGCCGGTGCCAGCGACCGCTCTCCACGCAGAACGACGGGATCGGCACACGTCCTGATTTTGCAGGCAGGACGAAATCCACACCGAGCGTGCGATCCTGACGCCCGCCCTTCACCACATCGCCGGCCTGGATGTAGAGGTCGAGCGAGTCGGACAGGTTTTCGACCTCTAACTGCCCGACAGTCCCGGTCTCGTGGACGGTGACGAATTTCTGCTCCAATGCCTGGTCGAGCGGGATGAAGCGGCTGCCGTCCAGTGTGTCGCTGCCGCGCAGGAGAAAGATGCTGAGGTTTTCATGGGTGAACGGTCCGGTTACGGTGATGTGTTTTGCATTCATCCTTCCATTTTACACACCATCTGGGACATCCGTAGTCCTACCGTTTATTTTCCCAAAAATATATTTTGCCACTCAGAGCTGTCTTCCCCTGCGGATGGCGGCGCGGATGAGCGGGAGTTCCGCATGGATGTCGGAGCGAATCCGTGTGTGAAGCTGGAGGTAGTCGTGAAGCACGCGCAGACCGTCCTCGCCCATCTGCCGCCCCGTGAAAAGCTCCGGCAGTTTGTCCGAGAAGTTGAGTCCGAGTTGCAGAGTTTTGGACGGGATTTCCACGCCGATGTCGTAGTTGGAGAGGAGCAGTCGCTGCTCGGGATGGCTTGTCGCGCCGCAGGCGTCCAGAAACCAAGTCGGAGAACCGTTGGTATCGGCATGAAGCAGCAGCAGTAGTTTCTTTTCGATGTGCCAGAGATTGCGCAGGGTTTCCTCGGGAATGGAGAGGGCGCGCAGATGCACCAGCTTCGTAAGAAATTCGAGGTAGGAGTCGGAGTAGCCCGCACCTTCAAACTCGGGTAGGTCGAAGCGCGTTTGTAGGCCGCGTAGATAGATAACCGGGCGTTTCAATTCGCGGCCTATATCAACGAGAGTGTGTGTAAAGTCGCCCGGCATGTCTCAATTCAGGCTGAAACGTGGTTTCATGGCAGCCTCTTTTTCACGCTCCTTTGCGGCGGCGAGCGCCTCCCCGGGAGTCTGGCCGGTGAACAGCACCGTGCTGATTGCAGGCAGATACTGGTCAACGAGCGTGTGGTGTCCACGAATCACGTGTTCGATGACGCTCATCCGGAGCCGGCTCCCCTCCCCCACTGGTATCGCGGTGCGAAAGGCAATCTGGCCGTCGCTGAAATCGAGATCAAAATGGCCAAGCCCGAGCTTCACGTTGATTCGCACAAGCAACTCCGCACACGCGTTCTGCCGCATTTCGGATGCCTTGAGCGGGAGCAATGATACCATCGCAAAACGACCCTCATCATCCTGATGGGCGAGCCATCTCCACATGGTATTTTTGTTCTCAAGACCGGAATGCAGGATCCCTTTTGCGCGGTCGATCTCATAGTGGCATTTTAGCGATTCCAGAAATTTGATCAGCGGTGCGATTATCTTGTTCATCGGTAGTGGCAGTTGAAAACCACACTCTATCCGACCAACGAGACATTGGCTGTCCCACCCTCAAAATCGTGCGGTATTTTTCAACACGCCATTGAACCATGCGGAGACTTGCGACTGCGTGCGTTGGAGGATGAGGATTTGAGGCCGGTGTGGGAGGGTCTGTGAGGGGCATCAGCAGCAGTTTTTTCCCGCTTGCACACTGCTGCCACAAGTAATAACCCAAAGGTATGCGAGCCACACAGACACCCTTACTCTCAAAACTAATAATCGCCGCTTTGAAACCATACGTCGCGATTGCTGCTATCCTCATTTTGCTCTCGGGCTGCGATTCATCGCAAGAGACGATCGCTCAAACAGTCAAAGAATCGATGAATGAGTCTTTTGCTTCCGACGCCAATTACAGCAAATACCATTTAACCGTCACATCGGTGGACGTGGTGCACAAAGGCGGTAACACATATAAGGGCATCGCTCACGTCACCCATAAAGGAGCTAATCACGATATCGGCGTCGACATCACGTCAGACGGCAAACAAGTCATGTGGGAGGCTCCCCCTGGGGCGTTCCTCTTTGCCGCTGAGGACGAGTTTAATAAAGGGCTTGAGGACGCTGAGAAAGACCTCAAAAACGCTCTACACGCTTTAGATAAATAAAACACTTCAGGGACGATTTAACCCGCATTTTCCTAGCGGCCTCCGCCGTCGTTCGGCGGAATAATTCTCCAGCAACAATACACGCTGCCTACACTATGGAAGATTACACTCTGGCATACATTATCGGTTTGGTTGTTCTTGGGACCACCATCTGGCTCACCTACGACGCGCACGCGAATCGCATTCCAATCAACAAACAGCCGTATTCAGGCAATAATGGTGCGGCAGCATGGTTCTTCTCCTGCGTCCTTTTATGGATTGCAACATTTCCATACTATTTTGTCAGGCGTTCACAGGTTTTGAGAGAGCGACAAGGCACCGCAGTGCCATCTCCCCCCCCACTTTACCCTACCAAGCCTGCCCCCCGGCTTTAAACCAAGTGCCACGCGAAATTCATGTTTCTGCGAACGGGCAAGTGATCGTGATTAGCGAATCAGACTTCCGTGGAATGAAGATCATTCTTCCGGGCACTATGTTCTGGTCGGGGGGCATGGAGGAGTGGGCGGACGCGAACGCGCTGAAGGCTTTTCTTTACTCTGCGGCGCAACCGGAGGCGGTGGCAACAAATGCTCACACCAATGCCTCCGCAGCTACGCAGCAGAATCCGAAGAAAATCGGCCTAATATTGGTGATTTTGCTGCTCCTTGGTTTGATGGGTTTCGTATGGCGTGAATTTGGCCTTAACGGCAAGGATCGAAAGGGAACGGCGGGCGGCGATATTGCAAGCCAGCACAGAATGATTGCGGCTTCGATTCTTGCGGAATTGCGCGAACTAGACGCTGCTCAGGTTCAATATGCGATTGAAAATAATCTGACCGAAAATTCCAAAATTGCTCCGGCGGTTTTGCGACAATATATTAAGAAAAATACGCGGCTGTATAACGCTTTTAATGACCCGACAGGCCCCAAGGATGAGCTCGGCAACCTCTTTGTTATTACTGCTGTGGATGAACATCCGAAGGTGAATCCAGCCACGTTTTTCGAGTTGTCTGACGTCGCTGATGAGAGTTACTGGACACCTTTTTTTTCAAAGCAAAATTCTGCAACACCAAGTAACCAAGCAGCGCCAGCACCGCGCACGGGCGAAAAATTGCCGCAAGGGTCACCCAACCCAAATGGCGATAACAAACCGAAAGACTTTGCACGGTATCTCAAAGCTGCCGAGCAGGGAGACGCTGCCGCTCAATCCAATCTCGGCGAGATGTATTACAAAGGTGAAGGTGTGCCGAAGGATTCAGTGAAAGCAGTGGAGTGGTATCGCAAAGCTGCCAATCAGGGAGATGCACGCGGTCAATCCAGTCTTGGCATGATGTATGCCAAAGGTGAAGGTGTGCCGAAGGATTCAGTGGAAGCTTTAAAGTGGTTGCGCAAGGGTGTCGAAAAAGGAGACGCACGCGGTCAATCCAACCTTGGCGCGATGTATGACAATGGCGAAGGAGTGCCAAAGGATTCAGCGAAAGCCGTGGAATGGTATCGCAAAGCTGCTGAGCAGGGATACGCTGCCGCTCAATCCAATCTCGGAGCCAAGTATGAAAATGGCGAAGGTGTGCCCAAGGATTTCGTGAAAGCCGTGGAGTGGTATCGCAAAGCTGCTGAGCAGGGATTCGCAATTGCGCAAACCAACCTCGGCGGGATGTATAACAGAGGTGAAGGTGTGCCCAAGGATTTCGTGAAAGCTGTGGAGTGGTATCGCAAAGCCGCTGAGCAGGGATACGCTGTCGCTCAACACAACCTCGGCGTGAAGTATGACAATGGCGAAGGAGTGCCAAAGGATTCAGCGAAAGCCGTGGAATGGTATCGCAAAGCCGCTGAGCAGGGATACGCTGCCGCTCAATTCAACCTCGGCGTGAAGTATGCCAATGGCGAGGGAGTGCCCAAGGATTTCGTGAAAGCCGTGGAATGGTATCGCAAAGCTGCCGAACAAGGCGATGAAGAAGCACGGGCATTTCTCCGCAATGCAAACTTACAAACCAATAGTGCCAACAAAGCCGCAGGCAGCCAGTCCCGAAAAGGTATTGGCGAGGAATTTTATGCGGGGTCATTCAAATACCGAATTACGAAAGTCCGCTATACAAGATTCATTGAATCAAACTCCATGGATGAGGCGGGTAAAATGATAGCAAATGCATTAGTGCAAGAGGTGGAAAAGGCTTTCGGGACAGAAAACCCCAGCGGCGAGAAGCGAATTCCTGAGAACGCAACCTATCTGATTGTCGAATATCAACTCACCAATGAAGGGAACTCCCCGCAAACGATACTCACCGATAACTTCAAATTACGCGATCTGCGCGGACGAACATACACTACATCAAACGAAGCTACGATTGAGTTGGTGTTAAAGAGAGATCATGACTTTCTGGCCAAGCAGTTGATGCCCGGAATCCAATACAACAGCATGCAGGCTTTTCTCGTCCCGAAGGATATTCCCAAAGAGGAAATTACCCTGCTCATTCCAACAAATCGAGACGACGTTGAAGTAAGCCTCGGCACCCAGTCAGCGCCAGCGCCGAGCACGGACGAAAAATTGCCGCAAGGGTCACCCAAACCAATGGCGCAGGCAGCAAATAGCCATGGTTCCGCAGACCCAGATACAGTGCGCGGTCGCTACGTGAGGGGCGTCAATCAAGTCATCGGCTCGCGCTGGACCCTCTATGTGAACGATAAGAGAGCCGGCAGCCTCTTCGCCCCCGGCTCCGTCACGCTGCGCTTCACGCTGAACGCAAAAGGCAAAGTCTTGAAACTCCAGTTGCTCGACAATTCATCCAACGCCGCGCACGCATCATTGTGCGAGCGTTCGTTCTACGACGCACAGGGCGACATCCAGCCACCGCCGCCCGAGTTGCTAAAGAATGGCGTCTTCGAGGATACTTTTACATTCACTCTCTACTAAAATGATCATCCGCACCTTTTCACCCTCAAATAGCCGTTATTAGCCTATCTGGGTATTGACATGACTCCACCTGCCGCTACCGCTTGTGGTGTGCGATGGTGTTGAAGGGAACTGGCGAGACCAGGACGGACTGTTGGGCCAAACGGTAGAACAGTTTGCCGCGCGAGGCGGAGGTGCGCCGATTA
>CAIYUV010000208.1 GCA_903929475.1 uncultured Spartobacteria bacterium
GCCCTCATCGCAAACGCTCTGGATGCGCAAATCGCAACCACGCCGCTTTTACCAAGACCCAGAGCCCCAGAACCCGATTTCGATACGATTCTACCCGGCGGCGACGGCATTTAGCCATTCAATCGCGGCGTTCGGGTTTATGTGGGCGAGTTCGGCCTACCGGAATCGGGGGGAAGCAGGGACGCACAGATTATTTGAATTACAGGCGGAAGGCAGAGACGCCTATCACGGTGCCGACAGCGCCGAGGGCGAGGGCGATGAACCACAGCAGGCGCCAGCGCGAGAGAATGGATACGCTGGCGATGACGATCGCGATTTGCAGCGCGAGAGACGCCATATCGCAGAAGTCGTTGATTTTTGATCCGCGCTCGGCGTTCTTCTGCGCCTCTTCGGCGTGGGCTTTGATTTCGCTCTGTTCGGTCTTGTAGCGTTCCACGTCCGCTTTCAGACGCTCGACGGTTTTTGCGATGTCGGCGTTCGCGTTCTGCGCCGGGGTGAGCAGGGAGAGCATTTCGCTTTCCGAAGAGGCGACGGTGCCCTTGATGCCCTTGGCCTGATAGTAGGCCCATTGGTTGGCGGCTTCGTTGGTCTGGATGATGGCGTCGGTCTTGGCGTTGTCGCCTTTGTTGCCGATGACGCTGAGCGCGACGGCGAGGGCGGCGATGCTGATGGCGACTTGTTTCTCGAAGGGGTCCTTGGCCTCGGGAATTTCGGGTGCTTCTGGCATGGCTGCGCTCCTACTTTAAAACCAACGATAGAGGAAGAAATATACGAGCACTCCGGTGACGCTGACGTAGAGCCAGATCGGGAAAGTGACTTTTGCCCAGCGACGATGCTGCTCGAAGCGCGCGGCGAGTGCGTGGCGCATGGTGATGATGGCGAGCGGCGGCACGGCTATCGCGAGGAGGATGTGCGAGATTAGCATCGTGTAGTAGATGCCGCGCCATGCGCCGGTGCCGGGGAATGGCGTGTGCACGCCACGGACGAGGATTTTGTGCGCGACGTAGCAGATGAGAAATATGCACGAGACCACAAACGCTGCGCCCATGAGCATTCCGTGGGCTTTTTTGCGCTCGGCTTTGATGGCGGCGATGCCGGCGATGAGGAGGGCTCCGGCGGTGGCGTTGAGGCTGGCGTTGATGGCTGGTAGATCGGATGCGGTCATGACGAAATGGAATGCGTGCTACTCGGCGATCAGGCGCTTGATGTCGGCGATGAGGCGATGGATGTCTTTCTCGGCGGTTTCGCCGATGCCGTCGTAGTAGGCGCGGATGGTGCCGGTTTTGTCCACGAGGACGAGCCGTGTGCTGTGGATGAATTTGTCCGCAACGCTGATGGCGTCTGGTTTCTCGACGAGTGCGAGTTTAAAGCCTTGGATGCTGAGATCAAAAATGGCGTCGTGCTCGCCGGTGAGAAATGCCCATCGGTCGTCGGCCTTCATGCGCGCGGCATAGTCGCTGAGCGCGGCTGGCGTGTCGTTTTTGGAATCGGTGCTGATGGAAACGAAGCGAACGCCAGGTTCATCGCGGAATGCCTGATGCACTTTGCCCAAGCTGTTGCTGAGTGTGAGGCAGGTGCCGATGCAGTTGGTGAAAAAGAAATCGGCGACCCAGACTTTGCCACGGAGGCTGGCGGAGTCGAAGGGCTGTCCGCTGCGCTCGGTGAGTGTGAATTGCGGAACGAGATAGAGTTTTGGAAGGGGCTTCGGGGCTTCGCCACAGCCAGCGAGGAGAAAGAAAAGCAGTGCGCAGAGCCCGATGCCACGGGCGGCGTGTTTGGATTCCGGCTTCATGCTTTCGTGAAGACCATGAGGCCAAGGATGAGCGGGAGATAAATGATGCTGGCAAAGAAAAGACGACGCGCGACGGGGCGCGAGCGGTCTGCCCAGAAATGGAGCGCAGTGAGGAAGAAGCGGCTGTTGATGACCAGCGCGCCGAAGAGATAGGAGGTCCCAGCCTGTCCGGCGTTGAATGGCACCATCGTCACTGCCGTGAGCAGGAGCGTGAAAATGAACGCGGTGGCTGCGGTGGGGAAGCCGGTGTTGTCGTCGCGCTTGAGCATGACGAGTCCCGCGGCGCGGTATTGGTCGCGATACATCCACGCGATGGCGAGGAAGTGCGGCATTTGCCACGTGAAGAGAACGCCGAAGAGCACCCATCCTCCGATCCACGAGCGCGGCTCCGCTGCGACCCATCCGACGAGCGGAGGAATTGCACCGCTCACTGCGCCGACGATGGTGCACCATGCGGTGCGACGTTTGAGCGGTGTGTAGATGAGGACGTAGATGACGATGGTGCTCGCGGCGAGAAGCGCGCTGATGGCGTTCACGGCAAGCCAGAGCCACGCACTGCCAATCACACCAAGCGCGATGGCAATGACGAAGGCCGCGCCTTTTTTCATGCGTCCTGCGACGATGGGGCGCGATGCGGTGCGCGCCATGAGGGCGTCCACTTTCACCTCCCAAAGTTGATTGAACGCTGCGGCGCTGGCGGCGCAGAGCGCGGTGCCGAGCATCGCTTGCAAAAGACGGAGCAATTTGATTTCGCCGGGTGCGCCCATCCAGTAGCCGACAAATGTGGTGATGAGGACGAGAAGATTGAGCCGTGCCTTCGTGAGATCGAGCAGGTCGGCGAGGATGCCGGGTTCGGCGCTCGCGTGAGGGACTGTGGCGGCGGCAGGCTCGCTCATTGTGAAATTTACGCAGCAGCCGCCTGTGCACTGGGCCGGCAGGTGCGGGCGGCGATGAACGCGATGAGGGCGCAGATGAGCGCGCCGGTGAAGACGTGCGTGTTGGTGACGTGCGGCTGGCGTCCGCGCCAGATGACGAGGATGCCGAGGATGAACTGGATGACGATGAGGGCGAGCAACACGATGGCTGTGCGCTTGATGGTCGGCTCGTCGGTGACGCGTTTGATGATGCCGATGCACATTCCGATGATGTGACCCACGAGCAAAATCGGGAGGATGCGTGTGTGGAGGAAATGGATTCCAACAGCGTGCGTCCACACCGCAGGGAGCAACCCGCCGTCAGCCGATGGCCATGTGGGGATGGCGAGACCGAGATTGCGATGGCGCAGGTATGCGGCACAGGCGAGTTGCGCGAAATAGAGCAACTGCGCGATGATGGCCATGCGATGGAATTTGGAGAGCTTCGGATGCGGCGGGCGGGCGTCGAGCGCGCGGCAGTCGGGGCAGAGGCGTGCAGCGATGACGACGAGCAATGCAAGGAACGCCTGCGCGAAGACGCCGTGGAAGGTGGCGAGATTGTGTGCGGCATCCTTATAGCCGCTGGTATCCAACGTCACACGTAGCGAGCCCATGACGGCCTGCGCGCAAACTGCGACGAACGCGACGAGCACGAGCCAGTGATTGGTGGTGATGCGCTGGCCGACCCGGCGTGATCGGATGATACAGAATGCAGCGAATACTGCGGCTGCTGGCCAGTTGCGAAAGTGTGCGAGCGCATTGCCATCAAAGCCCAAAGCCTGACCGATGGGCTGGGCGACTGCCATAAATATCAAGGCCACTGCAAACCCGAGCCACTCCCACCAGAGCCATGCGCAAAGTGTGGCAACCAGAACCCCGACAATACGTGCCAATAGACGATGGCTGTGTTCGATGAAAGTGGAAAAGTTATCGGTCCATCCGGGTGGATTGATCGCAATGCCATTCACGTCCGGTGCCGTGGGGATGGCCATGCCGGAACCGCTGGTGGTGACTATCGCGCCGATGAGGATCAGCCCGAGCGTTGCTAAGACGCAGATTTTTGCGAGGCGCGAAAGCCACGGATGAATAATGGTGTTGTCCATAAGTGCGGGTGAGTCTAGCGGGTGAAATGCGGGCGGAAAGCCGCTTTATTCCGCGTAAAATTTCCACGACATCCCATATTCAAGGATGCAGTCGCGCCTCCACGAACCGTTGCGGCGGCTCAATGTTCCTTCTTCTCCGCGTGCTCGGCACCGTGGGCGCCGTGGTGTTTCTCAAGCTCGGCCTTTTCGGCCTCGGCTTTTTTCTTCAGCTCCTCGGAGAAGTTTTTGAGTTTGTTCTGCGTGAGTTCACGCTGGTCGGTATACCATGCATCGAAATCCTTTTTGTCCTCGACGCTGTAGGTCGCGGCCATGCCGGAGTGACCTTCGCCGCAGAGCTGCGCGCAGATGATTTGCCAGCTTCCCTTTTGAATCGGACGGAACCATTGCGGCGCCTCGGTGCCGGGCATGGCGTCCTGCTGGATGCGCATCTGGTGCAGCGCAAAGCCGTGGATTACATCGAGGGAACTGACACGAACGACGGTGGCCCGAGCGAGCACGAGGTGCATATCGCCGGTGACGACGGCGTCGTCCTTACCATCCGGATCATCAGGGTCAATTCCCAGATCATTCAAGCCTGGTTTGATGAAGCGCGTGTTCTGGCGTCCAAATTTTCCATCCGGCCCAGCATAATGAAGACGCCAGCCGAACTGGTAGCCGATGGCACGTATCTTCAATGCGTGATCCTTTTCGTCCTGCGGAAAATCCATGCGCTTGCCCCAAAGCGGGAGCGCAAAGCCGAGCAGGATGACGGCTTCGATGATGACGACGCTAACCTCGATGTGCGTGGAGACATGGTTGCGGACGCCGTGATAGTCAGCCTTCGGATGACGCGACTGGTGAAAGCGGAACAGTGTGTAGAGGAAGTAGCTCGTCCAGCCCACGAAGAGGATCAGCATGAACCAGTGGCAGAAGTTGAGCATCTGATCGATCTCTTTGCCGTGCTCGGAGGAGTTTGGCATCATACCTATGAGGCGGTTGAGATCGAAGTAGTCGGAAAAGGCGGCGAGCATGTCAGTCTATGTCAGGTTCAGTCGTGAGTGATTCCACAAATTCGATGTGCGGAGGAATTGCGGCGTTTGCTTTGCGCCACAGGAAATATGCCGTGGCCCCGGTCGCGACAAAGATGAAGCCGACGAGGACGAGGAGCGACCAAAGGACGGAATTCGATGCCTCGGCGATCTGGGGATTGTCACTGCCCATGCAAACAGCGCACGCGTTTGCCTGCGCGGATAGCGCGGCAAGTGCGAGGATGGTGATGGTGCGGCGCATATTCACAGGATGAGCTTGCGGGTCTTTTTCAAAAACCAAGCACCATAGACGGGGAGCAATGCGGCGGCGAAGGCGAAGGCGTAGCTGAGTTGGGGCATCACATCGTTGGCAAAGCACCACCACGAGACGCCTGCGCAAAGCAGCGTGCTGAGGATGATGAAGCAGATGTGGAAGATTTTCAGCGACACGATGGTGGTTTAGTGAAGCGGATGCGAACTCGTGGGGATGGGATCGCTATGCGCGAGCAGGAAAAGCATGAAGAGGCAGAAGCAGAAGAAAAACGTCAGTCCGAGCGGACGCCAGATGGTGGCGCCCTCCTGCTTCAAGTGCATGAACCACGCGCCGACGAGGCAGACTTTGAACGTGGCGAGACTGAGGCCAATGACGATGTTGATGCCCATGCCGTGAACTCCGATTTTTCCGAAGAGCCAGCGGAACATTCCATAGTCCGCGAAGTCGAAGTAGGAGAGCGCGACGGTGATGACGGTGAAGATGAAGAGCGCAGCACCCACGATGAGGTAGGGCTTCACATGGCTGAGCATGGAGCCGTGATGCCCTTCGTGGCTGTGGGCCTCGGCGTGTGCGTGTGCGGGTTCCGCTGTCGTGGTGGCTGTGTGATCGGACATGGCTAGAGCAGATAGAAAAGCGGGAAGACGAAGATCCAGATGAGGTCAACGAGATGCCAGAAGAGGCCGGAGACTTCGATGCGGTTGCAGAGTTGCTGCGGGTTGGTGTGGAAAAGTTTCGAGCCGCCCTTGATGGGCAGCCAGAAGTAGATGAAGACGATGCAGCCGCCGAGCACGTGGAGGCCGTGCAACCCGGTGATCATGAAGTAGCACGCGAGGTAGGTGTTCAGCTTGGGAACGAGCGGCCCGTGCCCGGAGATCAGGTCGCGCTTGTCCACGATGAAATGATGTTCGTCCTTTCCGCTCTCGACGCTTTTCACGACGTGGACATTGGGGTTGTCCTTCAAGCCGAGTTGGGAAATGAGGATCTGCTCGCGTGGCAGGAAGTGCGCCTTGTCGTTGTCGGCATCGTATGGCTTTGCGTTCTCGGCATCCACGGCGTGGAGGCTGATGGTGTTCATCCGGTGGAGGATTGCGGCTTTCTTTTCGTGTTCGAGATTCGGGGCCTTGAGCGCGGCGATGTCTTCGTCACGAACCACAAGATGCTTCAGCATCGTGTCGCGCCTGCTGAAAAGAGCCGCCTGTGTGGTTGGATTCGTCTCATCCTTTCCAAACGCGAGCACGGCATCGAGCGTGGCCTCCTGCACGTAGGGAACGCTGGCGGACGCCATGGCAAACTTGTCGTTCTCCATGTCGAGGTGACCGCCGATGAAAAGACGCGAGTATCCTTTCCGCGTTTCGTGCCCCTTAACGTCGCCCTGGTTTTCATTGCCAAGCAGAGCCTCGTATTTATGCGCAGCATCTTTCTGCACGTATGCGCCGAAGTGGTGGAATTTCGCAGGCCACTCGTAGGAGAGCTTGATCGTGAGAAACGCCAGACCACAGAGCCATGTCGCCGCAAGCCAAGAACGAAATGCCTTGTATTTCCGCATCTTCAACGACTCCCACGAGAGGATGACGGTGACGGACGATGCGATGAGGACGAAAGTGTTGAAGGTGCCGACGGGGACGTTCAGCCAGCCGTGCGGCCACATCCACGGCTCAGCGCCGAGGCGCATAAAGATGTAGCCGGCGAACAGGCCGCCGAAGAGCATGACTTCCGATGCGAGGAAGAGCCAGATACCGAGTTTTGGATTGGCGAGGCCGGTATCGGGACGGGGCCTGACTGTGTATGGGATTTCCATTTTTCTAAAGTGCTATGCGTGTGCTGGTGCCGCCGCTGGGACGTGAGTTGTTCCGGGCATGTCCGACGGAGGCTCGGACTGCGGTGTGTAGTCTTTGTCCGCGCCGGGGACGCTGTATTCGTAAGGGCCGCGATAGACGACGATGTCCTTGATAAAGTTGCCGTGCGGCGGTGGCGTGGGCGTGTCCCACTCGAGCGTGGTGGCGTGCCACGGATTGTCGCTGGTCACTTTCTTTCCGCGAATCATGCTCCAGCAGAAATTGAAGACAAAGACGAGTTGGAAGGCACCCAGCACCCACGCGGCCTTGGAAATAAAGAAGTTCAGATCGATCATGTCCTGACCCACGGTCGGTGTATAGACGCCTGCGCCGCCATCATACCAGCGGCGGTGCATTCCCTTCATGCCCTGCACAAACATCGGCATGAATAGGCAGTTGATCGAAACAAGCGATCCCCAGAAATGAATCTTGCCGAGCAACTCGCTCATCATTCGCCCGGTTGCCTTCGGATACCAATGATAGATGCCTGCGAAGATGGCGAAAATGGTGCCGGGCGCGATCACGTAGTGGAAATGCGCGATCACGTAGTAGGTGTCGTGCATATAGAGATCCACGGCGTTAAACGCGAGCGGGATGCCGGTGAGACCGCCGATACCAAACATCGGCAGGAAAGCCGTGGCGAAAAGCATCGGCACATTAAATCGGATCGATCCCCCCCATAGCGACAGCAGCAGTGCCGTGAGCAGGATGACGGACGGCACCGAGATCAGGATCGTGGTCGTCTGGAAAAACGCGGACACCTTCGGTCCCATGCCCGTCATATACATATGGTGCGCCCACACGATGAAGGACAGGAACGCGAGGACGAAAATCGCGCCCACCATCGCCTTGTAGCCCCAGATCGGTTTCCGTGTATTGCACGCAATGATCTCCGTGATGATTCCGATGCCCGGCAGGATGAGCACATACACCTCCGGATGCGCGAGGAACCAGAAGAGATGCTGCCATAATATCGGCGAACCCCCGCCGGAATACGTGGGCACATTACCAGCCGCGTCGTGAATGAGTGTGATGTTCAGCCCCGTCGGCATGAAGAAACTCGAACCGAACACGCGGTCGAAAAGATTCATGATTGCAGCGGACTCCAGCGGCGGGAAGGCCAGCAGCAGAAGGTAGGCGGTGATAAACTGCGCCCAGCAGAAAAACGGCAGGCGACCAAAGGTCAGTCCCGGCGCTCGCAACTGCACGAGCGTGGTGATGAAGTTCACCGAACCGAGGAGCGATGAAGTGATGTTGAACACCATGCCCAGGAGCCAGAGCGTTCCTCCATTCGTCCAGTTTCCGAGCAATGCACCGGTGGCAGAAAGACTGCCCGGCATATTGGCGGCACCGGCGAGCGGCGGGTAATTCGTCCAGCCGGATTGCGCGGCACTACCGGGAACAAAGAAGCTCCAGACCATGATGACGCAACTGATGAAGAAACTCCAAAAGCTCGCCATGTTGATCCGGGGGAAAGTCATATCAATCGCCCCGAGCTGGAGCGGCATCACGAAATTAGCAAAGCCCGCGAACGCGATGGGCACGATGCCGAAGAACACCATGATGGTGCCGTGCATCGCGCCGAAGACATTGTAGCCGGTCTGCGTGAGTGCGTAACCCTTCGCCACTACGACGCCGTCTTTCACGACCTCGGTCAACTTGAACACATCATCACCAAAAAAAGCGTGCAGCATGCTGCCGAGCGCGCCTGGCAACGGTGCCGCGCCGTGCGCGATGCTCCAGCGCATGATCATCATCAAACCAAATCCGAAAAAGAGAAAGGCAAGTCCCGTGACGGCATACTGGATGCCGATCATTTTGTGGTCGGTCGTGAAGACCCACTTGCGCCAGAATCCTGGCTCGTGGTGCGCGTGGTCGTCGTGGCCGTGTGCGTCTTTTGCGTGTTCTGCTGCGTGGGCCATAAAGTTTTTGTGTGTTTCTTAGTCTATGAGCGCCAGTCAATCGGCGCACGGAAAGTTTTACTTTGTTTCAGTGGCTGCGCCTTTGGCTGGAAACGACTTCAACTCGGCTTCCGTCCATTGGGTTTTGCGTTCCGCGAATTCCTTGCGCACTTCGGCGACAAATGCAGGCGTGATGGCTTCCTTCACGTCATTGCCAAAGCTGGTGCGCACGTAGTTGAGCACGTCGGCGACGTTTTTGTCGTCCTTGAGGATCGGAAAAGTGAGATCCGGCTGCGGCATCCCGGTTGCATAGAGCTTGCCGTCAATCGTGATTGCACCAGCGATACCCTTCAGCGCGATGGCGACCACTCGGCGTGCGTCGCCGATGGCATACTCAGTCTTGACGAGCGGAGGAAATGCTCCGGGGATTCCTAGTCCCGTGAGTTGATGGCAGGCGAGGCAGCTCTGGAGATAGACGGTCTTGCCGCGTTCCGCGGAGGCCTTGATGTCGTCCTGCGCAAAGGCGGTCGTGCCGACTGCTGCGATGAGAAGTGTGATGAGTTTCATGCTGGCGGTTGAAAGCGTTTATTTCGCTGGCGGAAAATTCAGAAGCTCCTGCTCCGTCCACTGCGCGGCGTGGTCGGCGAATTCCTTGCGGCATTTGCTGACAAACTCCGGCGTGATCGGCGCGTCGTTTTTGTTGGTGAAGCTATTGCGGACGTAATTGAGCACGTCGGCAACATTTTTGTCGTCCTTTAATATCGGGAAGGTGAGTTCGGGATTCGGCATTCCCGTGGCGAAGACAGCGCCATTCACTTTGATCGGCCCCTGAATGCCTTTGAGCACGATTGCGACGAGGCGACGTTGATCGCCGTTCACAAACTCTGTGCCCGCAAGAGTCGGAAATGCTCCGGGCACACCCTGACCTGTGATCTGATGGCAGGCCATGCAGCTCTGCATATAGACCGTTTTTCCAGCAGTGATGGATGCCGCGATGTCGAAGCTGCCCGCGCCCGGCGCTGGCTCAGCAGACTTGGGAGCGTCAGTTTTTTGCTCGGCAGTTTTCGGCGCATCAGCCTTCGGTGCGTCAGCTTTTGGTGCAGCACCTTCGAGTTTTGCATCCACTGGAATGTTTTTGATTTGCTCGATTTTCCAAGCTCCAGCCTGCGACATGAATTCTTTCTTTGCAGCCTTGATCTGAGCCTCGGCGTATTCGCCAGTGCCTTTGTTGCCCCATGACTGGCGAACGTAGGTCAGCACTGCGGCAATTTCCCGATTCGTGCGACTTTCCCAACTAGGCATTTGCCCATTGAATGTTCCGCCTTTCACCGAGACTGGTCCTTGAAGGCCTTTCAAAACAAGAGTAACGAGACGCTTCTCGCCATACTCGGAGCCATCCACCCACTCAGAACCCGCAAGCGCCGGAACAGCGCTGCTGCCCATGCCGCTTGGTAGATGGCAGGCTGCGCAGGTGTTGCCATAGATTTTTTCGCCGAGGGCAAGCAGCGGCAGTTCGGCCACTTCTCCCCCGCCCTGCTGTCCGCCGGGAATCGGGAAAAACGCCGACGGTGCGCTCTCGTATTCGTTGTAAATCTTCGAGCTGAATCCGCCGTGGAAAACGCCGATGTATGCGCCCGCCCAGCACAGCGCGCCTGCGCACAGCACGCCGAGCCACATGGGAATCGGCATCGTTCCGGCCTGCGGTTCCGCGTGTTCGCGTGAGATGCTGGCGTGGACTTCGGTGATGTCCGCCGTTTCGTTGTAATCGAGACGATCCTGTCCTTCGTTGGGCTGGCTCATTTCTTTGCCTCCTTTGGCTTGATGACCGTGGGTGCTTCTTTCAATTCGTGTGTGCGATCCAGTGAAAGGAGATAGGCGGCGAGGTTGCGCGCATCGGCCGTTGGGACGATTTGGAAATTCCCGTTCACTTCAACAGCGTCCGGCGACGGATGCTCGCCGACTTCCTTGCGCTCGAAAAGATACGGATACGGCGGGCAGTTCGAGTCCAGCACGATGGTGGTCGGTGCGTAGAGATGTTTGAAAACCCACGCTGCGTCGCGTTTGGCGGGCTTCTTTGTGTCATCATCCGGCTCATTGCGCCATGTGGCGGAACCGAAATTCGCCAAATCAGGCCCCAATCGCGAAACACCGAGCAGCGGCACATCCTCGTGGATGTAGTCGCGCGCGACAGTGCGGCGCACTCCCCAGCCGCGCTCCATGTCGGGCCCGTATTGCGGGTCGCGCACCTGCTGCGTGTGACAGTAAAAACATCCGTTCTCCACGAAGACCCCCTGCCCCACGCGGTGACCGAGCGCGTCCTCGCGTTTGACGGGATACACATCGCTCGGCGAATTCTGCCCTTCATCCCAAGTGACCTGCGGCTGAAGTCCGCCGATCTGGCTGTTGGGCAGCAGCACCATCGCTCCGCACGAGAGGATGAATGCGCCGAAGATTCCGGTGAAAAGTGTGCTCGGTTTTTCCATTTAGTGAGCCTCCCCTGGGTTGGCGAAAAGCGTCGGCTCGCCGGCGGGCTGGCCGATGCGCAGTCGCATGAAAAGGAAGTGAATCGCAAAGACGAACTGCGCGACGCCGAAGAACACGTAGCCGATGTAGGTCTTAACCACGTTGCACCATCCGCCGTTTTGCGGGATGTTGTAAAACGCGACTTTGTCCCCCGCAGGTTCGTTGAGTGTGAAGCCCATCGCCAGTCCGCCGAAAAGGAACAGCGCGATGATGGTCGCACCGCCGTAGGCCGTGCCGAAGAAATGAATCTTGATGAACGTGCGCGAAAGCCATTCGCAGCCCACGAGGCGCGGCGTGATGTAGTAGATCGCGCCAAACATCACCATGCTGAAAAAGCCGAGCAGGACCGCGTGCGTCTGCCCGTGCGCCCACGGCGTGAAGTGTGTGTAGCTGTCCACCGAGCGCAACGCGCCGAGCACGCTGAGCGCCGCTGCGATGCTGAAAAACACCGTTCCCACAAAAACAAATCGCAGCGTCGGCGAATACGCCATGCTGCCGGTGTGCCCTTTCATCGTTTGGAAAAAATTCACCGTGAGCGTGGCGATGGGAATGATGAGGAGGATGTTCGCCGCGATGCTGATGGTGACGAGATAAGCGGGCACCGGGCCGCCGCTGAGGCGTGTCATCGCAGTGAGTCCGCCGAGAAACACCCACGACCAGAAACCAATCTTTGCGAGGTTGTAGCTGTAGATGGGGCGGTTGATCACTTTCGGGATGAAGTAATACGCCGCCGCAATTCCGATGCAGCCGAACCACAAATTGAACAGGCCGCCTTGATACCAGACATTGACGATGTTTTTCATCACACCGTTGAGTCCGTGCATCGAGGTGAGCATCGCTGCGCTTCCGAAAAACCACGGGAAGAGGAAAAACGCCGCGACGAGATACGAAACGGAAATGTAGGGCGCGACGGTGCGCTTGTAGCGGAAGAGAATCAGCCCCCACACGCCGATGAGCAGATAGCCGATGAAGAGGCAGAGCTTCGCGGCGGAGTGCATTTCAAAATACTCGAGGCCGGAATTGTAGCCGCACAGGATTGTGATGACCCCCGCTGCGACACCTGTGTTCCAAAACCACGCGCCCCATTGAAGGATGCCGGGCGCTTGAATGGAGACGCGCGTGAGACGCCCGATCATCCACGTCGCGACGCCCATTCCCGCAAGCGAGCACCAGCCGTATATGAGCGCAGTGGTGTATGCGGGCCAGACGCGACCGTAGTTGAGGTGGTCGAAAAGCGAACGCATGATGCCGTCAATGTGCAGCCAGCGATAAAGGAACTCGGGGCCGAGGACGAAATTGGGCGAATGAAGTTTCCTCGACGCGATGTAGCCAAGCACGCAGGAGACGAGCAGCCAGAAGATGGCCGTGGTGAAAAAGGTGAGCACCGGCCCGCGAGCCGACTGGTCAATGAGCGCACGCTCGACGTTCTCGATGTCGCGCTGGGTGACTTGCTCCTTCGTAGCGGGTTTCGCGGCAGCGGGAGCTAAGGGCGCGGGTTTAGCCGACGCTGCGGATGCGGCGAGGGACGTGGAAAGCAATGTGTAGTGGGTCGTGGTCATTTCTGCGTTTCAGACCAATTGATGAGCGGGGTGCGATTGGATGCGGAGGCGAACGCGGGCGTCGCGCCTGCTGCTGTTGACTTGGGCGGCTCGGTCGCGGCGGGCTTTGCCGGCTCGGCGGGCTTGGGAACCTCCGCAGGCTTTGCGTTCGGGTCGGCGAAGATGACGGTGTTCACTCCGCCGTTTTGGAGATTGGGCATCGGCGGTGGCATCACGCGCTGCGCGGGCGGGGCGATGTCCACCTTCACGGTGCTTGGCGCGGGTTTCTTTGCGGAAATGTCCTTCGCCACTGCTTCCATCGCTGCGGCGATGACGGGCTGCGGTTTTCCATCCGCGCCTTTCACGCTGGAAGGCGCGTTGAGGACAGCCTGCGCATCCGTTGCAGATTTTTGCGCCTCGCGGTATCGGATGACGCCGCGCAGGTCGTCGAGTTTGTCAATGTTCGGCTTGTTGCCGCCGTTGTATTTTTGACCGGCTGCGGAGAGCAGTTCAGCGACCTCCGTTTTCTTCTTCTCCCGGGCATCGTTCGACGCATCCGGCGCGGACACGAGGCCGAGCGAGAGTTGCTGTGGATGCAAGTCGTCGCTGGATGCCGGCGATTTCACCCAGCAATAAACAAATCCGGCGACAGCGAGCGACACGGCGATTCCGCCGAGTCCGATGAAAAATCCTCCTGGTGTGGTGACGCTGTGGCGCATGGTTAGTTCGTAAATTTGAGCGACTCGGCGAGGCGCGGATCCTTGGTCGGGAAAACGCAGCCCTGTCCGAGATGTTTGAGGAAAAACAGTCCGAGGATGCCGGCGATGGCAAGCCATGCGAATACAGCAGCGAGCAGCGCGGCGAACGAGAAGCCGTCGGGATTCAGCTCCGGCATGATGATGATGAACATATCAAGGAACTGCATGAACAGTATCCACGACGCGCAGAAAATGATGCCTCGCGTTTTTTTCAGCCCCTGGAAAAGGAGCGGCACGAACATGAAGAAGAAGCGACCGAAGACGAGGGACATGCTCAGATAATTCCAACTGCCGGTGTTGCGCACGCGGAAGTAAATCGTCTCCTCGGGAATGTTCGCGTAGGTGATGAGCATATACTGCGAGAAGCCGATGTAGGCCCAGAACACGGTGAACGCGAAAAGGAATTTGCCCATCAGGTGATAGTGCTCCTCGTTCACGGGCTTGAGGTAGCCGTGGCTCTGGAGCCATTTGCACGTAAGGACGATCAACGCCATCGAGGAACCCGCAGCACCTGCGAAAAGATACACGCCCCACATCGTGGAATACCAGTGGTGGTTCAGCGCCTTCAGCCAGTCAATGCCCGCGAAGGTGAGACAGATTGCCATCGTGGGAATTCCCGCAATCGCCGCCTTGCGCATGGTGAATGTGTGCGATGATGCGCCGTCCTTGTCCTGCGCCATGCTGCGACGGCGCAGAACCGTGGAGAGCATAAACAGCAGGAAGAAAAACGCGCAAGCGCGAACCCAGAAGAACGGCACGGAGAGATATTTCGCCTTGGTGCCGAGCATCAGGAGATCCTGCTGGGGATCGGCCCTGAACCAGCGATAGAGCAAATCGGGATTCACGACGCAGATGATCGCGATGGGAATAAATGCGAGCGATATGTAGCGCAGCAACGCCGCGAGGTTTTCCATCTGCCGACGCACGACGACCGACCACTCGGAGTCCGTGGCGTGATGCAGGCAGTTCCAAAAGAAACAGCCGACGAGCAAGGTGAAGAAATAGAAGAATGCGAAGAGCCATGCGTGCGCGCCAATCTTCGGACTCATGGCGAAAGCGATGCCCGCGCCAACAAGACCAAGGCCCGCCGCGCCGACGAAAACGCTCTTGAGCTTCGCGCCCTTCCTGGCGTCAAATTTTTCCGCCTGTGGGATGTGAATGTGGTCGCTCATTTCTTCGCTTCAGCAGGTTTTGTTTCGGCAACGGCTGCGAGTTTTCCCTCGGCCACTTTTTGCAATGCGCGGACGTAGGCGACTATAGCCCAGCGATCCTCGACGGTAATCACCGGCCCGTATGCGCCCATCGTGCTTTTGCCGTGTGTGATGGTGTTGAAAATCTGGCCGTCCGGCTGCGCACGCAGGCCCTCGTCGGTGAGTGCGCGAATGGTCATCAGGCCGAACGCCTTGATCGGCCCGTTCCCCTGGCCCGCCTTGCCGTGGCAGATGGCGCAGTTGATGTCGAAGCGTTGCTGTCCGCGTGCGAGCAAGTCTGCGCCGCGCTCCGCGAGAAACGCCGGTATGCCGTCTCCATACACATCGCCCATGCGCCCCGTGTTGAAATAGTCGGGCTGGTTTGCAAAGCCGCCGTGGCCGTCCACGAGGTTGTTTCCCTCGGTCTGAAAATAGCGGCCTTCCAAATTGAAACCAATCGGCACCGTCCCCGCGACGGGCTGGCGTGCGGAGCGTCCATCGTTGAAGAACGTGCTGTGATGCTGCGGCTGCTCCTTTGGCTGGTGCGACATGTCGTTGAACCACTCGACGTGCGTCAGCTCCGTCTTGGCTCCGCGGAATCCTGCGAAACCAAGGCCGAGAACGGCTGCGATAGTCAAAGCTCCGAATGAAATTTTCAACATGGCTTACTCGTGGTCGAAGACTGGTGTGATGTGTTTGCCGCCAAGGCTGTCGAGGAATGCCTTGGTTTTCGTCTCCGAGAACAGCGGGTCGCTGCTCTCGATGATGATGAAAAATTTGTCGTCAGTGACTTTTGCGAAGCGGCTCCAGTTAAAGAGCGGATGATTGAATTTCGGAAGACCGTTGCGGATGATCATGCCGAACACTGCGCCGAACGCGCTGAACAAAATCGTCAACTCATACATCACCGGGAAGAAGAACTGGAGTGCGCCCATGCCGTGCGACCAGTCGTTCGGCTTGCCGTTCACGATGGTCGGGTAGAGTCCGTATGATGTGACGGTGACCAGCAACAGACCCGTGATGAAACCGGTGAGACCGCAGCAGAAGATGAATGCGCTGAGCCAGGATTTTCTCATGCCCATCGCCTTGTCCATCCCATGCACAGGGAATGGCGTGTGGCAGTCCCAGTTGGTGTAACCGGAGTCGCGAACTTTCTCCGCGGCATGATAAATGGCGTATGCGCTGTCGAATTCCGCGCCGATCGCGTGCAGGCGTTTGTAGGATTCTGACATGGCTAGTGAACCGCCGCCTCCTTCGGCTGCGCGGCTTTGTCGCCGTGCGAATGGTCGGGTTTGTGATGCGGGTCAGCAGCGGGTATCACGCCCTTGACCTCAAAGATGGTAATCATCGGCAGGAAGCGCATGAAGATGAGGAAGAGTGTGGTGAACATCCCGAACGTGCCAATGAAGGTGAAAACCTCCACCCATGACGGAGTGTAGTGGCCCCACGAGGAAGGCAGGAAGTCCTGCGCAAGCGTGGTGCCGATGATCACGAAACGCTCATACCACATACCCGCGTTCACGAACTGACAGATGACGAAAACCCATATGTAATTGTGCCGGATTCTCTTCGACCAGAAGAACTGCGGGATGACCACGTTGCACGTCATCATCGCGATATAATGCCAGTAATACCAGCCGGTCGCGCGGTTGAGGAACGCGTTGTATTCGTAAAAATTTCCCGAATACACGAGGCCCACGAACAACTCCATGAGGTAGGCGTAGCCAACGATGCTGCCGGTGAGCAGGATGATCTTCGCCATCTTGTCCACGTGGTTCCTCGTGATCATGTCATCGAGCTGCGGATAGAAAAGCCGCGCAGGCAGCATGAGGGTGAGCACCATCGCGAAGCCGCCGAAGATTGCGCCCGCGACGAAATACGGCGGGAAAATAGTGGTGTGCCATCCGGGAATGACCGACGTAGCGAAGTCGAAGGACACGATGGAGTGAACCGACAACACGAGCGGTGTGCTGAGACCGGCGAGAATCAAATACGCCATCTCATAGTGTTGCCAGTGGCGGTTGCCACCTCGCCAACCGAGTGCCGCGAGGCCGTAGCCCCATTGTTTGATTTTCGATTTCGCGCGGTCGCGGAGCGTGGCGAGGTCGGGAATGAGGCCGACATACCAGAACAGCACCGACACGGTGAAGTAGGTCGAAACCGCGAACACGTCCCACAACAGCGGCGAGCGGTAGTTCTGCCAGATCGCCATGTGGTTCGGAATCGGGAAGAGATACCACGCCTTCCAAAAACGACCGACGTGAAAACCCGGATAAAGCGCGGCGCACATCACGGCGAAAAGCGTCATCGCCTCGGCGGCGCGGTTGATCGAAGTGCGCCACTTCTGTCGTGTGAGGAAAAGGATCGCGGAGATCAAAGTCCCTGCGTGGCCGATGCCGATCCAAAAAACGAAGTTGGTGATGTCCCACGCCCAGCCGAAGGGCTGGTTTTCACCCCACACGCCGACGCCGTTTGCGACCTGATAGGAAAGCAGCGTCGGCACGAGTAGCGCAATCGGGCAGAAGATGAGGAATGCGATCCACCAATACTTGCGTGTTTTTTCCTCGCAGATGCTCGCGACGTTTTCGGTGATCCAGTTGAGGGAGCGGTCGTGGTTGACCAGCGGAATCTTTTTCAACTCCGGCGGGCAGTGCAGGACCACGGCGCACTCGTCGCCTGAATTTTGTTGTGCGATGTCGGCCATTACGCGTGCGCTCCTTCCTTCTTCGCGCCCGCCCAGTCACTCGGGACGTCGGGCATTTTGTGATTCGGGTTCATCACGCGAGCGAGGTAGCTCACGCGCGGCTTGATGCCGATGTATTCAAACAGACGGTAGTCGCGCGGATGCGCTTCGTTCCCGGCGGTGCCGCGGATTTTTGCGATGCGGCTGCTCTTGTCGTTGAGATTTCCGAAGACGATGGCGTCGGTCGGGCAGACCTGCTGGCAGGCAACCTGGAAACTGTCGGTCGGCACCTGAACTTTGTCTGTGTCCTTCGCGCGGACCTTGGATGCGATTTTCGCCTCCTGCACGCGCTGCACGCAGAACGTGCACTTTTCCATGACGCCGCGCATACGCACGGTGACGTTCGGGTTTTTCGACATCTTCAACGTGTCGGCCATGCCTTTTTCGTTGATGAGATTCGGGATGAAATATTTGTCCTTCTGGCGTTCGTTGAAGTCGAAGAAATTGAAGCGGCGCACCTTGAACGGGCAGTTGTTGGCGCAGTAACGGGTGCCGATGCAGCGGTTGTAGGCCATCACGTTGATGCCGTCGTCGCTGTGGACGGTCGCATTCACGGGGCAGACCGTTTCGCACGGGGCGTTCTCGCAATGCTGGCAGGGCATCGGCTGGTTCACCATGCGCGGCTCGTCAATGCTCACGTCCTTGTCGCGATTATTCATCGTGCTGACGAAATAGCGATCCATGCGAATCCAGTGCAGTTCGCGGCCATCGAGCACCTGCTCCTTGCCGACGACGGGAATGTTGTTCTCGCTCTGGCAGGCAATCATGCACGCGGAGCAGCCGAGGCAGGTCGAAAGATCAATCGCCATCGCCCACTGATGATTCTTGTCGTTCAGTTCGGGATGCGAATAGGCGCTTGGCGCGGTGGGATATTTGTTGCGGTCAACACCCTCAGCCTCGGCGTCCATCGCGTGACGTTCGTGGAGCCAGTGTTCTTCCCGGGCAAAATCTTTGTTGTGGTCGTATTTTTCCTTCGTCGCCTCGCGCAACACATCTGCGCCACGGCCTTCGAGCGCGCCGTGCTCCTGCGTGATCGCGATCTTATAAGCGGGCGTCGCCAGCTTTTTCACTTCCGCGGCGACGGCGATGTAATGGGCCTCGGTCGTGCGCAGCGGGTAGGCGTTGAAGCCGACCTGGCTCTTCTTCCCGAAGAGTCCGCCGTGCGACATATAGTTGCCCTCGCGTCCGCCCACGCGGCCTTCGTGCGTGTGGCCGTAGCCGAGCGCGATGGTGATGCTGTCGTCCGCGTGGCCCGGCGCGATATAGACGGGGATTTCGAGTCGCGTCTTGTTCACCTCGACCGCGATCCAAGTTCCGTTGTCGAAATCAAAATGTCCGTTGCCGAGCTTGGCCTCCATGCCGAGTTTCTTCGCCATCGCCGGGCTGATGAGCGCAGCGTTGTCCCACGTGACCTTCGTAATCGGATCAGGCAGCTCTTGCAGCCATGCGTTGTTCGAGTAGCGGCCATCGTCCACTTTTGCGCATGGCGCAAACACTACTTCGATCCCGTCGGCAGCAGCTTTGTAGCTGGCCACCAAATCCGCCGCTGTCGTCGCATTGAAGCTGAGAGTCTCAGCCTGCGCTGCGCTGGCGGCGAGGAATCCGTCGTGGAGGAATTTCGCCCACGACTCCGTGTCTATTCCCTTCGCAATTTCCTTAAATGTATCCTGCACGAGATCGAGCCCGTCGCTCTTCTTGCCCGTGGCAATGAAATTGAGGAGTTGGATTTCCGACCAACCACCGAAGAGCGGAAGAATCATCGGCTGCTGCGAAACGTAGCTGCCGTCGCTCGCGCGACCATCGCCCCACGCTTCGAGATAGTGCGCGGCAGGGACGTGCCATTTCACGAAATGCCGCGTGCCTTTTTCGTCGAGCGAATAGGTTGTCTCGTCTTCGTAGAAACCGTGACGCACGACTTCGATTCCCTTGAGCAAGTCGGCGAAATTCAATTCCGCAGGAGCGTTGTAAACCGGATTGCCGCCGAGAACGAACAGCGTCTTCACCGCCTTGTCGCTGATGGCCTTCGCTAAATCGCCGATGCTCGCCGATGCGCCATGCGCGCTCTTCCGTCCTGCGACGGTCTCGCCGAGATTGCCGAGCGCGGCGTTGATGGCGTGGCCGAGCGCCTGCACCTGCGCGGGCTGGCGGTAGCCGACGAGCACGACCGACTTGCCCTTGTTCGCCAACAAGTCTTCCGCCGTTTCCGTGATCCATTTTTCCTGCGTTCCCGTGAAAGCCGGGGTCTGCGGGAATTTCGCCACGAGCGACTTCAGCGACTCATCGTTCGTCTTGCCTGCGATGGTTTCAGCAAGCTGGCGCGTCACATTGGCCACCATTTTCGCCTGGACGCGCAGGCGATGATCCGCCATGCCGCCGGTCGTCGTGTAGCGATTCTCCACGACGTAAAGGCGGTTCATTTTCTCCTGCTCCGGCGAGCGGCGCTTTGAAAATGCACGGATACCTTCGAGACGTCCTTCGTCGAAACCAAGGAAATCGCTGTCGAGCGCGAGAATCACGTCCGCCTTGTCGAGTTGCGGCACTGCACGCATTCCTTCGCCAAAGCTAGCTTCACATGCCTTGCGCGCTTCACTTCCGCCGAGCGGTTCGTAGGTCGCCCAGATTGCCTTTGGCAGTTTTTCCGAAACAACACCCATCAATCGCCCGAATGACGGCGACATGAAATGCTCTGAGAGAAACGCGATTCCTGCACCGTCACCAGCCTTCGCGATCACTTCGCCAAGCCACTTCGTAAAATCTTCTTCCTTTGCCTCGACGCCATCGTGCTGGAAACGGCGCGAGCGATCCGGGTCATACAAATCGAGCAGCGATGCCTGGCTCTGAATATCCGTCGCTCCCTTGCTCGCTGCGTGATTCGGATTTCCCTCCACCTTCGTCGGACGACCATCGTGCGTCACCGCCACCAGCGGATGCGCCCCACGGCGATGCGGACGCGACGTTGCATAGAAAACCGGCTTGCCGGGAACGCTCCACTCCACGCCCTTCGTGAAAGGCACCAACGTCTTCTCCTCGCGACGGCACGCACTCAGCGAAAGACCTGCCAGTGCCGAGCTCGCAGCCATGTATTTCAAAAAGCTCCGGCGACCCACCTCGGGGTTCAGCTCAGACGCACCGGTCTGAAACTCCTTGTCCTTCCAGTTTTGGAAGTCCGGCGTCTCCGCCAACTGACCAAGGCTACGCCAATACTTCGGGCCATCGCCCTTCTCCTGCGGATGTTGGAAAACGTGTTTGCTCATCGGTGACAACCAGCGCAATTGCTTACAGGCGGATTTACTCCCCGCTGTTTTTGGAGTTCTTTGCCAAGATTTTCCTGAGCCTGCTCGATTGATTCCTTGCCCTTCGGCGTCGCGTGCCAGCCGAGGTCCGTCACTTTATCCAAAGGACGTAGCGCGTTCTCCGGTGCGCGGTGGCATGTGAGACACCAGTCCATGGAAAGCGACTGATCCTGCGCCACCACATCCATTTGATCCACTCGACCGTGGCAACTCACGCACGACACGCCGCGGTTGATGTGCACCGAGTGGTTGAAATAAGCGTGATCCGGTGTCTTGTGAATCTGCACCCACTCCACCGGCTTGCCCGTCGCCCAAGCCTCACGCAGCGGCGCGAGCTTCGGATTATCCTTCTGCACCTGCGAGTGGCAGTTCATGCAGACTTGCGCAGCCGGGATATTCGAGTGTGCCGCAGTTTCCACAAAACTATGGCAATAGCGGCAGTCCAGACCGAGCTGCCCGGCGTGCACCTTGTGGGAAAATGGAATCGGCTGAGCGGGCTGATAGCCGATCTTCGTGTATTCCGGCCTCCAATAATACCAGATTGCCGCAGGCGCTGCCATGCCGAGAAAGGCAAGCACTAGTATGATTTTCAGTGGGACGAAGTTCGCCCCGCGCGGAAATATCTGCGGCATATCGTCAGGTCAGAAAGTGGAAAAAGGCGAGCTTCAAAGCGGTTTTACACGCAATTTTTAAAAGGAGATTTGCGATTTACCAAAAAACTTTCCAACCATGCAAGGACTTTGTGAAAATTTTCACAAGGCGACGTGTTGAGTCGGCACTTTGAACAGAATTACCAAGGTAATCCGCTCTTCTTTCTACTTTCCCTGCTCCAGCGCGGGGCGGATGTGTTTCGCCCGCACCCGATACTGCTCCTCGGTCGGGTGCAGTTTGTCAGCGACGAAAAACTCCGGGCGCGGCAGACCGTCGTCGCCGATGCACGCCGCCCAGATGTCCACAAACGCCATGTTCTTCTCCGTGGCGATGAACTCGCGCACCAGCGCATTCGCCTTTTGCTGCTTCTCGCGCTGCTCCCAACGCGCCGGGCTTGGCCCCTGCCCAAGATAGACAAGCCGCACCTCCGGCAACGCCGCGCGCACCTTCTTCACCCATGCTTGAAAATCCGCCAGCACCCGCTCCGGCGACTTGCCTGCGTTGATGTCATTTCCGCCCGCCTGAATCACCACCGCCTTCGGGCGATATGGAATCACAATCCGCTCCGCGAAAAACACCGAATCCTCCATCTGCGAACC
>CAIYUV010000209.1 GCA_903929475.1 uncultured Spartobacteria bacterium
CGGCGCGGAATCCATCGCGCAACTCGGCGCGCGCAACATCTCCCGCCGCCGCGGACGCAGCCTCGCGACCATCGCCGTGCTCGCGAGCGGCGTCTTCATGGTCATCGCCGTGGATTCCTTCCGCAAAGGCGCGCCCGAAGACTCCGCGCGCCGCGACTCCGGCACTGGCGGCTTCGCCTTCATCGGCGAGAGCAGCGCGCCGATTTACGAAAACCTCAACTCCGCCAAAGGCCGCGACGCCTACGCACTCGATGACAAGCTGATGTCCGGCGTCCGCGTCGTGCAGATGCGCGTGCGCGACGGCGACGACGCAAGCTGCCTGAACCTCAACCGCGCCGTGCAGCCGCGCCTCCTCGGCGTGGATTTCGCCGAGCTGCGCGAAAAGCAGTTCGGCCTCGACTGGCCCGGCGTGAAAGCCGCCGCCGCCGTCCCCGGCATCGTGGACGCAAACACGCTGCAATGGGCGATGCAGAAAAAACTCGGCGACGTGCTCGAATACGCAGGCGAGCGCGGCGAGCCCGTGCGCGTGAAATTTTCCGCGACCGTGGACGGCAGCGTGTTGCAAGGCTTCGTCATCATCCCTGAGCGCGACTTCGTGGCGAAATTCCCAAATACCGCCGGCTACCGTTTCTACCTCGTGGACTGCCCGCGTGAGAAAATGGACACCGTGCGCGAACACCTCACGCGTCAGCTCGGCGACCGCGGTCTCGAACTCGTTCCTGCCGTGAAACGCCTCGCGGAATTCAACGAAGTCGAGAACACCTACCTCTCGATTTTCCAAGTGCTCGGCGGACTCGGGATGCTGCTCGGCAGCGCCGGACTCGGCATCGTCGTCGCGCGGAATGTCTTCGAGCGCCGCCGCGAATTCGGCCTGCTCGAAGCCGTCGGCTTCACGCCGCAGACGCTGCGCCGCCTCGTCTTCGCCGAGCACAGATGGCTCATCATCGGCGCGCTCGGCATCGGAGCCATCAGCGCGCTCACCGCCGTCTGGCCGCGCCTCTCCGCGCAGGCCGCACATTTTCCCTGGCGCGGAATCCTCACGCTCCTCGCGGGCATGGCGCTGCTCGGAGCATTCTGGGCCTGGCTCGCCACGCGGCTTGCATTGAGAGGTTCGCAACTCGCGGCGCTGCGGAACGAGTGATTTCCGCCGCGTCTATTTCTGAATTTTCCCGCCCCAACTCAAAATGCGCGCCTTGGCTCCTGCGGCTTCGGCTTCCTTGATTTGATGATTTTTCACGTAGCAGATGCTGAGGCTGCTCCACGCGAGTTGATCGTTCGGGCGAAGCTCGGTGTTGCGCAGCGCGGCGGTGATGGCCTCGACGGAGCGACCAAGTTTTACGAGCGCCATGGCGAGTGCGTGCCAGCCGTCGGCGAAGTCGGGCGCGAGTTCCGTGCAACGACGGTATTTTTCCACTGCGGGTTCGAGATCGCCCAGTGCGAGATCGCCGTTGGCGTCGTCAAAGAGGGACTCGACCTCGGGTGACATCAGCTCTGTTTCGGGGATGCCCCAACGCCGGCCTCCATACTTCGATCCGAAAACCACATTTGAAAGGTGCGGGATTTGAGCCCGGGCCGGCGGAGTTGATTGCGGAATCGTGCACGGATTTCAGGCGGAAGGTTGGCACCGCTGTCGTTGTCCTCTTCGATTTCCTTGGCGATCGTGGCTTTGTCCGTGTTGAGCATTTCCTCATCGAGCGTGTAGCGGCGATCCACATTCACGAGGAGTTCATCTTTGTCTGCGTTGACTACGTCGCTGACATTGCCGGGGGCGAGCCGTCCTGCGGCCTGCACGATGTATCTGGCGTATTCGTTTTTTCCCATCGGGGGAACCTTTGAGCTGAACATTGGAAGCGGCTCCGCCTTGAGTCCGAGGGCCTCGGCGGCTTGGTAGAAAGATTTTCCGGCTTTCTGCGCCTCGGCGATTTTCACCTGCATTTCGGCGGCCTTTTTGCGAGTTGCTTCGTCGGCTTTTGCATCGAGCAGATCGTTTTCGATTTGGGATTTCGCCATTTCGAATGTTTGCGGTTCGGGGGCCTTTGTGTCGGCGAGCATGAGCACGTAGGCACCTTTTTGCAGCGTGAGGTGGTCGCTGTAGGGTTTTTCCTTGGTCAGTTTGAAGATTGTAGTCGCCGCATCGGCTGCAGACTCGATTTCGGCCGGCGGGTGCTCTGCGTCGAAGAACTCCTTGGTTTCGCCGATTGTCGCGCCGGCTTTCGTTGCGAGTTGTTCAAAGTTTGCGTTTGGCAGCACGAGATCCTGACGCAAATCGTAGGCTTTTTGCACGAGCGGCTGGAGTTGTTCGGTGCGGGCTTTTTCTTCCAGTGGCTTGCCGTCCGGTGCGGGCGGCATCAGGAACGCAGCGTAGCGGGCCTTGCGCAGCTCGGGGGTTTTAAGAAACGCCTTTTTTTCCTCGAAGCTCTTTTTTAGTTCTTCGTCGGTCACCTTTTGTTCCTTGCGGAAATCGACGCGCTTGAACGCCACGTAAGAGGCCTCGGTGCTTGTGTGCTCCTGCTGGATGTAATCTTTCACCTGCTCCGGCGTCGCGGCGACCGTGGAGCCGATGATGTCGCGCATCTTTTTCAGCCGAACCTCATCCGCGACGAACTGGACGATTTGTTCTTTGTTATAGCCTTGGGGAGTCAGGAATTTTTGGGCGAAGAAATCACACAACTGTCCGTCGAACTTTCCATCCTGCTGAAACACGCTGCATTCATCCAGTTGTTTTTGGATTTCCTCATCCGTCACGGTAATGCCGAGTTCATTCGCCTCGCGGTCGAAAACAAACAAATTTTCCACGCCTATGCGTGTGGGTTCGCCAGTGCGTGACATCGGGTCCATCACGGCAAAAACCTCGCTGCCCATTCTGGCGAAAATTTCGAGTCTGCGGGCCTGATGCCGGTATGCATCCGCATTGACCGGCTTTCCGTAGAGGATGGCCGCAGTCGCGTTGCCGCGGTCGGAGTTGCTCCTGTTTCCGCCCCAGAATACGAAGCTGACAATGACGATGACTGTGACAAAACCCATGATGGGCGTGCTCCAGCGGCGAAGGGTGTTTACCATGATTTTTTAGTGAATTTTGGATTCTTAGTTGCGTTCTTTTGCACGTGTCGCGTAGTTTCCCGCGCACTCAATCAAGCAAATGAACCTACGTGCCATGCTCCCTTTTCGGCAACTTCTTTCTGCCACAGCCGGTGTGCTAACGCTCACCGGAGCTTCGCTTGCTTTTGCGCAAACACCTGCCACACCTCCGCCGACCGGTTCCGACTATGTGGTCTTGAAATCCACGGGGCCGAACGTTCCACCCACGGTGAAGTCCGGCGTGTTGATTACAGGAATGCAGGGTTCGCGGGTGATGGTGAAGGAGGGTGCCGGCGAAGGCGGATACGAAGTGGCGGGGATTCAGGAAGTGCGCAAGGCGGCGCCGCCGGAGTTTGCGCAGGCGCAGCAATTCGTGGAAGCGGGCGACTTCGCAAAGGCAGTGCCGCTCCTCAAGGGAATAGCGGATAAATTCAAGGGCCTGCCGACTTACTGGGCGCAGGATGCGACCGGGATGCTGGGCAATCTTTACCTCAATCTCGACAGGGTGCCCGAAGCCGAGGTTGCCATCTCCGCCTTTGAAACCGCTTATCGCGGCACCAACGCGAGCGGAGCGAATGCGGCCAAGGCACGGCTCGCTGCCGCGAAGGGCAGATTTTCCGAAGCGAAGGCCCTGGCGTCGAGCGTTGTCGCCGGCGCATTGAGCAGAAAGACGGTCACCCGTGCCGAGAGTCAGAATTTCGGACAGGGCTACTTTGTCCTCGGACAATGCGCCGAGAGCGATGGCAATCTTCCCGAAGCAATGGAGAATTACGCGCGAGCCGTGGCGGTCTTCTATCACGAGCGTTCCATTGTAGCTCAGGCGCAAAAGCGTATTGACGCACTACGCAAGAATGGTGTTACGACACCCTGATACTTTTTTAAAACACTCACAAACCAACAATGATCAAAAACCACCTCCGTCGTTACCTGCCAGCAATTCTGCCAGCAATCCTCACCCTTCTTACCACATCTGGCGCGTTCGCCCAGGCGGCAGGGCACAAAAGTGAAAGCGTATTCAGCGCAATCGTCCATGGAGGTGCGCTCGTCATTTTCATCTGGCTCTGTATTCTGACCACCTCGACCATCATGGTAACGCTGATCATCCAACTTGCACTCAGCCTCAAAAAGGAAAAGCTCGCACCGCCGCCGCTCGTGGACAGCCTGCGCCAGCTCATCGGTTCCGGCAATTACCAGGAGGCGTGGGAAACCTGCAACGCAAACCGCAATTACTTCGCAAACGTTCTAAAGAGCGGCCTTAATCGCATTGGACGCGGCAAGGATGCCGTCGAGGCATCACTCGCAGAACACGGAATGCGCGAGGCCACCCTTCTCCGCACGCGCAACAGCTATCTCTCCGTTATCGGCGTTGTCTCGCCCATGATTGGATTGCTCGGCACCGTCATCGGAATGATGGGCGCATTCGCCGCCCTCGGCGACACTGGCATGAGCGACCCGCGCGCACTCTCCGCAAAAATCTCCGAGGTGCTCCTTGCCACCGCAGCCGGTCTCTTCATCGCCATCCCGGCCTTCGTTTCCTATTACATCTTTCGCAACGTATCGCAGGCATCCATCGTCCACGCCGACGACATCGTGAACCAACTCGTCACGGACATTCCCTTCGAGGAGCTGGCCGGGATGCAGATTGGCGAAAACTTCGCCCATGCAGGCGCACCGGCTCCCGCTGCTGCAGCCGCAGGCCGCCCGATGATGCCTGGCATGCCACGCGCTGCCGCCGCTCCCGCTGCCGCAGCCTGCCCGGTTTGCGCCGGCTCAATCACCGTCGGCCAGTCACCGTGCCCGCACTGCGGCTCGGTTCTCAGCTGGTAATTTTTCATGGCTCAACAAACCAATGCACAAAAGGCAAGGGCTGCCACGCGCGTCCTACCCGAACAGGATCCGGAGTTTCAAATCGCTCCGATGATTGACATCCTGCTCGTGCTCCTTGTGTTTTTCATGACCATCGCCACCGATCAGGTGCTACAGGTGAACAAAGAAGTCATCCTCCCCGTCGCCAAAGAAGCGGCACCCGACGACAAAGGTCCAAAGAGCGAAGTCTATGTGAACGTGCTCTGGAACATGGATAACACCGGGAGAATCGAAGTGGACACTGCCGGACCAAAAGACATTGCGGGGCTGCCCGAGTATCTCACCAAAAAGCGCGCAAGCGCCGAGGAAGCCGGGCTTCCCCCTGATCGTTTCAAGGTCGTCATCCGAGCCGACAAACGCTCGAAGTATCAATATATCCGCACCGTGATGGTCGCCATCGGGCAGGCCAAGGTGCCCCACGTGATCTTCAGCGCCGTGGACAAAGAGATGAGCAAACCCGCCGCAACTGAATAACAGCCATGAACCAGAAAGGAACCCACTAATATGGCCGGAGGAGGAGGAGGAGAAGACGGAGATTTCGGATTTCAAATCGCACCGATGGTGGATGTCGTATTCGTCCTCCTGTTGTTTTTCATGGCCTGTGCAGGCCAGAACATCACGGAGGGTTTTTTAAAAGTAGCACTTCCATCGGGGGTCACGGAAACCGGCGCACCAAAGGTGCCAATCGTCATAGACATTGATTCAGCAGGCAACGTGTCTGTGAACAACGAACCCAAAGGCGGCGGGAAAAATGATCACGAACTGTCACAACTCACCGCGGATTTGACCCGCTCGATGGAATCCGATCCTGAGGATCCCGTCATCATCCGCCCCTCAATGGAAGCCACGCACGAGCGAGTCATTGATGTTCTCAACTCCTGCCGCAAGGCGCGGGTGAAGAACCTCAGCTTCGGCTAGGCAATCGCTAAGGTTTATCTTCCGGCGTCGAACTGGGATTTGGCGCGGTCACACGAAATCCGGGCTTTGGCTTGGGATAACGGAACTCAGGCTTCGAACCGTTTCCTTCGCGCTCAGGCAACGGTGGTAAATCACCGGGACCGAACAACGGGCCGCCTTGGAGGACGTGGTTATTCGATGAACTGACACCGGGACGACTCGTGCCGGTTGGCGGCACATTGATCAGCGGTGGCAGTTTTCCTGTGCGTGCCGAGTTGTTGTGCTTCGGCTCCGGCGGCGCGGGCACGATGTCCTCGGTCGCCACGTAGCCTGTTTGTCCGCTATCGGTCATCACTCGGCTGTAGCCGTATTCCCTGCGCAACATCACCACGCGCTGGCCCTGCTGGAGATTAAAATCCGCACCGAAACTCTGCGCGGGGCCGTAGCGGAACATCGGCGTCTGCGGCACATTGACCAAATAAAGGCCCACGTCGCGCGAACTGTCCATCGTGCTGCATCCGGCGAAAGCCAGCGCGCACAAAGCTAGCGCGGCAACGGTCATCTGTTTCGTGCATGGCGGATTTTTCTTCACGCGCAGTCTAGCTTGTTTTTCCGTCGGCAATCAGCTCAAAAATTCGCGCGGGTCGGTGATGTGTCCGGTG
Source organism: uncultured Spartobacteria bacterium (assembly GCA_903929475.1). Classification (GTDB taxonomy): domain Bacteria; phylum Verrucomicrobiota; class Verrucomicrobiia; order Chthoniobacterales; family Chthoniobacteraceae; genus SXWH01. The sequence continues at coordinate 6,504 of CAIYUV010000209.1, forward strand.
AGTGCGCTGGCGGCGACGGTGTATGGCGAGGCGAGGAAAACCTGCGATTCCTTGTGGCCCATGCGACCGGGGAAATTGCGGTTCGTCGCGCTGATGCACTTGAGAGCCTTTTCATTCATGCGGCCAAAAGTGTCCTGCGGCCCGCCGAGGCAGGCTGCGCATGAGGCGTTCTCCGTCATCTGCACGCCGGCGTTTTCGAGGATGCTCCACACGCTTTCGTTGCCCCACATCGTGTCCTTCAATTCGCGCACGACCTTCGTAGTCGCGGGCACGCCGAAGGTGTGAATCTTCACGCTCTTGCCACGCACGATGCGCGCAAAGGCGAGGAAGTCGCTCGTCTTTCCGCCGGTGCAGGAGCCGATGTAGGCGCGATCCAGTTGCACACTGCTCATTTCCTTCGCCGACTTGCGCTGGCCGGGATCGGGATGGCAGGCGACGGTCGGTTCGAGCTTCGAGAGATCGTAGGTTTTGTCGAAAACGAACGACTGTTCGCGATCCACCCCAACCGGCTCGAAGGACGACTTCGTGCCATTCTCGGCGACGCGCTCGCGCACGTATTCGCCGGTCTTTTCGTCGTAGGGAAAAATGCCGTTCTTCCCGCCAGCCTCGATGGCCATGTTGGCGATGGTCATGCGGTCGTCCATGTTCATCGCGTTCACGCCGGGGCCTTCCCACTGCATCGCGCGGTAGGTCGCACCATCGAAACCGATGTCGCCGATGACGTGCAGGATCACGTCCTTCGCCATGACGCCGGGCGCGAGTTCACCTTCGCAATAAAAGCGCATCGTCTCCGGCACCTTCAGCAAAATTTTCCCCGTGCCGAGCACGAAGCCCGCATCCGTGTTGCCGATGCCCGTCGCAAACTGGTTGAAGGCGCCCGCCATGCACGTGTGCGAATCCGTTCCTACGAGCACTTCGCCGGGGCGCGTGTGGCCCTTCCACGGCAGCGTGGTGTGGCAGACGCCCGCGAAATTTTTTCCATACTGCTGTTTGAGCTGGCCCTTCGATGCATCGAATTTCCAATGCCCGGATGGATCATCAATCACGTCGTAAAAATACGGCAGTCCCTGCTCGCGCACAAAGTCGCGGAGAATGTCCACGTTGCGATTGCTCATCGAGTCGGCGGTGAAGATGTAGTGATCGGGGATGATGACCACTTTCTCCCGCGCCCAGACTTTCGCATCCGCGCCGAATTCGCGCTTAAAAACGCCGATGGTGCCCGGGCCGCACACGTCGTGAGTCATGAGAATGTCCACATTCACCCAGACATTGTCGCCGGGTGCGGTGTGCGCCTTGCCACTGGCGCGAGCGAGCAGTTTTTCCGTAAGTGTCATATTGAAAGGGCGCGCAAGATGCAGCCCTCTGAGCTTTAGCGCAAATGGAAACTCCCCTGCCGGATCACTCGTGCCGGATTCCCGGCGACCACCGCCCCGGCAGGCACATCTTTGACGACCACACTGCCTGCACCGATTACTGCGCGCGCGCCTATTTTCACCGGGCCGAGGATCACCACATTCGCTCCCACATCCACGCCGTCGCCCAGCACCGGGCAGGCACTCTGCGTGCCGTCCGCAAGCCGCTTCGCGCCAATGGTCGTGCTCTGCCGCAGTGTGCATCCTGCACCAATCACGGTTCCTTCATGGACGACGAGTGCCTGCGCGTGGAAGAGCCCGAGGCCGGAGCCGATTTTCGTTTTGTAACGCACTTCGATTCCGAGAGTCCAAATAATGGTGATTTCATACCACGCGAGATACGGAATCGTGATCCACCACAGCGGAGTTGGCAGCGCGCGGCACCACGCAGCGAGGCGGAAAAGGAACATCACCAGCCTGCCCTTGATGTTTCCCCGGTTGGCATCCCAGTCGCAAAGCAGATTCATTGTTTTTCGCCCTCCAGGTAACGCAGATAGATCGCCTCGACGTTGCGCGCCATGGCCTGCGCGGAATAGCCCGCGCGAACCGTCGCAAGTGCGGCCTCCGCGTAACGGGCGGCGAGCGACGGCTGTTCGATCAAAGTGCGCACACCCGCGACAAACGTCGCTGCTTCGCCCGGCGGCACAAGCGTCGCATTTTCTCCGTCGCGGAGGATTTCGCGCATCCCGTCGAGATTGCTGGCTACGATTGGCACACCACACGCCATCGCCTCCAGAATCGTAATCGGCAAGCCTTCATAGCGTGACGTCAGCAGCAGGCCGTCGAGCGCCGGCCATAGCGCAGGCATGTCGCCGACGTAGCCGAGGAAGCGCACGCGCTCGCCGAGGCCGAGCCGCGCTGCTTGATTGCGGAGGGTCGGCTCATCCTCGCCCGTGCCTGCAATCACGAAAACGGCATTGGGATGCGAGCGCACGATCCCGGAAGCGACATCGAGGAACAGTGCAAAGTTTTTTTGAAAGGTGAGCCGCCCGATGCCGCCAACGACAAAGGCTCCCACAGGCAGCGAAAATTTCTCCCGAGCCGCCGCGCGCTGTTCGGGTCGCGGGCGATACGTTTCGAGATCGATGCCATTGTGAATCGTGGTCACGCGGCCCTGCGGCACTCCTTCGTGCTCCACTAGGAAATTTCGCGTGCTTTCCGAGACTGCGATGACGTGAGTTGAAAAGCGGTTCGTGATGCGGTCGGCGGGAAGCGTCCACTTGCGGGGGTCGGCGAGCCTGTCGTTGCAGTGGTCGTGATTGATACGAACACGCACGCCGCAAAAAGTGGCGACCGGCTTCGCGATGACATTTGACGCGAGCAGGTGCGTGTGAACGACATCGTAGCGCCTTGTGAGACACAGCCACGCGAGGCGCGGAACATAGAGCGGCACCTTGTGATGAAAGGAAAGCGAATGCAGCGGCACGCCGAGCGCACTAAGTCGATCCCAATACACGCCGCGTCCATGCATCGCCGCAGCCTCAAACTCGAAACGCTCGCGATCCCCGTGCCGGATGAGATTTTCCAAAACAACCTGCGCGCCGCCAAGGTCGAGCGAATCAATCACATGCAGCACGCGATATGGACGGGCGGTTTTCATTTCGTCGCGCTTTGATAAATGTGCCGTGCCCGACCGCCGAGCGCCGTGAGAGCAAGCGCACGCAGCCACGGGATCGAGGAGGCCGCGCTGCCATCCACACGGAGCGCACGCAACATCTCGCGCCATGCCGCACCGCGTGCATGCGGCAGCAGATTGTAGCCGAGGCGGATGAACTGCCGCGCAATGGTGCTGTGAAAGTCACGGCTCCACGCGGCCTCGGGCTCCTTCGCAATGAAAGCCTCGCGCGCCCGCGCAAACAGTCGGTGAAACTCGGGAACATCACCCGGCGGGACTGCGGTGCGCAGCCGCCCGAGCAGCGCGAGTTCAGCCTCCGTCCATTTCTCACCGGCAAACTCGGCGGAAAAATTCGCCGCTTGAATCCGCGCGCAAGCCTCCTGCAGCGCGCCGGAGCCTGCGTTGCACATCGAGGCGGTATGCACCCGGATTGTTGCGAGCGTGTCGGGTAAATTTTCTGCGCGATGGCTGCGAAGCACGGCGGACCAGAGCGGCCAGTCCTCGCAGATGCGCCACGTTTCATCGTAGCCGCCAAACTCCTCCAGCAACGCCGCACGACGGTAAAAAACGGTGCTGTGTGCGAAGGGATTATCGAAGAGCGACGCCCATCGCAGCGCGACTGTCGAGCATGGCAGCCGGATGCGCCCGTGGGAACGGCCCGCGAGATCGGCGAGATGGGCCTGGCTGCCAAGGAGGAAAAGAGACGGCTCTGCTTCCATGCGGGCAAGCTGGCGCGCGAGGCGCTCGGGGTGCGAGAGATCGTCAGCGTCCTGCCGCGCGATGAAAGTGCCGCGCGCCTCGCGCAGTCCGTGGTTCAGCGTGGCGGCGAGGCCGAGGTTGCGCCCGTTGGTGAGCACGCGCACGCGCGGGTCGTTCACGCCGCGGGCGATGGCGAGCGTTTCGTCTTTTGATCCATCTTCCACGATCAGTAGTTCGAAATTCCGCCATGTCTGTGCCAGCACGCTTTCGATGCCTTCGTGAAGAAATGCCGCCGCGTTGTAGGCGGGCATGAGCACGGTGATGGCAGGTGTCATGGCAGCAGTCCCTCGAAAATTCGGCCATGTGCATCCACCCATGCCCCGGCACCAAACAATCTCACGGCCCGCGCACGTGCGGCTGCGCTACGCTGCGGCCATTCGCCCATCACACGAGCGACAGCCGCCGCGATGCGCCGAGGCGGCGGATAGCTCGCCCTCCACCAGTCGGCTGGCACGTGGATCAATTCACCGCCATCATCTCCCACAATCTCCGGCATACCACCGCTGTGCGACGCGACGACAGGCAAACCGCACGCGAGAGCCTCGACGGCCACGGTGGGACACGGATCGTGGTATTTGAGGTGCAGCAAAATGTGCGCGGACTCATAGAGCTTCACCGCCTCCTCCTGCGTGAACGCGGGCCGCAGCGTGACAAGTTCAGCGAGCCGAAGCCGCGTAATGGCGGAGTGGACTTCCGCATCGGCACCGGGCCAGCGCATTTCACCGGCGACAGTGAGCGCCGCACGATGCCCGGCATCGAGCAGGACGCGCAGCGTCTCCAGCGCGCCGATCACGCGGAAAGGCTGATAGTGCGTCCCCGCTGCAAGCAGCCGCCAGCCTTCGCGAAGACCGGGCGGATTTGCTGCGGGCTTGAAAAGCGCGGTGTCCGCAGGATTGATGAGCACGCTCGACGCGCAGCGCGCAGGGCCGAGCCAGCGATCCGCACTCTCGCGGCAAAATTCACTTTGATACACGACATGATCCGCAAGCTGCAGCAGCGCACGCATGGGGCGGTTCGTCTCCGGCGAGCGCCAGCCCGCCCACGCCGGGAAGCCCACTCCGTTTTGATTCCACACAAATTTCGCGCCGCAACGATGCGCCCGGCGCACAAGCTCGGTGGCAAAAGGCGGCGGCGCGCTGCTCACGAGATAGAGCACATTGAAAACAGCACGCTCCGGCCAGCGCCCGGCAAGGTGCAGCAATTTCACCCGCCCGCCCGCCACGGGCTCGGGGCCGCCGGGAACGCCGCCATAATTCAACGCGAGTTCGCCCTTCGGTGCTACGAAGTCGTGCCCGGCCAATTCCCGACGAAAAGCTGTGGCGCTGCGGAGCGACATTGCGTCGCGAGCGATCGCAATACCGGAGGAGAGTATGTCGAGCAGCGGGTTCATGCGGCCAGCACCTCCTCGATAAAGCGCCGGTGCTCCTTCGCAACGACGGGTGTGCTGTAGTGATGTCTCACGACGGTGCGCGCCGCCTCCTCCTCGGCGGAAAAATCGAAGCCCCCGGAGAGCACAGCATCCAGTGCCTCGCACCATTGTTCCTCCGTTTCACAAAGTCGCAGACCTCGGCCGCCGGAACGCGCTGCAACGTCACGATAGCTCGGCACCGGGCAGCCGAGAACGACGCGACCGCAAGCCATCGGCAGCGTGATTTTCCATTCGGTGTGGCCAAGGTTGTAAGTGTTGTCGAGGAAGCGCGGGGAGATGAAGACGCCGCCCTGTGCGTAGGTTTCCAGCAGCGCGGGAATGGAACGGAACGGCAGCACCTGCGTCTCGAATTCGCCGAGCAGCGCATCCACACGCTCGCTCAGATCACCAAACCATCTCGTGCGCGCCGCGAGTGAATTTGTGACGAGCACCAGCCTCACGTGCGCGGAATAGCGCCGGAGGACGGGCGCAATTTTCAGCAGCTCGAAAAGCTTCACGGATTCGCCCGACCACAGCAGCGGCAGCTTCCCATCGCGCCGCCATGCATGTGGTGCCGGGACGATGCCGGGAGCGACATTGTCCGGCACCCATCGCACGTGCGGATGATGCGCGGCGGCGATGGTGGAAAGGTGACTGGAATCGGCGATCACACCATCGGACAGCGTGAACATATCCAACACATCGGCACGCTGCGCAGCCGTGGGTGCCATGCCTTCGTAGTAAAACGCACCGGCGGCGGGAGTGAGATAGTCCACGTTCAAATCAAAGACCACTCGCGTGCCGCGGGCGCGCAGCCGCGCAGCGAGGGCGGCACACTGCGGGCTCATGGATTTTAAAAAAACGACAGCCGCATAATGGCGGTGCGGACGATAGGTTTCGTAGTGCAATGCGGAATCCCTGTTCACCTCGCGCGCGATCCAGCCGTGGCGCATCGAGCCGACGGCGCTGGTGCTTGGCCAGCCGAGCAGCAGCCGCCACGGGCGCGTGAGGCTGCTGGCGAGCGTGGGGATTTTCCCGTCGGTGATGAAGCCGATGCGTTGCACTTTTAGTCGGATCGTTCGGCGAGGAGCCGCTGGATCAGCTCGCAGTATTCGAGACACATGCGGTCGCCCGAGGGCGGTGCTGCCAGCACCTTCGCGCGCAACTCCGCATAGCGCCCGCGGGCCGCGAGCAGCGCGGATTTCACATCGTCGTGAAAACCAACTCCGTAACGTTCGCCGGCTTCAACCACACCACCGCCGTCGCGGTGAAAAACCAACGGCAGTCCGCATTGCGCGCCCTCGACATGGTGCATTCCGCATGGCTCCCATCGGGTGGCGGTCAGATAGAGATGGCACTGCCGGAGCTGCGTGCCGAGCGCCGCGCCGTGCGACGGTGGAAATGTGCGCGACGCGCGCCATGTGATTTTTTTTGGCCAGCGGCCAATGATCCACTGCTCGAAGCCCGGCAGCTCGCCCTCTGCGATGAGGCGATCCACCTCCTCATACACGTCGAAACCTTTCAGCATGTGGTCCGACCAATGATGCGTGACGACACGCAGCGGCGCGATGCCATCCCACACGGCGGCCCCGATGGGATGAAAGTCCCGGGTCGCCGCGCCGTTGTAGATCACCGAGTGCGGACGCATCAGCTCAGCCCAGCGGCTGGCAAAGTAATCGCGCAGCCACCCGGAGATGAAAACCGTGTGGTCGGCGAGCTTGTTCGCCTCTGCGAGCAGCGGATCCATGAAGGCGGTGGCCTTGCGCTGGTCGCACTCGTTCACGCGATGGATCACGCGCACGCGCGGGTGTTCGCGGCGATAGTCTGTGATTTCGCGGAGACCGAACGCCCTGCCCTGCAAATCCTCGCGTGGATCGATCAGGAGAATCACATCCGTCTCGCGCCGGAGATCGAAACGCACCGCATAACCGCGCGATTCGAGGAAGGATCGAAGCTGCCAGACAAATGGACTGCTTCCTCCCCACGGGCCGGAAACGGGCTTCATGTTCACCGCGACGGTGGCGATGGATTTGGAAAAGAAACTCATGGCAGCAAAAGACGCGGCTGACGAATTACGTTGAACATGCGGGCCAGCCATCCCCCGCTGCGCGGCGACTGCCAGCGGCACCAGCCCACGCGGCCTTTGCCATGAAGACGGCAGTGGCCGAGATAGCGCAGTGCGAGGCGACGCTCGTGCGCGCGGTCGTGGTCGTGCCAGACAATGAGCGCGCCGGGCGCGGCATGCTGCGTGGCGAAACGGAATGTGCCGCTACGCCCGTAGTTTTGCGGATGTGCCGAGCGCGGGCCGTCGAGAAAAAGAAAATCAAACGGCTCGCCGCTCCACGGCACGGCGTCCTTTTCCACATCGCGGGGGCCGTCGGGTGTGACGGTGTAGCTGCGCCACTCGACGCGCGGCATCCACTCGGCACCGTTGAAGGCGGTCCGTAATTCGGAGATCCAGTCTGGGTAGTTATCCCACGTCACGATGCGCGCATCCGGAGCGTTCTCCGCCCAGAAGCGTGTGGTGAGTCCACTGCCGAATTCAGCAATGTGCCTCGGGCGCGCGAGCGCGAGCACGGCACGCAGTTCCGCGTCCTCGGCGGCGGACATTTTGAATTGGTTGAGTTCAATTGGCATTTGAATGACGGATGACAAATGACGGATGACGGGCGAAAAAGCGAACAACAACAGCGGATGAATGTCTGGCGTTCTTCATTTCAGAAAATCCGCCGCATCCACGGTCACGATTTTGCCGCGGCGGTATTTTTCGAGCTTGTAGTCGCTTTCAGCGCTGCGTCCGAACAGACGTGCGATGAACACGCGTGCGCGGTTGAGCAGTCCGAGGCTCTCGGACACATTGCGACGTGCGCCTGATTTCGAGTCGAGACTGCTGCGCGGGACAAAGCAGGCGTGAAGACAGCGGAAGTCAGCGGCCTCCCATGGAGTCTGCTCATGGAGATTCAGCCGTAGTTCCGTGCTGAAACCTGCCCGGAAAACATCGCCCGTGCTGTGCAGGCGCTGGCGTGCGTCAGGGTCTGTGCGTTCGAGCATTTGGAAATTATAGAGCTTGGTCATGCTGCGGCAGGGCGGTGCGAGGTAGCCTGTGGCTGTCTTGTGATCGAAGGAAATGTCGGTGCAATTCAGCACGTTTCCGAAAACGACCCACCATTCATCGTAGCGTCCTTCGAGCAGCGCGACGCGCATCCGCGCAAGGCCGACGGGGTCATAGATTTCATCGCCGTCCACACCGAATATCCAAGTTGGTGTGCCTGCGTAGCCAGCGATCATCTGCGCGGACTCGCGCGGGTGAGCGATGGAGCGGACTTTGATTTGCGGATGCGCGGCTGCGAGTCGCGCGAGGATGGCGGGAGTGCCGTCGGTCGAGCCGTTGTCGGCGACGAGCAGTTCGTCGCAAAGCGGGAGTGCGTTGAGAAGGGCCCGCTCGATCCAGATGTCTTCGTTGCGCACGAGGGCGATGCCGATGATGCGTGTCATGACGAGAGAGTTTTGCGCGCCAGCTCTGCGATGCGACCGGCAAAAGCGTGGATATCGCCATGCTGCCCGGCAGTGGCGCGTGCGGCGGTGCCCAGACGCGCCGCAAGTGTGGAGTCGGTGAGGATGCGGCGCACTGCGGATACGAGTGCGGCCGGGTTCCCGGCGGGGTAAAGCAACACGTTTTCTCCATCGCGGAGCGATGCGCGATTCCAGAGTCCGGGGAAATCCGCGAGCACTACGGGGCAGCCACATGCCATCGCCTGCAACGTCACGCTCTGGCCGGATGGCTGGAGCGTTTTCAACACGGGCACGACCACGCAGGCGGCGCGCTGGTAGCGTTCACGCAGTGCAAGGTCGCTCAATTCCGCGCCCTGCCAGCTGCCGGGCCGGAGGCTTACATTTTCCGGTAGCGGCGAGGGTAGTATCCGGCGGGTGATGATTTCGATGGGCGCGCGAATTTCCGCAGCGGCGGCGAGCAGCGTGGTGTAGTCGCGTCGTCCGTCGTTGCCGATGGAGAGCACGCTTCCGTCCCGCGCTGTGTCAGGCGAGGGATGCCAGAAATTCAGGTCCACTCCGAACTGGTTCACGCTCACGGAATCCGCGCCGAGCGCGAAAAAGCGGCGGAACGGCTCCAACTCCGCGTCGCCGAAAAGCATGGTGTGGCTGGCGAGCAGCAGACGGCGTGAACGACGACGGCGGAGCCAGCCGTGATGGTAGTCCAGCGTGCCGGAATGGATGCCGAGCACGGGCGGGCGCATGTGCGCGGCAGCGGTGGCAAAGGCGAGATTTCCAGTGGTTGCCACAATGACTTCGGAACATTCCAGCCGCCCACGTTCACGGCGCACGGCCTCGGCGAGACACGCGCTCGTTTTCACAGGCCGCCAGCGGAGCGGCGTGCATAGGTCGGTGATCTTTGCGGCAAGGGACGGGCGGGATTCGTCCACTTCGACATTTTTCACAGAGTGTCCGGCGCGCGCGAGTTCTATGGCACCATAGAAAAACTCGCTGGGCGCTTCACCGAGCTCCAGCAAGCGCTGGCGGGCGTTCCGGCCCGGCGTGAAGAGGAATGTAAAGTTCATGACGGCCAGCCCTGCACCATGAAGTTTTTTTCGCCGAGCGTGCGGCGCATCGTGGCGTCCACGATTTTACGCGCGAGCCGCCCGAGCGGCGCGGGGCGGATGCGCGCGACGATTTCGCGGATGCGCAGTGAAAGCCAGTTGCGGTCGAGCGGGCCGTGCATCCGGCGTCCGATGTTTGCGATTTCGCGCATGCGCGCCCAGCCGCCGGTGTTTGATTTTGTCTCGCCGTAAACCCGCAGGCGCCCGACGGGGTCGGGTATGCCGATCACTGGCGCGATGCGTGCGAGCTTGAGGAGGAGTTCCCAGTCCATCGCGTAATGCGAGTTTTCATCCAATCCGCCGACCTGCTGGAAAAGCGCGCGGCGAAAAAACATGGAGGGCTGCAAAACATAGAACGCACTGCGCAGCCGCCGCGCGTCGTAGGGCACAGCGGGAATGATTTTCACTGTGCGACCTTCGGGGTCCATCTTCTCCCCGGTGCCATACACCACGCCCGCGTCGGGCTGTGCGGCGAAGGCGCGCGCGATGGCGTCTAGCGCACCATCGTAAAGCAGATCATCGCTGTTGAGCCAGCCGACGATCTCTCCCGTGGCGAGCGCAACGCCTTTGTTGATCGCGTCGCTTTGCCCGCGGTCGCGTCCCGAGTGCCATTGGAAGCCGGGGCGCGGGCCCCATTCACGCAGCACCTCCACCGAGCCGTCCGTCGAGCCGCCGTCCATGACGATGTGTTCGTGCGCTGGATAGGTCTGAGCGGCCACGGAGGCGAGAGTCTCGCGCAGGTAGCGCGCCTGGTTGAAAGACGGCGTCACCACCGAGATGGTCGGCAAACTCGTGGATTCGCTACGCATGACCCGGTTGCCCGCCCATGAACATCGCTGAGCAAAAACGCGCCTCGCGCGCGGTCATCCCTTCGGGCCACGCAAGCTTCCACAAACGCGGGGTGAACAATTTTGCCAGCGTTCCCGCACCAGGAATTCGCGCCGCACGCCAGCGTTTTTCCATTGCTGCACGCCGTTCAAAATCCCCCCATGTGCGCAACACCCATTCGTAGGCCCGCACAATTTCAGCAGGAGCGTGTCTCTGCGCGATGGATACGATTTCCTCCCGCCGCTTCGTGCCGCCGCTTCCGGTTTTGTGCGCTTCATGATGGCGGTAGGCGGAAAAAATTTCGCCCGACAGATCAAAAGGCGCGTGCTGTGCGGCGCGAATGAACCACTCCCAATCGAAGGTAAAACTCAGCGTCGCGTCGAGCGTTCCCGTTTTCTCCCAGAGCGCCCGTGTCCAAAACGTGCTCGGCTGCACGAGGTAGTCGAGAACGGCGAGCGTGGCGGAATCGTGCGCCCTTGGACGTGCGACTTTTGCCCAGCGCCCGCCCTCCTGAAAACACAAGCAGCCGCCATAAACGAGCCCCGGCTCCTTCACGCGCCCCGCGAAGTGCGCCGCGATGCGATGCAGTGTGCCGGGAAGAAAATAATCGTCGCTGTTCAGCCAGCACAGGATGTCGCCAGACGCCTGCGCAAAGCCCGCATTAATCGCAGAGGCTTGCCCGCCGTCGCGCTCACTCACCCAGCCCGCGAGCCGACTTTCGTAGCGGCGGATGATATCCGCGCTGCCATCGCCGCTACCACCGTCCATGACGAAGTATTCGAGGTTCGGATAGCACTGGCCGAGCACGCTGAGGATCGTTTGTTCCAGGAATTGCGCCTGGTTGAACGACGGCGTGACAACCGTGATCCGTGGCGGCGCACTCATGCGTTTTGCTCCAGCACGCTGCGCAGCGACGCGCACACGCGCTCCACGTCTTCGCGCGAGAGATGCGCGCCGGTGGGCAGATTCAGCCCGCGGCGAGAGAGGTCTTCGCCGACGGGCAGGGAGCCGGGCGCGGTGAGATGTGCATAAGTCGGCAGCAGATGCATCGGTGGAAATACCGGGCGTGTTTCGACGCCCTTCGCCAGCAGGGCGGTGCCAACGGCGTCGCGGTCAAACTTCGGCGCCAGCAGCGCCGTGAACATCCAGCATGCGTGATTCGCCCACTCCGCCTCGGGCTGCCATTCCACCACGTCACTGAGCCGCTCTTTATAGAGCGCAAACACCTCGCGCCGCCGTGCCAGATGCCATTCCAGTCGCTCGAGCTGCGCCACTCCGAGGGCTGCGGCGATATTCGTCATGCGATAATTGTAGCCGACGACGGGGAACCAGTATCGCCGCACGGGATCCATTCCCTGCCAGCAAAGCTGCCGCATTTTTTCGCGCAGCGGACCATCGTTCGTCACGCACATGCCACCCTCTCCCGTCGTTAGATTTTTGTTTCCGTAAAAAGAGAACGTCGCCACGTCGCCGAGGCTTCCAGCCCTTCGCCCGCGATACAATGCGCCATGCGCCTCCGCAGCGTCCTCCACGAGCGAGAGGCCGTGTTTTTTTGCGAGCGTCGCGAGCGCATCCATGTCCGCCGGTTGCCCGTAGAGGTGCACTGCGATGATCGCCTTTGTCCTCGCTGTGATTTTTCGCGCCACGTCTGCCGGATCCAGATTCCACGTAGCGCGGTCGCTGTCTGCAAACACCGGCGTCGCCCCCACGTAATGCACCGCATTCGCTGTAGCGACAAACGTGATCGTCGGCACGATCACCTCATCCCCCGGTCCGATGCCCAGCGCCAGCAGCGCCACATGCAGCGCGACCGTCCCATTACAGCAAGCCACCGCGTGCCCGACTCCGCAATACGCCGCAAACTCCTTCTCGAAGCGCGCAATGTATTTTCCATTCGAGGAAATCCAGCCAGTGTCCAGGCAGTCATTCACGTAGGCTTTTTCATTCCCGTTGAGGACAGGTGCTGCGATGGGGATGAAAGACGGGTTCATGGATGAAATGTGATGTGTCAGTGGTGCGCAATAAACCATCGCGCCGTCAAACAAGAGTTACCAGCGCGGCAGAGGACGGTTTTTTCACGCGCGCCGCTCTTTCATCCAATCCCAGGCAAGGAGCGCGGCGTCATCCGCGGCGAGTTGGAGCCCGGCGGCTTTGCGATAGGTGGCGCGGTAGGCGCGGGCGGTGCGCTCCCATGGGAAGTCTGCGAGGCGGCGCTGGCCGTTCGCTTTCAAATGTCCGCGATACGAGGCGTCGGTGCTCATTTTCTCCAACGCATGGGCGATGGCGGGAACTGAATACGGATCGAAAAGGTGGGCGGCATCTGCGGCCTGCTGCGGGAGCGATGTGACGGTGCTGCACGCGACCGGGATGTTTTCCTGCCACGATTCCCAGACGGGACCGCTGGCGGCTTCAAAAAGGGTGGGCACGATCACGAATTGTGCCGAGCGATAGATGGCGCGGAGTTCTGAGAAGCTGACAGCACCGAGGAAGCGCACGCTGTTTGTGAGTTCGAGGCGGCGGAGTTCGGCTTCGACTTTCGTCCACTGCGGTTCGTATTTGTGACCTGTGCAGATGAGCGGGACGGTGATGTTGCGCGCATCACGAAGGTGCGCGAGGGCGGCGAGGAGTCGCAGATGGTTTTTGTGCTCCCACGTGACTGCGGGGTAGAGGGCAAAGTTTTCTGGAAGGTTAAATTTTGCACGCGCAGCGGAAACCGCGTCCGTGGCGAGGGCGGCTGCGACGGTGGGCGGAGCCCACGGAATGATTTGGATTTTGGACGCGGGAAGTGCGTATCGTGCGGCGATGTCATCGCGCATCCACTCGCTGGCAACAACGACAGTGTGCGCGATACGGCAGGCGACCGGGTAGAGGGCTTCGCGCTCGATGATCTGGCGCGGGACGAAAAACTGCGGGTGGTGGAGATGGAGGAGGTCGTGGGGATTGAAGACACTGGGGAGCGCGGTGACGTGGAAACGCTGCCACGGCCAGTGAATGACTTGCGCGCCGAGCGATTCGTAAAAGCCGTCGGAGCGCGTGACTTCGGGCCACTCGCGCATTTTTTCGCCGGTGATAAGGCGGAAAGCGCGGCCCGCCCATCGCTGGGCCGCGCGCCGCCATGCAGGACGGGGGTTTTGCGGGCGGTTGACAAGGCGTGTGTTGGGGCCTGCAAGCGGTTCGATCCATGCGCGATTTTCCGGATGGCAGATGAGCAAGTATTCCTCGGGGCCTCCGAGTTGGCCAAGGGCGTGGACGAGGCCGGAGACGACACTCTGTGTGCCGCCAGCCTGAAGGCCGGGGGTGAGTTCGCAATTGATGGCGATGCGGAGAGGGTCAGTCATGGATGAAACGATGTCCGTGGAGTTCGATGAACGGGCGCCACTTTCCCATGGTGACGGCGCGAGTGCGACGTGCGATTTCCTCGCGGGTCATGCCGGGCGTGATGCGGTGGAGTTCTTCGAGTTGAGTTTTGCGGAAAGGCGGGCGCGTCCATGTCTCGCTGCTCACAGGTAGCGGGTCGTTGCGGACGATAGTGGAGATAATTTCGGAAAAGAGCGCGAGGAGCGCGTCGTGGGTTTTTTCGAGGAGGGAAGCGACGTCGCCGCAGGGCTGGATGGGGAATCGGCGGACTGCGACGATCGCACCGCTATCCACGCGCTGCTGCATGTGGTGGCAGGTGACGCCGTAAGCCGCGGCGTTTTCATAGAGCGCGAAGTTGTAGCAGCCGAAGCCGGGATACTCGGGAGGGCCGGGATGAAAATTAATCGCGGCTCCTGCTGCGCGAGCGAGCAGCGGCGCAGGGACGACCCAGCGCGAGAGATAGGAGATGATGAATTCCCCGGACCAATCCAGCAAGTGCGCGGGGAATGGCGTGCCCCACTCACCCATCGCGGCGGTGACGCCGGGAAAGTGCTCGCGGAGCAGCGCCAGCGCAAGTTCGCAGCGCGGGTCATTTTTTTTGCTGAGAAAGAGAACGGTAGACATGCGGGCTACGCGGGAACTTCGACAAGCGGGAGGTGTGCGATGAGCGCGGCGGCTTTTTCCGCGTCGAGAAAAGTGAGCGCGCCCTGCTCGTCGCGGGATTCACGAAACTGCGCGGGCGTGTAGCCTTGCGCAGCGGTCAGGCATGGAAGCGCTGCGGGGCGCAAATCGGAGCGGACAAAAAAAGCATTATTACCCGCGCCATTGGTGCCGACGAAGGCGTAGCCCTTCCGCGTGCCCAGCGAGACGAGCGCGGCAAGCGAGGCGCCCGCGTAGAGATTGGAAAAATGGGCGCGGCTGCGGACGAAATGAGGATCGTAGGGGATGGTCACGCGGCGCTCGGGGCCGAAGAGAGCGTTGTATTCGCAGACGACGATGGCCGGTTCGACGACGTTGACGGCCTCCCAGATCCAGTAGTCATTGCCATCAATATCCACGCTGAGAATTCCGATGGGCCCGCTGATGCCGTTCGACGCAATCAGGTCATTGATGTTTTCGCGCGTGATAAATGCGGCAGCGGCGGAGAGCTGGTGCCGCCAGTAAATTTCGTCGCGCGGGATGCGTGCGATATTTTTTTCCGAGCCGTCGAGCACGAGGCCGCTCCAGCCGCGCTGCGTGAGCAGAAAGCGCGTGTTCGCCTCGCTGTAGTCCTCGACTCCGAACTCGACGAAGACCTTTCGCGGCACGGCGATGATGCGCGTCAACCAGTCCAGAATCCCGTCCTCGCCCCATTGTGAAAACACGCGGAACTCGGCGTCGCGCAATGTGGCCGGCGGATGCGCGGCCATCTGGCGGGACTCGATGCGCCCGAGTGTTTCGCGCAGACGTGTGTTTTCGCGTTCGAGCCGTGCGAGCCGTTCGGCGAGTGTGTCGAGCCGCAGTGCGCGGCGAAGTTTATCGAAGAGCGACATGGCTAGTTTGAAAAAATGCGCGCAAATGCCGGAGCAGCCCGCGTGGTTTTGGCGACGGTGTGTGGAGCCGTTCGCGCATCGCTACGCGGGCACCTGCGTGTGGTTCGACGGGAATATCACCCACCGCGATGCTCGCGGCGAGCCGGGAATTTGCGAAACGTTCATCGGGGGCGCAATGGGTGCCGCTGTGGTCGTGACCTATGTTTTCCACGAGTGACTGGCGCGGATGCAATGTCAGCCCGCCACGAAGAAAGATGCTTGCATACCATAGCACTGCCCACGTTTTCAGCCGGCCCTCGATATTCAGGCGAAGCTGCTCGAAATAGTCGTAGCCGCCATCGAGATTGAAGCTATCGAGTTGTCCTGTTTTGCGGATGCGTTCCGCGAGCGACCGGGCGTCGGGCTCATAATCGGCCCACGCGCGCCGCCATGTCGCCCAGCCCCAGCTTGTCGTCGTCCGCATCAAAAATGTCTCCGGCAGTTCGGCGTCGAGCGGCGGCAGATAGCCTGCGACGGACATCACGCGCTCGTCGCCGGCATAGCGTTCGAGTGCTGCATTCATGTAGGCGAGAAAGCCGGGAGAAAGTTCGAGATCGTCTTCGAGGACGATGATGCTTTCACTTTCAGAAAGAAGCGCGCTGACTCCGCTGACGATGCTCACAGCGAGCCCGCAATTCTCCGACGACTCACGCAGCTCGACTTCGCCGCACCACGCGCGCTCGCGGACGATGGCGCGCACTGCGGCAACTTTGCTTTCGTCGCCCGCGCGCGGGCCGTCGCTGAATACAACCAGCCTGCTTGATGAGGCTTGGGGATTTGCGGCGAGCGATTCGAGCGTCCGGCGTATGTGCGACGGACGTGCGTAGGTAAAAAGGGCGATGTTCGCAGGCAAATGATGGAAGGCGGCGCTATCGTGCTTTGCGCCAGATGACGGTTTGTGAAAATTGTGCGCAGTATGGTGCCGGGCCGGAAAAATCGTGCATTTTCCATCCGTCGAGCAGCGCGCAGGCACGTTGATACCACGCTCGATCCGCATTATCGAGGACTAGCAAGCCCCCCGGCTTCACTTTCGGAATTGCCTGCTGAAGACAGGAAGGCCGGGCCCGTCCATCAACAACGACAAGATCAAAATGGGTGTCAGGAAATTGTGCGATGTGCGTAGCGTAGCGCCGGAAGCTGGCACCATGATGCAGTCTGGAATTCGAGATGAATGCACCGGGATCAGCAGCGTCGAATTCAAGCGCCGCTGGCGTGTCGTCCTGTGGAATGTATTCGATGCTGACGTTTGAATATCCGCGCTCGCGACACGCAGTGCGCACTTTTTCCGCCCATTCAGCGTCGTTTTCAATGGCAATGACTTCCTTTGCGCGCCTTGCGTAAAACAACGTGGAGCCACCGCTTCCCCACTCGAAGACGCTCATCCCGGGTTTCAGTTCATTATCTAGAAACTTGATGGAGTTGAATGTCATCCACGGCCGCTCGTCGTTCATGGAGGATGCGTTTTTTCGCAGAGAGCGCGACCATTCATCAAGCCACCGGACGTGAGGGAGCCACGATTGGCGGGTGAGGGAGATACTGGCTGCGGTGCGAAAATCGCGGAGGCGTTTTAGAAAAGAAAACATGGTGGTTTTATGAAGCGGAGCGTCACGCAGTCTGGCGATGCTTGACCGATTTTCGCGGGCAGCGTTCTCTGCGCGGATGTTCGGCTTTTTGAAACGGAAAAAATTTCCGGCAGTGATCCATTTTACACACGCGAAAGCGGGCTCGACCTGGATTGACGGGATTTTGCGCGAGCTTTTCGGCAAACGCGTGAAGCCGCGTTTTTGGAGCAGTCCGGATTTCGACGGAGCGGCGGGTTGTGTTTTTCCATCCGTCTTCATGGTGCGCGACGAAGCGATGGCAGTGCCGGAGGTGCAGGCGGCGAAGCGATTTTTCGTGCTGCGCGATCTGCGCGACACGCTCATCTCGCGCTATTTCAGCATCCGTGATTCGCACAAGCCGGACCCTGCTGGAAAAATCGAGGCGATGCGCGCGCGGCTGCGCGACCTGACCGTAGAGGACGGGCTGATGGAAGTCATGGGCGATGCAGGGATGGAGACGACGGCGCGCATCCAGCGTTCGTGGATGGGATCGGGCGAGATTGTTTTGCGCTACGAAGATTTGATCGTGGATGACGCGTCGCTTTTTTCGGATTTGTTCGTGGAAAAACTCGGGCTGCCCGTGACGGAGGCGGAGGTCGTTCGCGCCGTCATATCGCAGCGGTTCGACACGGTGTATGGGCGCAAGCCGGGCGAAGAGGACGTGATGTCGCACGGCCGAAAGGGAATTTCCGGGGATTGGAAAAATCATTTCACGCGACGGCTGGCGGAGCACTTTCACTCGATCTACGGCGAATTGCTGAAGGGTGCCGACTATGAGCGTGACGCGGCGTGGGTGATGGCTTTGCAAGGCTGATTTAGGCGTCATCATGCAGATGCGGGTTCCACGCGCCATGTGCCGCTCACAAGTATGTGACCGTCGCCTGCCGCTGCGTAGGGCAACTTTCCACCACCAAAATAATTGCCGGCCATGACTTGAAGTTCCGCCGCATTTTTTACTTCATCAATCGGCACGCGGAGTCGGAAATGCGGGTAGAGGCCGATGTCGAAACGATATGTGCCCTCGATGAGCGGCAATGTGTCCAGACGGCAGACGAGCGCGCCGCGCAGGGGCGGATTTGCGAGCGGCTGCGCGGTGAAGTTGTTCGATTGTGTGATGAGCGGCGCGCCGACGGGCGTGGTGATGGTGAGGTTTGCCGTCAACTTCGGCAGCGGCGAGGCGCACTCGTAATGGATCCACACCTCGATGGGGTCGGCGCTCGTGACGGCCTGTGTCGCGCGGCCCTGCGCATCACGAAATTCGACCTCAGTGATGCGAGCCTCACCCGTGCCAGTGCGATCGGTGCGCGCACGGAGATCGCTGCCGCTATTTGCAAAACGGCTCGCATAATGCCGCAGCGCCTCGGTCTGCGTGCCGTCGAAATCCATGCGCCCATGATGCAGAACGATGCCGCGCGTGCAGAGATTCTCGACCGCCGCAGCGTTGTGGCTGACGAAGAGCACCGTGCGGCCGCTCCGTGAAACCTCGCCCATTTTTCCCACGCAGCGCTGCTGAAATGCCGCGTCTCCCACGGCGAGAACCTCATCCACGATTAGAATCTCCGGTTCCAGATGTGCGGCAACGGCGAAGGCGAGGCGCACGCGCATCCCGCTGCTGTAGCGCTTCACCGGCGTGTCTATGAAATCCGCGATCTCGGAAAAGGCCACGATTTCGTCGAACTTTTTGGCGACTTCACGCGTGGTCATGCCGAGGATCGCGCCGTTGAGGAAGACGTTGTCGCGCCCGGTAAGTTCATTATGAAAGCCGGTGCCCACTTCGAGCAGCGATGCGACGCGACCACGCAGTTTCGCCGAGCCGCGCGTGGGGGATGTGATGGAGCTGAGGATTTTCAGCAGCGTGGATTTGCCCGCGCCGTTGTGCCCGATGACCGCGACGACCTGACCCTGCTCGATGTCGAAGCTAATGTCGCGCAGCGCCCAGAAATTTCCCGGCGCATCGTCCGGCTCGGCGATGTGCAGCAGTTTGTTTTTCCAGTCGTGTAAAAACGAGCGCCGCCCCAGCTCGCCGAGGCGGTAGAGCTTGCTGAGGGATTCGACTTTGATTGCCAGTGACATTTTAAAAGCGTCTTACCTGCTTACACCGTATCCATCACCGTCTGCTCGGTTTTGCAGAACATCATCAGACCGACGAAGAACACGACCACGCAGGTCGCGGCGCTGATGGCGAGGTCGCCTTTCGTGACGACGCCTTCGCCGAGGAATGCGAAGCGGAACGATTCGATGATGGGCACCATCGGGTTCAGTTTGAGCAGCGCGACATAGGCAGAGTCTTTGATTTTCGAGAGCGGGAAGACGACGCTGCTCGCATACATCCAGAGTTGCACACCGAAGCCGACCGCCATTTGCAAGTCGCGGTAGCGTGTGGTGAGTCCGGCGATGATAAAGCCAACGCCGAGCCCGAGCAGCGCCGCCAGCACGAGGAGAAAAGGAAAGATTGCGATGCGCCAGTTGGGAGCGAGGTGGACGAGGTGTTGGGGGTCCGGGAACCAGTGCATTTTTGCCCAATAAAATGCGAGACCGATGAGGAAGACGGCGAACTGCACGCCGAAGCCCGCGAGATTGGTGAGCATCTGCGAGAGCGGTGCGGCCAGGCGGGGAAAATAGACTTTTCCAAAAAGCTGTGCGTTGCGCGTGAAGGTGATCGCCGTTTTGTTCACGCACTCGCCAAAGAAACCAAAGACGACGAGGCCGCTCATGTAGAAAAGAAAGTGCGGGATGTGGTCGGTGCCCATGCCCGCGACACGCCCGAAGAGGAAGCTGAAGACGACGGTGGTGAGCAGCGGCTGAATGATAAACCACGCGGGGCCGAGCACGGTCTGCTTGTATTGCGCGGTGAGGTTGCGCTTCGCCATCAGCCACACAAGATCGCGGTATTGCCACAACTCGCGCCACGGGATGTCGAGCAGCCGGCGGCGGGGAAGGATCGTTTTGGTCCAGTCGGTGTTCATTCCTTTGCTTTCTGCCAGTGCTTGTGCGCGCCGCCCACCCAATAGTGCTGCGGGTGCTCTGCGGCAAGGGCGCTGTCCTTTGTGCAAAGGAATGTCCCTCGGATGATTTTCCCGTCTGTGCGCTTGCGATCCTTGTCGCTCATGTAGTCCACGGCATCCACGCGCAGGCCGAAAGTTTTTAGCGAGTCCACCATCCCTTTGCGATTGTAGAAAGTGACGCTCGAAGGCTCGTAGGGGCTTTCTTTACCCACGGGGCAAAAAAGCAGCGCCCGCTTGTTCTCGTCGGCAAAAATCCCCGTCTCGATGATCATCCGCCCGCCATCCGGCAGCAGATCAGCGAGCGTCTTCAGCGCGCTAAACGGATAGCGCAGATGGTAGAGCACGCCGGGGAAGAGCACGATGTCGAACTGCCCGTGCTCCGCCACATTCAGATCGTAAAGCCCCATCTCAAGCATCCGCACCTTGCTCTTAAAAAACGGAATCAACAGTTCCACCGCACCGAGCGACAGCGAAGTATCAATCCCCATCACCTCCCCCGCCCCACGCCGCTCCGCCTCGAAGCAAAACTTCCCGTCCCGGCAGCCGATGTCCACCACACGCTTGCCCCGGAAGTCCACCGCATCCATCTGCCGCAGCACCGGCGGGTGGTAGCTGGCAAAATCAGCCCGCCCTGGCGTGGAGACGGCGGACGTGAGCGGAATGATGTGATACCACTTGTAGCGTTCGAGCTGCGCGGAAAGTTCGGAGTCAGTCATTTGAAAAGAAAATCAACATACGCTTGTGCCCTCGCAAGCCGGGAAAGGCACGAAAAAGTCGCAGCAGCAGACGAGAATGAGGGTATGGCCTGCCGCCCCCGCTCATCCACAGCCGTGCTTTGGCGAAACCTTCCATTGAAGATTTCTGTTTTCGCCCAGCCTGCCAGCAACCGTTGATCCGGATGCCTTGCAGTGTGGGTGTATATCGGGGAAGTCTGGCGGCGAAGCACGACACGATTCGACATTCGACATCCGTCATTTACACCCTCGCCCGTTTTTTAGAAAAGCATCGCGCACATGCTCTCCATCGCCATTCCGATTTGTAACGAAGCCGCCAATATCGGGCCGCTTTATGAAAAAGTTCGCGGCGCGATGGAAAAAATCGCGCGTCCGTGGGAATTGATTCTCGTGAACGACGGAAGCACGGACGGCTCGGATGAATTGCTCGACGAGATCGCGGCGAAGGACGAGCGGGTAAAAGTGGTGCATTTCCGCCGCAATTTCGGACAGACGGCGGCGATGATGGCCGGGTTCGATTTTGCGAAGGGGGACATCATCATCCCGATGGACGGCGACCTGCAAAACGACCCCGAGGACATCCCGCTGCTGCTCGCGAAACTGGAGGAGGGCTTCGATGTGGTAAGCGGTTGGCGCAAGGACAGGCAGGACAACGCCATTAAAAGAAACGCGCCAAGCATCATGGCGAACCGCCTCATCTCGTGGGTGAGCGGCGTGCGGCTGCACGATTTCGGTTGCTCGCTGAAGGCGTATCGCCGCGAAGTCGTCGAGGGCGTGCGGCTCTACGGCGAGATGCACCGCTTCCTTCCCATCTACGCAAAATGGCACGGCGCGGAAATCACCGAGGTCGTCGTGCGCCACTACGCGCGCACTGCGGGCACGAGCAAATACGGGCTGGAGCGCGTGCTGAAAGTTCTCGCCGATCTCATCACCGTCAAATTCCTCGACCGCTATCAGCAAAAGCCGATGTATCTTTTCGGCGCGTGCGGATTGCTCTCGCTCGCATTCAGCGGCTTTTCCGGAGTCTATGCACTGTGGCGGAAGTTTGTGAACGGCGAATCTTTCATCCAAAATCCGCTGCTCATGCTCTGCGTGGTGACGGGGATGATCGGCATCATGTGCTTCCTCATGGGCCTGCTCGCCGAGATGATCATGCGCACCTTTTACGAGAGTCAGGGAAAGAGCGTCTACATCGTGCGGGCCACGCGCAACGTGGAGGGAAAATGAGCGCGCCATGTGCGGCATAGCCGGTTTTGTCGGGCGTGGCGACCTCGATACGCTGCGCCGCATGACCGACCGCATATCCCATCGCGGGCCGGATGCGGAGGGGCTTTGGCGCGGGGAAAGTGACGGCGTGCATCTCGGGCACCGGCGTCTCAGCATCGTGGACATCGGCGGCGGCGCGCAGCCGATGTGGAGCGCCTGCGCAAAGTGCGGCGCGCACGGCGATGTGGGCGTCACTTTCAACGGCGAAATCTACAACCACGCCGAACTCCGCGCCGAACTCCGCGCGCTCGGTCACGAATTCCAGACCGACCACAGCGACACGGAAGTCCTGCTCCACGCCTATCGCGAATGGGGCGATGCGTTCGTCGAGCGTCTCAACGGGATGTGGGCCTTCGTCATCCACGACCGTGCGCGGCGGAGGCTCTTCGGCTCGCGGGATCGCTTTGGAAAAAAGCCGCTCTATTGGTTCCATGAACACGGCACGTTTGCGTGGGCCAGCGAACTTCCCGCACTCACGGAGCACCCCGACTGCCCGCGTTCGCTCGACGCACTCTCGCTCAAAAAATACTTCGCTTACTGCTACGTGCCCGCGCCGCGCAGCATCTACGAGCGCGTCTGGAAGCTGCCCGGCGGCCACTCGTTCGTTTTCGATCTCGATTCCGCCGCGCCGCCTCGCATCTCGCGCTGGTGGTCTTTTGAAATCGAACCCGACACCACGCCGACCGCCGATGAGTGGAGTGAACGTCTCCGCGCCGCCCTCGAACGCGCCACGCAACGTCGCCTCATGTCCGACGTTCCGCTCGGCGTTTTCCTCAGCGGGGGCATTGATTCCAGCGCCATTGCCGCCTTCGCCGCGCGCCATGTCGCTGCGGATAAACTGAACACCTTCAGCATCGGCTTCACCGATCCATCCTTCGACGAAACCAGCCACGCGAAGCTTGTCGCTGACACGCTCGGCACTTCGCACCGTCACGAAACGCTCGACCTCGAAAAATCGCGCGAGCTTTTGCCCGGCCTCATTGCGCGCCTCGATGAACCACTCGGCGACGGCTCGCTGCTGCCCACGTATTTGCTCAGCCGTTTCACGCGCCAGCACGTCACCGTCGCGCTCGGCGGCGATGGCGGCGACGAGCTTTTCGCGGGTTACGATCCGTTCAAGGCGCTGCGCGCAGCAGAACGATACACGCGTTTCGTTCCACGACCGCTGCATACGGCGGTGAAAATGCTCGCGAGCCTGCTGCCCGTGTCGCACGCGAATATGAGTTTTGATTTCAAAGTGAAGCGATTCCTCCGCGGGTTGAGCCATCCGCCTGCGCTCTGGAACGCCGCATGGATGAGCGCGCTCGAACCGCGCGACATCGCGGAGCTGACCGGTTCGCCGTGCGACCCGGAGGAGATTTTCAGCGAGAGCATCGTTGCGTGGGATGCGTGCAAACAGCCGGACATCGTGGATCGCTCGCTGCAATGGTGGGCGCAACTTTACCTGCAGGACGGCATCCTCGCGAAAGTGGATCGCGCCTCAATGCTCTGCTCGCTCGAAGCACGCAGCCCGTTTCTCGACATCGAAGTCGTGGACCTCGCCCGACGCATCCCGCACCAGCTCAAACTCCGCAACGGCGAGACAAAATGGATCCTCAAACAAGCACTGCGCGGCGTGATTCCGGATGCGATCATAGACCGTCCGAAGAAAGGTTTTGGAATGCCCATCGGTCGCTGGCTTCGCGAAGGCCGCTTCGATTTTGATCTCCAAAAAACACCCGCAGGACTCAACAGGGATTTCATTTCAAAAAAACTCGCCGCCCATCGCGCTGGAAAGGCGGACGAGCGCCTCTTCCTGTGGTGTGAATGGGTGCTGGCTGAGTGGAAAAATCCGCAATCCGCAATCCGCAATCCGCAATGAAAGTCTTCACCCTCTGCTACGAATACCCGCCCGTCGGCGGCGGCGGCGGACGTGTGGCGCAGACGGTCGCGCGCGAACTAGTCCGGCGCGGACATGAAGTGCGCGTGCAGACCGCCGCGCTCGGCTGGAAAAGCTCGGAGGAGGATGACGAAGGTGTCCGCATTTTCCGCACGGCGAGCGGGCGCGCAAAGGCGGACACCTGCCGCGTTCACGAAATGGGTCTTTTTTGCGCGACTAGTTTTTTTTCCACACTGCGACACATCCGCATCTGGAAGCCCGATGTCATCCACGCGCACTTCGCGATGCCCACCGGCCTCCTCGCGTGGGCGGCGCACAAATTTACGCGGACGCCCTACGTCCTCACGGCCCACCTCGGCGACGTGCCCGGAGGCGTGCCCGAGCAAACATCCACGCTCTTCAGGCTCGTCGCTCCCATCGCGCGGCGCGTCTGGGTTTCCGCCGCAACGTGCACCGCAGTCAGTTCGTTTGTGCAGGAGCTTGCGCAGCGCGCCTACGGCCGGCCCGTCGAGCGCATCTTGAACGGGATTGATCTCAGCGATGCCCCACCACCGCGCGCGCTGTCGCAGGCACCGCGTCGGTTACTTTTTGTCGGACGACTGAGTGTGCAAAAAAATCCCGTCTTTCTCATCGAGGCGCTCGCAAAACTGCCGCGTCGCGACTGGCATCTCACCATCGTCGGCGACGGCCCGCTTCTCCCCGCTGTCCGCGAGAGCATCCAGACGCACGGCTTTGCCGCCAACGTCACGCTCGCCGGTTGGCTCGCGGCTTCCGCAGTGCAGCAAAAGCTCCGCTCGTCCGATATTCTCCTCATGCCATCGCTGAGCGAAGGTCTTCCTGTCGCAGCCATTGAAGCTCTGAAATACGGCCTCGCCATCGTCGCGAGCGACATCCCTGGTGTGCGTGACGTTTTGGAAAATGGAGTGAACGGCTACACATTTCCAGTCGGCGACAGCGCAGTATTCGCGCAGCGCCTGGGCAGTCTTTTGTCATCGGAGCAGACGCTAGCGACCATGCAGCAGGCGAGTCTGGAAAAGGCGCGCGCATTTGATCTCGCCGCAATCACCGATGCCTACGAGCGCACCCTTCGCCTCGCAGCGATGAGCAGGGCGGGCAAAGATAATCCACGTTGAGGTCAGCGTTCGCGCTTGTCGCAGTGACTCTTTCTAACTACCCAACTTTGCGACGGCTCCCCGTGACGCACCTACATGACCGCATACGACAAAACCATCTCTTCGCTCCGCACGCAGCCCCGCAAATGGCTGGTAACGGGTTGCGCTGGTTTCATCGGCTCGCATCTTGTTCAGACGCTGCTCGCACTCGGGCAGAAAGTGATCGGGCTGGATAATTTCACCACCGGCTCGCAGCGAAACCTCGACGATTGCCTGAATAATGTGGGGCGTGAAGCATGGGAAAAATTTTCGCTCCTGCTTGGCGACGTAAATGATCTGGTGGCATGTCGCGCAGCGTGCGCCGGTGTGGATGTGGTCCTGCACCATGCGGGTTTCATTTCCGTGCCGATGAGCGTGGAGGATCCGCTTTTCTGCCATGAGACGAATGTGACCGGGACTCTCAACATGCTCCTTGCCGCGCGCGATGCGGGCGTGAGCCGCTTTGTCTATGCGAGCAGCAGTGCGGTGTATGGCGA
>CAIYUV010000210.1 GCA_903929475.1 uncultured Spartobacteria bacterium
GCACCCGCCGCCCGCCCCACAACTTCGTGCCCTTCGCGTCTTCGTGGTTCATCCCCGTGCGCCCAAAGCCCGGAAACAGAGCGCCCGCCAGCAACCCGAAAGCGAACCCCGTCCCTCCGGCAGCCGACTCGAAAATGGAAAAGCGCAGTGACATCGCCGCACATCACAGCACGGCCCCCGCGAAACGCGTTAGTCGAATATATGAAGCGCTTTTACCTACGGCGCAGCCCGTCCAACCTCATCGCAAACTCCGCGAACGACAGCCCCATCGCCCAAGCCATCCGCGTCGCCACAAACAGCGAGGGAAAAGAATCCCCCGTCTCGATCCGCCGGATCATCTCCCGCGAACGGAGCGGAGCGACATAGCCTGCCGCAGGCAGCCCGCAGGGCAGCGCCGGCGGGCGCTGGCAGACCCCCGAAGCCAGCGCCAGCGCATACCGGCTGAGCCCCCGCGCCTCGCGCACCTTCCTCACACACCTGGGCAGCCGCCCGCAAAACTTCATCGCATAACAATACGCCGCCCGTGCCACCTTCGCATCATCGCTGGGAGAACGCCGCTTCCGCATACCCCGGAATTTCCCAAAAAACCCACGCGCAGGAAAAGAAAAATTTCACCGCGTAACGGCAACGTCGTCGCGGCACTGGAGCGACGCGCTTATTTCCCGGCGGGGCGGCGCTGGGGGTAAAGGGCGACGCCGATTGCGAAGGACCACGGCAGTTTTTTGTAGAGGGCGTAGCGTTCGCGTTTCAGCCACGAACACGTCCAGTGGCGCATAAATACGGTGAGATTGTGGCGGCCACGGTTGCCGGGGCGGTTCAGCATTTTGTGAAAGTGCCGGTGGCGCGGGTAGAGGTAGTGCGCCTTGGCGGCGAGGCGTTCGGCGTAGCCCGGCGGCAAGTCGGCTCCCAGATACCGTTCCGTCTCCTGCACGACGCTTTCGGCGACCCATTCCGGCGTGAGCAATGTGTCCCGTTCGAGTGCGGTCGGCAGCAATTCGCGGAACTCTTTTCGCAGTGCGGCCTTCGCGACCTTGTCGCTCTTTGTGGGCTGGGCTGTGCGGGAAATGCGACGCGGTTTCGCGGAGGGCGATGTCTGCGCCTTCCTTCGAGTTCCTGCGCGTTTAACGGCCTTGTTCGACGTGCGCGATTTCATGCTTCAGCACAATACCTCGCAGAAGCCGTCACCCCGCCACGGCAAACTGCATCTCGGTGGCATTCTCGACGTGCTTGGAGGCTTCGAGCACCTCAAAGCGCACGATGTCGCCGTCGTAGCCAAAGTCGGCGATGACTCCGGGGCGCACCTCGTGGCTCTCGCGGATGCGGACTTCACGGAGGGTGATCGTGAGTGTGTCGGTTTCCCGGTCGTAGGTTGTTTTCATGTCACACAGCCTCGAACTGCAACGCCGTCGTATCCAGATCATGCGAGCGGCGCGAAAGATGGAGCATTTCGATGCCGACCACTTCGTTCTTCTCATTGTAGTCGAGGATCACGCCGGGCGCGACTTCGTCGGACTCGATGATCTTGGAATCGTCGAGGCGCAGGTAGAGTGCGTCGGCTTTTTTGTCCACGTGGAGTTTCATAGGCGGCCTTTCATTTTGCGGTCAAAGAATACACTCAATACCCGCTCCGGCTCAACCGTGATATTCACGGCCACGCGCAAGACCCGCCCGCCGTGCTCGGGAATACGACGGTAGCGGCGCTCCACGGTGGCGTCATCGGGATCGGGCAGGCAGAGTTCGGGCGCGGCCAAAGTGCGTTCCATCCATTCGAGCAGGATTTCCCGTTCGGCGAGGGCGACCTTCGCGTGCAATGTCAGCTCGTAGCTCATTTTCCACCCTCCACCAGTGCGATCTCCTCGGGCGTGAGGGCGTAGAGTTCATACACCAGTGCGTCTATGTCCTGGTCGGTCTTGCTCACGGCGTTTTGCAGCGTGGCCTTCTCCGCTTCCGTCTTCGCCGCCCTCAGCTTCGGCGTCAATGCCAGCATCTTCTCCACCAGCATCACCAGCTTGTCGTGCCGCGCTTTGTCGGCCTTGTCTGTGAAAGCAATGGCGCGGAATGGAAGTTGGGAAAGGAACTGCCGGTTTGCGGAATACCAGCCGCCGCGGAATGGGGCGCTGACGTTGGGGAAAAACCATGCCCATAGGCCGCTGTTCAGCAGACCGAGCAAGTAGCGGAGGTCGTGCTTTTCGTGGCCGGGTTTCCACGTGACGCCGCCCACGTCCACATTATCGAGGAAGTGACCGCCTGTAAGATCACCGGCGGCGCACAACCGATCCACAAGGCGCGGGACACAAAGTTTGTTGCGGCTCTGAATGCCCAAGTTCTGGCTGCGTCCAAAGCGATACCATTGTGCGTCGCGGAACTTTCCTTTCTCACGCCCAGCCAGTCTCGCTTTCATTTCGCCGAGATACTCTGCGGTTCTCGGAAAGCGAGCGACGATGTCAGACCACGGAAGAAGCGAAGCGGACTCATCGCACACATCGTAGGGAAACAGAATGAACTGGCGTGCCGGGAGAGATGCGTAGCCATGAACATCAGTGCCAGACGCGAGCGGATGCAGCAGTCCCTTTTCCAATGTCACTTCCTCACCTTTCGCTTTCGAGTGCAGCGTCATCAGCCGCGCGCTCTCGGAAACGAAATCCATGATGAACACATCGTCGGCGCTGGTTTGGAGGCCAACGAAAATATCGGCGACATCGCCGAGCTTGGAAGGGATCGCCTTCAGTCGCTCTATCAACTCCGCGCCAGCCCCCACACTAAATGACCAAGCATCTTTGCCGAGCTTGGTGCTTGGGAGGCATGCCGACTCAGCGATGTGTTTAGTCTGCCAATCGTTCAAGGCATCTACTTTCCGAAATGTCAGTGATTTCGTGCGAGTCCGTGAGATGAAGAGCAAGCAGGTGTAGGTCGTCGCTCCTTCGAATACTTGGTTGGCTCCGAAGTGAACCATTTCGTCGAGGTGTTGCCCGCTGCCAAGAATTTCACGCAGCGGTGCGCCGTATTCGGCGTTGAGGAATTTATTCGGAAGGATGAATCCCACGCGTCCGCTTTCCCGAATGAGATTGAGGCTCTGCTCCACGAAGAGAACGTAGATGTCGTAGTTCCCCTTGGCTGCGGCTTTGTATCGCTCTTTGAAGAAGAGCACAGTGCTAGGATCACTTTCCTGCATCGTCTGGATGCGGATGTAAGGCGGATTTCCAATCACCGCATCGAAACCGCCCGCCTTCATGATGTCGCGGAACTGCACGTCCCAGTCGAAGGCGTTCACGCGCACGAGATCCTCGGACATCATCGAGAAATCCGAGGCGATGAGGGAATTGCCGCACTTGATATTGTCCTGCAAGGGCGGGAGCAGGGCGATTTCGTCGGCGAAGAGTTCGCGCTCGCGCTGGAGCGTGGTGCGGTTCTCGTTCTCCAGCATCTTCAGGTAGAGCGAGAGCTGGGTGACTTCCACGGCGGCGCTGTCGAGGTCTACGCCGTAGATGTTTTCGGTGAGGATGCGGCGCTTCAGGTCCACGGTGAGGTGGATGTCGCCGGTCTCGGCATCCACCCAGCAGAGCTTGCGGTGCTTCTTTTCCCAAGCGGCGCGGGCGGTCTTTTCCTTTGGCAGTTGCGGGGTGAGCCACTCCTGCCAGTGCTCGCACACTCGCTCAAAGGCGCGGATGAGGAAGCTGCCGGAGCCGCACGCGGGGTCGAGGATGCGCAGGACGGCGGTGGCTTTCTCGAAGGCGGGGAGGGATAGCGTGGCGGTGCTTCGCAGCCCGGAGGGCTGATCGGAAATTAGCCGGTGTGAAAGTCCGCCAGCAGCGGACGCAGCCACCGGATCAGCGTCCCCCGAATCATGCGCCCCGGAAGGGGCGCTGGAATGTGTGGCGTGAGGTTCTGGCACCCCATCCGGGGTGCTTGTCGCTGTGGGGCGATGATCCGGTGGTTCTCGCTTCGCTCCACCACCGGCTAATTTCTGTTGTCCCTCCGGGACAGTGGCGGCACGGCCCGGGACAGTGGCGGCGCGATTTTCCAGCCGCTGCGAATCGTTCCTGACAGCAGGGATTCCGGCAATGCCATCGAGCTGCCTGCCGACTGTCTGCTCGACGATGTAATCCACGATGTAGCGCGGGGTGTAATAGACGCCGCCGGCCTTCCGCACCTCGGGCTTTTCCTCGACGATGATGCCCCGACCCTGCGGGCGGACGACTTTGCCAAGGAAGCGCTCATAGACGCTACCGAGGATTTCCACGGGGATGACGTTGAAGAGATAGGGCGTTTCGTCGTTGCTCAGCTCGCCGATGAAGTCCGCGAGCCATTCGTCGCCGACGATGAGCTTTTCGCTGCCGTGCAGCTTGAAGAGGTTGCCATTGAAGAACGGCGTGAGGCCCGCCGGGCGGCGATCCAGCGCGCGGAAGTGGCGGACGATGGCATACCACAGCGATTCACGCGGCGCGGCGATCCTACTGCCAGCACCGCCGCCGCTGCGCGCGTCGTCGAGATCCAGAGTGGAGTCCTCGCGCAGGCGCATACTTTCCTGCCGGAACTTGCGCCCTTCGTCGTGGCCGTAGTTCCTGCGCCATGTCTCGACGATGTTCTGGAGCGTCGTGCCCGTATCAATGTCGCGGTCCTCGCAGATGCGGAGGAAGAGGATGCGGTCGAGGATGCACTGGACGGATTCGTTGAGGAGGTTGCCTTCGAGGAGCGTGTCGTGGTCGTTGTGCTTGTAGAGGTCGGAGGCGAGGTCGCGCCGGGACTCGTCGAGGAACTCGAGGAACTCGTGGTCGAGCGAGCGGGAGCGGTCGGGGCGGATGAGCCACTGCTGCTTCGCCTTGCCCTTGCCGGTGGATTTCTTTTTCGGGAGCGCATCGAGCGCGGCGTCAATCGCGCCGCCGCCGACCTTTTCGCGGGAGAGGAGATTCCACATCTCCTGCGCGACGAGTGGATACTCGCGGAAGCCCCACTTCTTCCACTCGCCTGCCTCCGGTTCATCGGCATGGGGCTTGCCGCCGACGACGTAGATGATCATTTCCTCGAAATCGGTGAGGACGGCGAGAGGGAGGTCTTTATTCCATGCGTAGCGCTTGGCTTGAACCCGAACGCCGCGATTGAATGGCTAAATGCCGTCGCCGCCGGGTAGAATCGTATCGAAATCGGGTTCTGGGGCTCTGGGTCTTGGTAAAAGCGGCGTGGTTGCGATTTGCGCATCCAGAGCGTTTGCGATGAGGGC
>CAIYUV010000211.1 GCA_903929475.1 uncultured Spartobacteria bacterium
CCGTGTCCTATCAAAAACAACCAACTAATTGCCCCGTCGCGCACCTCTCGCGTCCAAAAATCCACATACCACTCCCACTCGTTAGACAAAAAACAGCCGCCCAGAAAACTTTCAGACGATCACCGCTTTATTCAGCGTTTCCCTAGATTAAACCTTGCCTGAGTGTGGTTGTAATCCCGAAACTGCCGCGTGTCCCGAGCGCATTTCACTTATCATCCCTTATGAAAAGACTACTCCATTTGCTTGCCACCTTGTTACTCGGTGCCTACGAGGCCGGTGCTCAGGTTCAGATCAACGAGATCATGGCGTCGAACACACGTTCCGTTCCGGACATTGTGGATTTCGAGGATTACCCGGATTGGTTTGAATTGAAGAACACCACCAATTCAGTCGTCAGCCTTGATGGTTACTTCATCAGCGATGATCCATCCAATCCCTTCAAATGGGCCGTGCCTTCCGGCGCTTCTATACCGGCAAATGGCTACTTGATGTTTATCGCGGACGGACACGATGCGGCACCGGGGCAAAGCGCTCCGCGTGGCTACTGGCCGTGGAAAAATTTTACTGTCGAAAAATACCACACCAACTTCAGTCTTTCCGCGCTCGGTGAAACGCTCACGCTCACCAAGGCGACGGGATTGAGCAGCACGACGCTGGTCAATGCCTCGACTAGTGCTCCTGCGGCGGTCTGGAAATACAAGGACAACGGCAGCGATCAGAGCACACAGTGGAGGGCGAGTAACTTTGATGATTCCAGTTGGGCGTCGGGGCCTGCGCGGCTCGGATATGGGGATCCCGAAAATACGATTGTTTCCTACGGTCCGAACTCGGGAAACAAATACATCACGACATATTTCCGTCATCATTTCAACGTGACGGATCCGACTGCTTACACCGGTCTTACCATGAATCTTTTAGTGGACGACGGCTGTGTCGTGTATCTCAACGGAAATGAAGTGGTGCGACGCAATATGTCTGCAGGGGATGTGAATTATACGACACTTGCATCTGTGACCGTGGGTGGTGCGGATGAGACCACTTTTTTTGCCTACACGATACCGGCTACCGCTCTCGTTGCAGGCGATAATGTGCTAGCGGTTGAGGTTCACCAGGCCGCCGTCACCAGTTCAGATATAAGTTTTGATCTGGGACTCAACGCAACACTGCATACTAGTTATGCCACCGCTGACAGCGTTACTTGGGGGCAGCAGGTTTCTGACATTTCCTACGGCAGGGATAACGCCAATCCCAATATTTGGCGGCAGTTCGCCGAGCCAACGCCCGGTGCTGCAAATACAACGGCGGTTGTAAATGACATCCGCGTTACTGGTAACAGTGTCACAATCTCGCTGCCCGGCGGGCTGTATGTCGGCAACCAGAATGTGACCATGAGCGTGCCGTCCGGGGAAATCCGTTACACACTTGATGGAAGCAATCCAAAGAGTAATTCGTCGCTGTATTCGGCACCGCTGACCATCAGCAATACCACCGTGCTGCGGGCGCGTTGCTTCGAGGCGGGTAAGTCTCCGGGTGCGATTGTCACCCGCACGTATTTGTATGGGGAGACTATTACGAACGTTCCGTTGATCTCGGTCGTGGCCGACCCAAATACACTTTTCGGAAACACAATCGGCATCTACGCGAACCAGCATGAGAGTGTGACTGGTGGCTACGGGCTGAATGATGTCTATAAAGAAAAGGACGCTCCCGGAAATGTGGAATTTTTCGCCACCGGAGGTGCCGCAGGATTCAACGCGAACTGTGGCATTCGCATCGGCAGCGAGAACAATTGGCCGCATCCGCAGAAAGCGCTCAATATTTTCATCCGATCCGAATACGGCAGCAGCCCAATCACCTACGATCTCTTCCCCGGCAATCAGACATCCAGTCATACCAGTTTCACCCTCCGTGATGGCGGCGACAATTGGGAGAGGGAGATGTTGCGCGACGGCCTCTGGCCCAAGCTGTGCAAGGGAATACTCAAAGCAGACACTTCAGATTACCGGCCCAGCATCGTTTTCATCAATGGTGCCTACTACGGCATTCATAATATCCGCGAGCGTTGGGACGCCACGTGGTTTTTAGAGTATCACCATATCGCCTCGGATAGTGTTGATCATTTGATCTACGGGCACGTTACAAGTCCCTCAATCACACTCGGTGCGCAACAAGGCGACACCACTGACTGGGTCACTTTGATGACTTTTATGAGCACCGCCGACCTGACTGTTCAGGCGAACTGGGATTACGTCGAATCGAAAATAGACATGGACAGCTTCATGGACTTCATCATTGCGGAATCCTACGGCAACAACACCAGTTGGCCTTGGAACCGTGAGTTTTGGAGGGATAGGAATCCCGGGGGCAAATGGCACTGGTTCCTTCCGGACATGGATCGCACTTGGGACACCGGTGCGCTTTCGGGAATTTTGAGCCAGTTACTCGGGAGCGAGGACGCTCTCGTGCGATTGAAGGTGAACACCGGTTTCAAGCAACGCCTCGCCCAGCGATTTGCCGCACACGCAGCAGGAACTTTTGCCCCAGCGCGCGTAATAGCGACCATCTCGGCCATGGACACGGAAGTCGCAGCATTTGCCGCGCGCCATGAAGCCCGCTGGGCTCCCTACGGCATGACGGCATCCGGACGGGCAGCGAATATTCAAAACGTTAAAGATTATGCCAATGCGAGAGCAACCAACATCCATGACGAAGTGTCGTCGCAACTCGGCGTCCCGGCGGCGGTGAATCTCACGCTCGCTGTCAACAACGCTGCGGGTGGCAGCTTCCTCGTGCAGGGCG
The DNA here is from genome assembly GCA_903929475.1 of uncultured Spartobacteria bacterium. GTDB lineage: Bacteria > Verrucomicrobiota > Verrucomicrobiia > Chthoniobacterales > Chthoniobacteraceae > SXWH01. The sequence goes on from CAIYUV010000211.1 coordinate 2,800, forward strand.
TTCCAGTGGCCGCTTCCACGTTCAAGATATTCCCCAATATTCCATTTACGCTCCAGGCCGTGCCCGCACCCGGCTATGCGTTCAGTTCTTGGACTGGCGTCGCCGGAACTGGCAGTAGCCTTAGTGTGACAGTGAACAGCGCAGCCACGATCACCGCCAACTTCGTCCCTTCCAACGAAACTGTGATTGGGGGCACGCTCACTTCAAACACCACCTTCACCACGGCGAACGCCAACTATTCGTTGAGCAGCGATTTGATCGTCCCCGCCGGAGTCACGTTGACGATTCAACCCGGTGTCACGATTTATATGCCACCACAGCGTAACATCCGAGTGCAAGGCGTTCTCAACATCGCCGGCACCGCTGCGCAGCCTGTGACCATCACCGGGCGAAATGGTGAACGATGGGGCGGCATCAGCCTCGAAGATGGAAGCGGGCTTTCAACTCTTGCACATCTCATCATTCGCGGTGCAACCAGAGGATATAATCCAGTGGTTTATAACGCAGCCCTCACGGGCCACAATGCCACGTTGGTCGCGGACTTCATTGATATCGCGGGTTCGGATCGCACATTCCACATGGTTGGTGCTTCATTCACTGTGCGCGACAGCACCTTCTATTCTCCTTACATCGGTGACGGTATCCTTGCTGAAAAATGTGCCGCTACAATCCAGCGCTGCACATTCCCAGGAAATAGTCAGAGGGACACCGACGCCATTGATTTTAATGGAGTGACCAACGGCCTGATCGAAGATTGCAAAATCTATCGCTTCTCGGGGTTCAATAGCGACGGAATCGATCTCGGTGATGGCAGCAGCAATGTCCTGATTCAGGGAAACCTGATTTACTTCAATGCCGACAAGGGCGTTTCGGTCGGTCAGGGTTCCAAATGCACGATGCGGAAAAATCTGATCGTAGGCTGCTATTATGGGGTAGGCATCAAGGACCTTGGATCCGCTGTTACCATTGATCAAAATACGTTCGTATCTTGCGACACTGGTGTGGGGATTTATGAGAAAAACTTTGGACGCGGTGGAGGATCCGCTGTCATGACAAATACCATTATTTCGAAGGCGACTGTGCTCCCTGTCGAAGTTGACTCCTTTTCGACGCTCAGCACCTCCTACAGTCTCAGTGACACTGTCGCGCTTACCGGCTCGACGAATCTTCTCACCGATCCTCTTTTCGTGGATCCGAACGTCTATAACTTCCAACTCCAGCCCACATCGCCCGCAATCAATGCAGGCGATCCCGCACACAGCCTCGATGCGGACGGCAGCCGAGTGGACATCGGCGCGGAATACGCCTACAGCCCCGCCGATTATCCCTACACGATTGGCGAGACCGTCGTGATTAACGAAATCCTCGCCAACTCCGGCGCGGCGAGCGACTGGATCGAACTCTACAATCGCACCAACGCTCCCATCAACATTGGTGGCTGGTTCCTCAGCGACGACGGCACCAATCTCTTAAAGTATCGCATCCCGGTCGGCACGGTCATCCCCGCGCATGGTTATCAGGTATTTTACGAAGACGTGAATTTCGGCAGCGCGAGCATTGATCCGAATAAAATCGTCCCGTTCGCACTCAGCGACACCGGCGAGAGCGTCTATCTCAGTTCCGCAGCCAATGACCAGCTCACCGACTACCAGAGCAAGGAAGACTTCGGCCCCAGCACCGAAGGCGAGACTGTCGGCTTTTACTACAAACCAAGCACCGATTCCTACAACTTCGTCCCGTTGAAAACGCCCACTCCCGGTGCGCCCAACAGCGGCCCGCGCATCGGCCCCATCGTAATTTCGGAAATTATGTATAACCCCGGCGGCACAGGCACCGGCGATGCTGAATACCTCGAACTTCTCAATGTCATCAATGCGCCGGTCACCCTCTACGACACCATCAAAGGCAAGGCATGGAAATTCAGCGACGGAATTGACTATGAATTCCCGTCCGCCACGCCTCTCACCATGGCTCCGGGCGAACGCATCGTCCTCACCAAAAACCTTGCACTATTCAACACCGTCTATGGCTCCCTTGTGCCGGCAGGCACCAAAGTGTTCCAGTGGACGACCGGCAGCCTCAGCAACAGCGGTGAAACAGTGCAGCTCGTCCGCCCGGGTGCGGTAGATGCCCTCAACGTCCAGCAATACGTCAGGGTGGACAAAGTGGTCTTCAGCGACAGCGCACCGTGGCCCACCAGCCCCGACGGACACGGTCCATCACTCACAAAAATTTCCGAGAAAGATTATGGGAACGATCATATCAACTGGATGGCTGCCACAGCCTCGCCCGGAGCAATCGCCCCCGGCAACCGCTTCGCAATATGGGCCGCCAGCTACGGCGTCTCCGGCGCGGCTGCCGACCCTGACGGCGACGGCGTGCCCAACCTTCTTGAATACGCACGCGGCACAAATCCCCTCGTCCGCGAAGCATCCGTATCTCCAGCGCTCTCTCTCGATTCCGTCCAGAACTCTGTTTCCTACGACATCAACTCCATCAATGCAGACGTAGATTACTTGCTCGAAGCATCGCCCGACTTGCAACAGTGGAGTGCAGTGGACGCCGCGCCCTTCTATCTAAACGGTAATACCCAGACCCGCACCTACCAGATTCCGCCGTCACAAACGGCGAAAATGTTCTATCGTCTGCGGCTGATCATGAAACCCTGAACTGAGTCAGGGCTGCACTTCGAGGTGTTTGATTTTGTCGCGGAGTTGGGCGGCTTCCTCGTATTGCTCGGCGGCCACTGCTTTGCGCAAATCGCGCTGGAGTTTTTTTAACTCGTCTTCGCGCTGTTTGATTTTTAGCAGGCGGGGCGGGACTTTGCCTTTGTGCTCGGTGCCTTTGTGCATGTTTTTCAACATGGGTTCGAGGCCATCGCCGAATACGTCGTAGCAGTTGGAGCAGCCGAAGCGTCCGGTTTTTTTGAAGTCGGCCTGGCTGAATCCGCAGACGGGGCAGCGTTTGCCGCCGCTGCTTTTTTCCATTTCCTCGGACGCACCGATGCCGAGCAGGAGGTCGGCGAGCGCGAAGCCGGTGGGATCGGTCACGCCTTTTTCGTTGGAGCACGCTTCGCAGAGATTCACCTTCTGCATCTTCCCGTCCACGATTTGTGTGAGGAAGACGGTCGCTGGTTTCTTTTTGCAGACGTCGCAGTTCATTGCGCGGAGAGGATGCAGGATGAAAGACGAAGGCGCAAGCGGTGCGGTGCCTCAGGCATAGACGGGCGTGCCGGTGCTTTGTGCGATTTCGCGGAAGCGTTTGATGATGCGATTGGTAATCGCGCCGGGCTTGCCGTCGCCGATGATGCGCTGATCGAGTTTCACGGCGGCGATGACTTCGGCGGCAGTGCCGGTGAGGAAGCATTCGTCGGCGGTGAAGATTTCGTGACGGGTCATTTCGCGTTCGCGAATTGGGATGCGCAGTTCGTTGCAAATCTCGAACACGACGCCGCGCGTGATCCCGTCGAGCGCGCCTGCGCTGAGCGGCGGCGTGGTCACGGTGCCGTCGCGGATGATGAAGATGTTGTCGCCGGTGCATTCGGCGACGAGGCCTTGATCATTCAGCATGAGTCCCTCCTCGGCTCCGGCCTGGATGGCTTCCACTTTTGCCATGACGTTGTTGAGGTAGTTCAGCGATTTCACTGCGGGCGGCAGAATGTCGTGACGGGGGCGGCGCGTGGCGACGGTGGCCATGGTGAGCCCGTTTTGATAGGCGCTGTCGGGATAGAGCGTGATGCTCGCCGCGATGATGAATACGGTCGCCTTCGGGCATTTGTAGGGCGAGAGGCCCATCGGCCCGGTGCCGCGCGTGACGACGGTGCGGATGTAGCCGTCGCGAAGTGCGTTTGCGCGCACAGTCTCCACGGTCGCGGCAATGAGTTCCTGCGGCGTCATCGGGATGTTGAGGAGGATGCTTTTCGCGCTGTCGTAAATGCGGCGCGTGTGCTCCTCGAGGCGGAAGACGCGGCCATTGTAAAAGCGGATGCCCTCGAAGACACCGTCGCCATAAAGCAGGCCGTGATCGAAGACGGAAACCTTCGCCTGACTTTCTGGAACAAGCTGGCCGTCGAGGTAGATGAGCAATTCTTTGGACATGAGAAAAGGCGCGCAAGCTGGCAGCGGGAGGCGCGGGATGCAAGCCGTGCGGGGGAAAATTCTGCACGCCGGGTGCGACGGGCGCGGGAACTAGGCGATTCCTGCTTTCATGAAACGCTGGCCGGGCAGTGCGCGGACGATGCGTTTCATTTCGAGCATGGTGAGTGTGCTGCTGACTTTGTAGGGCGGGAGGCGCGTGGCGGCGGCGAGTTCGTCGAGCGTGAGTTCGCCGGCTTCGAGCGCGGTGGAGACGAGTGTTTCGTCCTGCGTGAGTTTAGCGGGTGCAGAACTGGGCGCGTCGTTTTTCGGCGCTGCCGGAAGCGCTCGGCGTTCGTCGGGAAAAAGCTGGCCGAGTTCGTCGAGGATGTCGTTGGCGCTGGTGACGAGCCGCGCGCCTTGCTGGATGAGTTTGTTGGAGCCTGCGCTGGTGGGCCGATCAATCTGCCCCGGCACGGCGAAAACGGGGCGACCCTGCTCGATGGCCTGATCGGCGGTGATAAGTGCGCCGCTGTTCGCGCCAGCTTCGACGACGAGTAGTCCGCGTCCCCATCCGGCGACGATGCGGTTGCGGTAGGGAAATGTCTGGCGATCAGCGGGGCGCTCCATTGGATATTCGCTAACGACGGCACCGGACTTGGCGATTTTTTCCGCGAGGCCGTGGTTTTCCGGCGGGTAGAGTTTGGAGAGTCCGCTGCCGATGACTGCGATGGTGCGGCCATTCGCGGCGAGAGCGCCATTGTGTGCGGCTGTGTCAATTCCCCGCGCAAGGCCGCTCACGATCGCGTAACCGGCGTAGGCGAGTTGAAAGGAGAGTTTCTTTGTGGTCTCCGTGCCGTAGTGCGTGACGCTGCGCGAGCCGACGATGCCGAGTGCGTGTGCATCCTCCACGCGCAAATCACCCCACACATAGAGGACGATTGGAGGGTTTGCGATGGTGCGCAGCGTCCCGGGATATTCCGGCGAATCCCACGAAATCACGCGCGCACCGAAATCCTCAATGCGCTTTAATTCAGCGGCGAGATCCACGGTTGCCTCCCATTCTGCAAGCGCGCTTGCGGTATCGCGACCGATGCCCTTCACCGATTCCAGCGCAGCCTTGCCCGCAGTGAGAACACGAGCGGGCGTCTCGAATACTTCGAGTAAATATCTCAACCGAACCGGGCCCATGCCGGGCACCATGTTGAGGGCGATACATGCTTCAGTTTCCGTCACAAGCGCGATGCTACGGAGCTGGTTGGTGGGTGTAAAGACGCGGCGATTGAGGGTTGTGAGGAATACCCGCCCTTGACCACACGTCGCACCGCTGCAACTGTCGGCAAAGCTGTAACCCGACTCGGTATGAAGAATATCCTCTGCTCCATTATCATGCTTGTTTGCGCGGCAGTATTAAGTCCCGCGTTCGCCGTGGAAGGCAACGGAATGCGTGTGGATGTTTTCAAGCGAACGATCGCCAAGACCGATGCTAAAACGGAATATGTCTCGGGCAAGGAGCAGAGCATCAACCTCGTGATTTCGGTAAAAAATACCTCATTGCGCAATATGCCCGAGGGCGAATTGCGATGGGCGCTCTTGGTGAAAAAGGGATACAGTCATCTCACGGAAAAGCAGAGCGGCGTGGAGACGATCAAGGCGCTGAAGGTGTCCGAGACCGTCGAGATTACCGTTGGTCCTGCGAAAGTAGGGGATTACCACTCGGGCAGTGCCTCGGCCTCCAACTACAAGGAATACAAAGACAAATTGGACTACCAAATCATCGTAACGCAGGACGATCAGGAGATATTGCGAACGGGAAGTGATCCGGATTTTGCCAAGAGCACAAAGCCCATTGATATCGCAAAGCCGGTCGTTGCGATGGGTGCGCCAAAAGGCGGCCAGCCCAAACCGAACAAGGATGACTTTGGTAATGGTGAAGCAGGAAAACCAAAGCCAGGCATCGCAGAGGTGAAGCCCGTCGAACACAAACCGCTCATTGGCAAGGAAGACCCGGCGTCCAGTGGTAAAACGCCAGCGCCCGCTGTCGCAAATACGACTCCGCCGCCAGCTCCGCAACCGGGCCCGGAGTATTCTGCCGCCAAGCCGTTCGACTTTTTCAACCTCGGCGGGAAATAGCGTCAGCGGACGAAGCTACGCCTTCTGCGTTTCCTTCGCCCACGCATCCTTGAGCGTGATCGTGCGATTGAAGACGAGCGCACCGGGCCGTGAGTCTGGATCGAGCGTCAAATAGGCGAGGCGTTCCAATTGATAGCGCACCTCTGCGTTCGCATCGGCGAGCGACGGCTCCAGCTTTGCACGCACCACTTCGAGCGAGTGCGGATTCATCACACTTTTGAAATCGCGCCCGTCCTTCTCCGGCTCGCTCTCGGTGAACAGCCGATCATAAAGGCGCACCTCCGCCTCGATGGCGAGCGCCGCGCTCACCCAGTGAATCGTCCCCTTCACCTTACGCCCCGCAGTCGGACCGCCGCTCTTGCTGTCGAGGTCGGCGGTGCAGCGAAGCTCCACCACATTGCCCGCCGCGTCCTTCACCACCTCGTCGCACTTGATGATGAATGCATACTTCAATCGCACTTCGCCACCCGGTTTCAGTCGGAAATATTTCGGCGCGGGAACCTCCATGAAATCATCCTGCTCAATCCACAGCTCGCGCGAAAACGGCACGTCGCGCGTCGTTGCTTCGTCGGGATTATTCGCCGCCGCGCACATCTCCGTTTTCCCTTCGGGGAAATTGGTGATCACGACTTTCAGCGGACGCAACACCCCGAGCCGACGCTGCGAGTGCTTGTTCAAATCCGCACGAATCGCGTGCTCCAGCACAGCGACGTCCGTGAGCGACATATATTTCGTCACGCCGATGTGATACGCGAAATCGCGCAGCGCCTGCGGCGTCACACCGCGACGACGCATCCCCGAGATCGTGGGCATCCGTGGATCGTCCCAGCCCGTCACCAGTTTCTCCTCCACGAGTTGCAGCAGCTTGCGCTTGCTCATCACCGTGTAGGTCAGATTCAGCCGCGCAAATTCGTATTGATGCGGCCTCGTCTTCCACAGCCCGACTTCATCCACCAGCCAGTCGTAAAGCGGACGATGCACTTCAAACTCCAGCGTGCAAATCGAGTGCGAGATTCCCTCGATGGCGTCGCTCAGGCAGTGCGCGTAATCATACATCGGATAAATGCACCAAGCCCCGCCCGTGCGATGGTGTTCCGCATGGCGGATGCGATAGAGCACCGGGTCGCGCATGTGGATGTTTGGCGACGCCATATCAATGATCGCACGAAGCGTCTTCGTCCCATCCGCAAACTCCCCCGCGCGCATCCGCGCGAAAAGATCGAGATTTTCCTCCACGCTCCGATCCCGGAAAGGCGACGGCTTCCCCGGACGTTCCGGCGCACCGCGAAACTCCGCCATCTGCTCGCCCGTGAGGTCGCACACAAACGCCTTCCCCTTTTGAATGAGCAGCACCGCAAAATCGTAGAGCTTCCCAAAATAGTCCGACGCATAAAACGGCTCCACAGGTTCCGCCTTCAGCCCCACCACATGGTCCGCCCAGCCGCCGATGAGCCAGCGCACATCGCGCTCGATGCTCTCCACATATTCCGTGTCCTCCTTCGTCGGATTCGTGTCATCCATCCGCAGGTTGCAAGTCCCGCCAAACTCCCGTGCGATGCCGAAGTTCAGGCAGATGGACTTCGCGTGCCCGATGTGCAGATAGCCGTTCGGCTCCGGCGGAAAGCGCGTGAGGATTTTCGGGTAGCGTCCTTCCGCCGAATGTTGCGCGACAATATCGCGGATGAAATCTGACGGTGCTGCTGCTGACGGTTCGGTGCTCATTTCAAAATGGAGGCGAGCTTTTAGAGAGCGCACGCCGCCGAGTCAGCGGAAAAAATCTCCGCTTGCCATTTTGCCTCCGCCGCGATTGATTCCGCGCCCGCTTCGACAAGCGAAATGCGCGGTTAGCTCAGTGGTAGAGCACTACCTTGACACGGTAGGGGTCGCAGGTTCGAAACCTGCACCGCGCACCATCCCCCGGACACAGTTCTTCGGCGCGGTTGCCCATTTCCCTTCTTCACCTTTCGCGAAAAAGCC
>CAIYUV010000212.1 GCA_903929475.1 uncultured Spartobacteria bacterium
CCACCCGTCGAGTCCGAGCGCTTGGGGCAATTCATCGCTGAGGAAACCTGCACGAATACTTAGCAGCATATCGTGCCGAGTGACACGACTCAGTAGTGCGAATGCGGATAGCATGGTGCCTTGCAAAAGCTTGAGCGTCCCTTCCAAATAGTCTTCTGCTGGGGATGGAAAGCCACCCGGCACGCGTGCCTGCACCAGCGGTAGCCGGTGTAGTGGCAATGTCTCGACCGCAAGACCAATCAGCGTGCAACTCATGGCAGCCAATTAAACTCGCACTGTCTCCGCGTCTAGTCCTCTTGCAAAATGACCGCACATTCCTCGATATTGTCCTCGGGTGGCACTACACGTTCACCGGCCTCGCCAGTCTCTTTCGACCAGCACCCGCCGGGCATCTCTCATTCCATATTCATATACATCCTTCACGGTTAACTTGAAGGTGCCACACGCCGCACTTTCAAGCGCCGTTTAGACCCTTTTTCAGATGCCATTTCCAGCGGGGTATGCGGCTCACGCAAAACAGCCCGTTTTCGAAACCGAGTAGTCGAGAATTTGTAAATGTGAAAAACACTCTAAAACCTCCACTTTCTAAACAGCCTCTTCTCTGTAGAACTGTACATTATTTATGGAAAAGCTAAGAGGTATAACTGCATACCCTGTGACATCAATAATTTCTATATCACTCATTTTCAGAGAGTTAGACCGCTTTTTTAATATACAAAGATAATGTTATCGGTGTCAATTTTGCCATGAATGTCACAAACCGTGTCACAAACCATTTTTCAGAGACGGACCCCTGTTTTGATTACAGCCTGTTCACAATTGCGTAATGTTCGCGATTTTCGCGGTTTTACAGCGCACGCCGAAAGTTCGCAATTACCGGTGAATTTTTGACCCCAAAATTACCCCAAAATTTCGCCAGCATCTCCGCCTCCAAACGCTCGCGCGCATGACGCTCCTCTCGCGTCTTCGTCCTCCAGGCCTTCGTCGGCTTCATGTCCGTCAGCGCGAACTTCAGAAACTCCTGCCGCGATTCCCAGTAGCCCAGCCGGCACACCTCCTCAATCGCCTGGTAGTCGTAGATGATGCCGTCGGGCGTCATGCGAGTGCCTGGATGAATCAGGAGGCCGGGGGCGGGACGTATAACAACAGCCGACGGGATTCAAGACCGGCAGTGATTCTGCTCCTTGCTCTCGTCGAGATCATCCGACTTTAGCAAAGCGTTGTAGGCATTCGCCACCGTCGTGACGTCGAGTATTTGCGTGTGCATCTGGCCCAGAGCTTCGTCGGCTAGGATTCTGATGCTCTGTTTGTCGGCCGCTGGACCGCGCATGGGCTTAACTTCCCCGTGTAGGAGCCCGAGGGCCGCCGAGAGCCGTGCGATGGCCTGCGCCTCATTCTGGATGATTTGCGGGCACTCTGAGAGGTCTAGGACACTCATGGCGCGGTCTCGATATTCAGGATCCAGCCTTGAAACTTGAGAAAGTCTCGGAAGCCGGGCATGTCGCATTCCATCAGGGCACCGTAAGCTTCAGCGCCATGCCTATGCATTACGATCAGGTCTTCCTTGCTAAACACACAGCGAACATATGCGGGGATTTCGCCGATATCCTCGTCACTCCGCAGGTATGCGATAATTGCTGGCGGGAGAGGATCCATATCGCAAGCGTTCTCGCCATATTTTTGCCGCAAGAATTGCGCAGCCATTTTAAAGGTATTAATCCACAGCTTCTTCCTGCCATGCAATTCCACACGATCCCACACCACGGGAAGCGGTTCGTATTTCGAAACCTCAGCATTGATCTTATCAATATTCGCGGCGAAGGCTTGAATTGTCTCCATCCGATTATTGCATGTCCAGGCCTTCGGGTGGTTCGTGAGTAAGAAGGCATCGTGAATAATTCCTGTCGAGTCTGTCGATATCGGGCCAGTCGTTAATTAATTCAGAGATGGCTTCCATGTCTTTACGACTTCCAACATACGGGGTGCTGTTAAATATCGAGTGGGACTTTCTCCATGCCTCGAGTATTTTTTCCTGTTCGGGAGTTTCTGGTTTACGGGAGTTTGGAGAGGATAGTGGTTTCTTAAAATTTAAAGAAGAAGGACTCTCCTCTCTTTCTTCTTTTACTGATGATTCCCCTGACGGATTGTATGCCATAGCCTTGGCACCCTCAGGCATGTCATAGCTTTGGCACCCCTCCCCTGCCAAATTGACAGGGGAGCCATTTTGGCACCCCCTTGGTTTTTTCCCGCATCCGCGTCCTTTGTTACACGGGCCGCACGCGAGCACCACGTTGTCCGGTGTGTATTGTCCGCCCTGCACTCCCGGTTTAATTCTGTCGACGTGCCAGGATTTACCGTCAGGCCCGATATGACTGTCTCCTTTTTTGTGACACCAGTGACAAGTTTGTTTGAAGCGCTCAATTACCTCAGCACGTAACGACTTGGAGCACTTTGGGTCTCCAGTGAATGGTTCCTTAACGGGCAGCCTGGACGTGTTAATGCGGTAGATGTTTTGCCCCCTTGTGGTCGCACCTTCTTTGCTGATGATATTTTTCGATCGAGGGTTCGTAATACTCTCTGGATGCTTCGAATACTGAACCCTGTTTTCCACGCCAGCCGCGCAACGCTTGGATACACACTGCCTCCCGTATCATCGGCCCAATCCGCCATCGCCAGCAAAACAACCAAGTTGTTGTGATCCAACCTAGCGCTCCAAACTCCGGACATTATTTTTACACTCATTTGCTTTCTGCCGTTCTTGACGCGGTATCGAAAAACTTCCAGGTAGCCGTGACGTTTCCAGCCTCCCATATACGCTCGGCATATCCCGCCTCGACGAGTTCCCGTAGCATTGAATCAATCTCCGCGTTCGAATCAGGGCTGTTTGAATACAACCATTTCTTGTTGATCGCTTCCCCCGTGCTCTGCGCGCTTAAAGCAGCGAAAAGTGAGGTGGACCCCGAAATTCGGGCCAGGGGCTAAGCTATAAAATGGCGGTGGAAGGCGTGTTCAAACACAACACAAAGAACCACCAAAATATGAAACAAAAACGTAAGCGGCACGAAGCCGCATTTAAGGCCCGCGTC
>CAIYUV010000213.1 GCA_903929475.1 uncultured Spartobacteria bacterium
GACACAGTTGTCTCCGTGACGGACACAGTTGTCTCCGTGACGGACACAGTTGTCTCCGTGACGGACACAGTTGTCTCCGTGACGGACACAGTTGTCTCCGTGACGGACACAGTTGTCTCCATGACGGACACGATTGTCTCCATGACGCAGACGGTTGTCTCCATGACGGACACAGTTGTCTCCGTTACGCAGACAATTGTCTCCATGACGCAGACAATTGTCTCCGTGACGCAGACGATTGTCTCCGTGACGCAGACGATTGTCTCCGTGACGCAGACGATTGTCTCCGTGACGCAGACGATTGTCTCCGTGACGCAGACGATTGTCTCCGTGACGCAGACGGTTGTCTCCGTGGCGGACACAGTTGTCTCCAAGGCGGAGACAGTTTCCTCCGTGAGGGACACGGGCGCGGATATGCCTTTTCGAACTGGGAAAATAGGCCCTATAGGCCAGATAGGGCATTTAGGGCCTATGATAGCTCCTCTTCCAGTGAGAGACTGGCTCTACCCAATGAGGAAAAAGCCTTCCCCAACTAGGAAAGCCGCTGCTATGGCTGGGGGCATGTCGTCTCCCTGCCGCTCGCTGTGTTCCCTGATTGGCGTGGCGAAAAATGCCCCCCGCCAGACAAACGACTCGCCCACCGGCTGAACAGTGCGCATCATTTCCGCCGCATCCACAATGAACGACACGCTTTCACTCACCCGCCGCGATTTTATCAAAGACACGATTGCCGCCGGAGCGGCTGCGACTGCGCTGTGCGCGACCGGCGCGCTGGCGCTGGCGGATGGGAAGGGCGGGGTCATTCAAGGCCGCAAGGTGAAGGTGGCTGTCATCGGCTGCGGGGATGTTTCCGGCAGCTACTTCCCGACCCTCGCCGCGTCGCCGGTGGTCGAGTTGGTGAGCACGTGCGACATCATCCCGGAGCGCACGGAGAGCGCGGCGAAGAAATTCGGAGCCGCAGCGCATTTCCCGCACATCGAGAAGCTGCTGGCAGGCCCCGCGTTTGATTTGCTGGTGAATCTCACGGACATCCAGCAGCACTACGCGCTCACGCGGCTCGCTTTGAATGCGTCGCGGCACGTGTGGAGCGAGAAGCCGCTCGGCACGACGGCGGCGCAAGCGAGGGAACTCGTGGAGCTGGCCGCCGCGAAGGGCGTGGAGCTTTTCGGATCGCCGACGGTGGTCGGCAGTCCGCAGTTTGCGTTCATGGCGCAGGCGATTCGGGATGGGAAACTGGGGCGCGTGGCCGCCGCGCACGCTTCCTATGGTCACACGGGGCCGTCGTGGTCTTCGTTTTTCTACGAGAAGGACGGCGGCAGTCTGTATGACCTCGGAGTCTACAGCATCACGACTCTCACCGGCCTGCTCGGGCCCGCGAAGGCGGTGGTGGCGATGACGGGAATCGTCACGCCGACTCGCACGATCCGTGGGAAGGGCGAAATCAAAGTCGCGGCGGAAGACAATGCGATGTTGATCATGGACCACGGCGATGGAGTGCTTTCCCACGTGCAGTCGGGATTCAATTACTACATGGCGAAGGAGCACAGCGACACGGAGCCGGGCCACCACACGATGTCCATCCTCGGGACGAAAGGCGCGATGCACCTCGCGGGTTACGATTGGGGCGCGCACGGCGTGGACTTGGCGACGCGCGAAACAGGCGGACGTTTGCAACGCATGGCGGTGGGCGCCGCCGGCTACGAGTGGCAGGGCGGAGGCGTGGCGATGGCGAAGTTCCTCGCGACGGGGGAAAGGCCGCGCTTCACAGCAGCCCACGCTGCGCACGTGGCAGAAGTCATCGCCGCTGCGCATCAAGCACAGGCGACGGGGATGCGCGTCGCGATTGCTTCGACGTTCCCACCGGTGAAGCTGGCGTAGAGCTGCGGCGTTTTCTTTTCCACGATGAAAACTCCAACAATCAGGAACGCGGCGAAAGTGGCTGGCGCAATCGCTGCGCTGATTAGCGCGATGTTTCTGCTAACTGGAAGTGCGGCATTGGCAGGTGACAAAACGGCGGTGCCGTTTGAGACCTACACGGGCTATTTCGTTTCCAACAAATTCGAGCCCGATGCCGCGGCGTCGTTCGTCATCATCCAGGACCAGGCGCATTTCGACCGTGTCTTCGGAACTGCCTTCGTGATGCGGGATAAAGCCCGCCGACTGCCGCCGGATGTCTTCAAGGCGCACCTCATCATCGCCGCCATCCATCGGGGAAACGCGCTGTGTGATTTCAAAGTGGCGGAGGTGGCGGTGAATGACGGAGCGGTGGAGCTTCGCTACGCAACCGCTTTCCAAAAGAGCGACACGGCGACGTTTGCCTGCCCGCTCATCGTGGCGATTCCCAAGGGCGAATACCGGGCCGTGGAGTTTGTGGAGAATGGAAGGAACGAAAAGACGCTGACTGTCGCGAAGTAGGCGCTGCCTAGGGCGAAGCAGGCGCTGAGTGGGGGCGCTTCCAGTCTTGCGTGATGAGGCGCGCATGTTCATTCAAAAATGATGTTCACTTTCCGCCGCGTCCTCGCCCTGCTCATCGCACTCGCCGCACCCATCGCCGCAAAGGCGGAGGTGCCCTTTCACGAAGGGGACACGGTTCTTTTCTACGGCAACTCGATGGTCGAGAGGCTGTGCGAGAACGGGGAACTCGAAGCGATGGTCCAGCTCGCGCTCCCGGCGATGAAGTTGCACTTTCGGAGTCTCGCATGGACGGGCGACGAGGTCGGCTACCGGCTGCGTCCGGAAGGCTACGAGGCTTACATGAAAGAGCTGCTCGCGCATTGGCCCGCGAAGATCGTGGTGGTGGGCTTCGGGATGAATGAGTCGTTCGCAGGCGCGGCGGGGCTGGGGGATTTCCGCAAGCAGCTCGGCACGTATCTGGACCAACTGGCGAGATTGCACCCGGGCGCGACGATGGTGCTGCTTTCGCCGACTGCCGTGGAAGCTGGCGGGCAGGTGCCGGACGTGGCGAAGCCCAACGCCGACCTCGCGACCTACGCGAAAGTCATCGAAGAAGCCGCAAAAGCTCGCGGTGCGATCTTCGTCGATATCTTCACAGCCTTCAACTCCCTCCCGGCCAACCGCACCGCCCGCCTGACGACCAACGGCCTCCATCTTAACGCCGCCGGGAATCGCATCATCGCCAACATCATCGCCAACATCATCGCTCATACACTCGTCGGCGGCGCTGGGCCTCTCCATGCGGACCTCAATCGCGTCGAAGAAGTCGCCAAAGCAGTCGCCCGCAAGAACTACTACGTCGCGGAGGTCGTGCGTCCGAAGAATGCAGACCTGTATTACGGAATCCGAAAAAGACAGGACGAACACGATGCCGAGATCCCGCGCTACTTTAAGATGATCGAGATGACGGAGGCGGTCGTGCATGAGCTGGCGGCGACGCAGGGGAAGAAGTTTGCCGACATCCCGCTGCCGTGGCTGGAGCCGATGCCGCCGATTAAAGGACACGATGACGGACGAAACACCGGAGTCATCAAGCCGCCCGCTGAGGCGCAGGCGGAGTTCAAGGTCGCGGATGGATTTACTGTGAATCTCTTTGCATCAGAAGAGGAATTTCCTGATTTGAAAAACCCGGTGCAGATCGCGTTCGACGCGCGCGGTCGCTTGTGGGTCGTGACGATGCCGTCTTTCCCGCACACCGTGCCGGGACTCGCGCCGCAGGACAAAATCATCATCCTCGAAGACACCGACCACGACGGCAAAGCGGATAAATGCACGACCTTCGCCGAAGGGCTCGACGCACTAGATGGCGTCGCTTTCTCCGAGCTTGGCGTCATCGTTTCCGAGCAGCCGAAGCTTTGGCTGATGAATGACACGAACGGCGACGGCAAAGCGGACACGAAGCGCGAGCTGCTGCGCGGCATTGACGTGACCGACTCGCACCACGGCGGAATGATCGCGACCGACCCCATCGGCCACGTGCTTTTCTGCGATGGTGTATTTCATCGCTCGCAAATCGAGACGCCCTTCGGCGTGGTGCGGGGAATTGACGCGACGACCTACCGGCTGAATCCGCGCACCGGTCGCGTCGAGACCGAGTGGCAGAGCAGCACGCCGAACCCGTGGAAGATTACCTTCGACCGCACGGGAAACGTATTCCAAATGTATGGCGACGGCATCCCGACCGACGCACTCCCGCTCACGTGGACGCCGCTCGGCGTGTATCATCCGCACGGCTACGGCAACACCGGGAGCAACGGCAAAGGCTCAGGCATCGTGAGCATTTCCAGCCCGAACTTTCCCGACGAATACCAGCAGGGCATGGCGAGCGCCTCGCTGCTCGGCAACTATACCGTGTCGCTGTGGAAATACGATTACGACAAAGGCATGGTGCACGGCTCGCAAAGGCTGGACGTGCTCCGTTCGCCAAACGCGGCCTTTCGTCCCGCCGATCTCGAGTTCGGCTTCGACGGCGCGCTCTACGTGTCGGATTTTTGCAGCCCGATCATAGGCCACGCGCAGCACCCGATGCGGGACCCGCACTGGGACCACACGCATGGTCGCATCTGGCGCGTGGTGAATAATGCGAAGCCAGTGGTGAAGGACTTTCCGAAAATCGAGGGAGCCCCATTCTTCAGTTTGATCGGTCTCCTCGATAGTCCGCAGGACATCGTGCGCCATCATGCACGCATCGAGCTGCGCAAACAGGGCGCGTCCGTGCTGGATGCGTTGGACAAAAAGAACGCGTCAATCAGCCAAGTCGGTTATTTGGGCGAACGAGGGATGCTTTATTTCGACAAGCTCGCGCTTGAGACGCTCTTCATCGCCGAGGGACTCGGCCAGACACGCCCGAAGCTCCTCGACACCCTTTTGCAATCCAGCGACCCCCTCTATCGCGCCGCCGCCGTCCACATGATCCGCTTCCAGGCCGACCGTCTGCCCGACGCAACCGCACTTCTCACCCGCATGGCCGCCGATCCCCACCCGCGCGTCCAGATGGAAGTCGTCGGCGTCATCGCCCACCTCCGCCCCACCATGCCCGCCGTCGAGCAGGCACTGAATGCGCTCAAGACCACCAATGGCGACGTGCAGCACATGCTCGCTGATTTGAAACACGGCACCAAGCCCGCCAAGGGGCGCAGTGTTCCCGTGCTCGAAGTCGCGCCCGAAACTCGCCTCACGCAATGGCTCGACGTGGGCAAAGGCACGCGCCGCACCTTCGTGCAGGCTGACACCGCACAGCCCGCCGTCCTCGCTGTCCGCCATGGCTACCTCGATATCGTCGTCAACGGCGTGCAGCTTCTCTCCTCCGACTCGATGTGGATCAACGACCAGCAAGTGCAGCTCGATCTTCGCCCCGGCCTCAATGTGATAGACATCACCTTCCGCAACGCGCGCGGCATCCCGGCTGTCTTCCTCTACGACCCGGTCGGCCAGCGCCTAGCCACCGCACACCCCGCCGATAATGCGGAAAGCCTCAGCGCACTCTCCGCCGAGTTTGAAAAAGCC
>CAIYUV010000214.1 GCA_903929475.1 uncultured Spartobacteria bacterium
GGAGTTATTTGAATGGAAGATGAATACGAAAGAGCGGGGCAAGGGCAGTCGCTGTGTCGTCTGTCCTTTGGATGGGCCTGTAGTTCAAGTCACATGCCGCGTGATGAGTCCGCCAAAGACTTGGAAAAATTCGTGCGGGCGTGAATGGCAGGTAAAGGTTTGCCCGCAGTGCCTCGGGACAATCAAATCAAGACTTACTACAAGGAGTTGAGGCACCACTCCGTTGATGCAACAGGCGCGCGATGCGCCGTCAAAAATCTCGGATGATTGACTTGCAGAATTTCTGCTTTACTGCATCTTTTGACCATGCAAGCTACGATTTCAGTTTCGGGACGCGGTCTGATCGTTCTCCCTGTAGAAATGCGGAAGGAAGCGGGGATCCGACCGCAAGACACCCTCATCGCTGAAACCACGCCGGAGGGTATCCTTCTACGCCCCGCCGTGACGTTGCCAGTGGAGATATACACGCCGGAACGGCTGGCGGAATTTGACGCAGCGGAAGCCGAGCTGGCGGCAGTGCTGGCCGGGAGAGGCGTGAAGTAGGAAGCTATGCGGGTGTTTTTGGATGCAAATATCCTCTTTTCCGCAGCCAAGAGCAGTGGAGCCATGAGGGTCTTCCTCGCGGCGCTGAAAAGCAGTGGGCACACGCTGGTGGCAGATGGGTATGTGGTGGGTGAAGCACGGCGGAATCTGGAGGCGAAGTTCCCGGCGGCGATGGGGGATTTCGAAAAATTGTTGGAGGACGTGGAAGCCTCTGCAAAAGCCAGCGGGCCACTGAGGGCCGACCTCGCACCGGGCCTGCCGGAAAAAGACCGGCCAGTGCTGGCCGCCGCAATCCAACATCGGTGCCAAATTTTGCTGACGGGAGACAAAACGCACTTCGGATCGTTCTACGGCCAAACTATCGAAGGCGTGGAGATACACTCGCCCGCGAGTTTTGCGGGCAGGGATGTGTAGCGTGCTCGTCTGCTTGTGAATCATTTCTTGCCCCTTTCCAAAGAGAACTTTCCGGCTTATATCCTCCGCCATGAGTGCTGGCCAAATCATCGAAGAACTGCCCCGGCTCACACCTGCTGAGTTGCAGGCTATTGAACGCCGAATCCTCGAAATTACCACGCGCTATTCCGCCAAGCTGCGTCCGGAAAATAGCGCAGGACGCCTTGTGCTCGTCGGCCCGCGCCTCATCCGGCAGGCGGAAGTGGATGCCGTCCTGGAAGAATTACCGTGATCTGGCTGCTTGATGTTTCTGTGCCATTTGTGGATCGCACAAAGGCACGGAGGCACAAAGAAAGGCCCATGTCTCGCACGGAGGACACGGAGTTCGCAAAGTTTCGGTTGCATGGCTTCGTGCAAAAATACTGCGCGCTGAATTTCCATCGCGCGTTCTTGCTTGAAGTGAAACTAAGCCAGAACGATGTCGATGAAACCATGAAGGGCATTAGGAGGAGACGAGTGTTTTTCCGGGCACTGGCGGCGAACCAAAAGGTGCGGGCCGTTTCGTTTCAATGCACATCCACATTCCCCGCTCCTTCATGCTCTTCATGTCCTTCATGGTGAAAATCAACTGCATCGCTCCGGCTAAGTCGCGCGCAGTATTGCGTTCCGACGGTGCCCTGCTATGTGGGCGGCGTGACTTTCCTGCTGACCAGCCGACTTACGCTGCTCCCCGGTTTTACCGGGCGCCTTTAGCGCGCCCTGCCGGGGAGCCGTCTCGCGTAACTTCGGCTGGCGCTTGCTGCGGACGAGGGCTGGCTTCTTGAAAATTCCCGCAAAATTTTACTCACACCAATGCTTTCCAATCCTTCTTCAAAATACCGTCCGTTTCCGTTGATCCAATTGCCGGATCGCCAGTGGCCGAACCGCTCGCTCACCCATGCGCCCATCTGGTGCTCCGTGGATTTGCGCGATGGAAACCAGGCGCTCGCCGTGCCGATGAACGTCGCGCAGAAACTCGAAATGTTTCAGGCGCTCGTGAAGTGCGGCTTCAGGGAAATCGAAGTCGGTTTTCCCGCTGCATCGAACACCGAGTTCGCATTCAACCGTCACCTCATCGAAGAGGGCCGCATCCCCGATGATGTGACCATCCAGGTGCTCGTGCAGGCGCGCGAGGATTTGATCGAGCGCACCATCGAGTCGCTCATCGGTGCGAAGCGTTGCATCATTCATCTCTACAACTCGACCTCGCCCGCGCAGCGCCGCGTGGTCTTTGGAAAAACGAAGGAGGAGATCGTGCAAATTGCCCGGCAGGGTGCGCAGTGGATCAAAGATCGTCTGCCTCGCTTGAAGGGCACCGAGGTGACGTTACAGTATTCGCCGGAGAGTTTCAGCGCGACAGAAGTTGAGTTTGCGAAGAAAATCTCCGAGGCGGTGATGGACGTGTGGCAGCCGACGCCGCAGCGGAAGATGATCCTCAATTTACCCGACACCGTGGAAGTCGCGATGCCGAACGTGTATGCGGATCAGATCGAGTGGATTTGCCGCAACATCCGCAATCGCGAATCACTCATCGTTTCACTCCACACGCACAACGATCGCGGCACCGGTGTCGCAGCGACGGAGTTGGGCTTGCTCGCGGGCGCGGATCGCGTCGAGGGCACGCTCTTCGGCAACGGCGAGCGCACGGGCAACCTCGATATCGTGATCGTCGCGATGAATCTCTATATGCACGGCATCTCGCCGGGTTTGGATTTTTCGCGCCTCAGCGAGTTGCTGGAAATGTATGAGCACTGCACGGGAATGACCGTGCCGCCGCGCCAGCCATATGCGGGTGAGCTGGTCTTCACGGCGTTCAGTGGCTCGCATCAGGATGCGATCAAAAAAGGATTAGCTGAATGGGAGAAGACCGTGGCGATTTGCAAAACTCAACCTGCCAACGCCATCAAGAAAGGCATGATGGAATGGACGGCAGGCGAACAAACACACTGGGATGTTCCGTATTTGACCATCGATCCCAGCGACCTCGGACGCGAATATCGCGAGGTGATCCGCGTCAATTCGCAGAGCGGAAAAGGCGGTGTCGCGTATTTGCTGGAGAGCGAATTCGGCATCGAACTACCGAAGGATATGCAGCGCGAATTTGGTCCCATCGCCAACGATCTTGTGGATGCGCTGGGCCGCGAAGTCAGCGCGCCCGAACTCCGCGCCATGTTCTGGCGCGAATACGTCGAGCGCACTTCGCCGTGGGAGTTGATTCACTTTCACGCCGACGGAGTGGACGGCGTCTTTCACTGTCGCGCGTCCGTGCGCAACGCTGGGCGCGAGGTGAAGCTGACGGGCGAGGGCAACGGCCCCATCGCGGGTTTCGTCCAAGCACTCGCCGCGAATGGTGCGCCCGCGTTTGAAGTGACGAATTTCAAACAGCACTCGCTCAGCTCCGGCTCGGAAGCGAGCGCGATTGCCTACATCCAAATCAAGCTCACCGATGGCCGCGTGAAATGGGGCGCCGGTGTGGATACGAACATCGAACTCGCATCCATTAAAGCCGTCCTCAGCGCGGTGAATCGGGCGGCGTAGCAAGCACCCGCCATTCGCCGGGAGCGAGTCCCGCGAGATCGAATTCGCCAAAGCGCGAACGATGGAGGCGCATGACGGGGCAGCTTTGGCTGGCAAACATCCGCTTCACCTGATGATAGCGGCCCTCGGTGATTTCGAGCCGGGCTTCGCGCGTGCCGAGGATTTCGAGTTTCGCCGGGAGGCAGGGCTTGTCCTCGCCTTCGAGCATCAGTGTGCCGCTCGCGAACAACTCGACGAGTCCGGGCGGCAGGTCGGCGCTCACGGTGACTTCGTAGAGCTTTGGGACTTTGTGCTTTGGCGAAGTCCAGCGATGCACAATTTCGCCGAGGTCGGTGAGAAGCAGGACGCC
>CAIYUV010000215.1 GCA_903929475.1 uncultured Spartobacteria bacterium
AGAGTTATTATTGCTTCACCCTCACCGTCCCCGCGCTGAGGTCTCCCTCCTGCACTCCTTCGATCCATGGTTGGAGAGCTTTGATGCGTTCCTTCGTCAGCTCGGTGAGATACATAATTTCGAACATTGGTTGCACGCTCCCGTAATAACCTGGTTCCCGGTCGGGGTATTTCATCTTCAGTTGTGCGTCGCGGAAAACGATCCAGCAACGCTGCGCTTTCTTGAAGCTAGCGATGAACACCAGATCGTCAGCGTAATCCTTGAGGATCTTTTGGAACAGCGAATTGAGCTTTTTGTCCGCAGCTTTAAAACTGGCGGCTGCATCCTCGCTCATGTCCCGCTGGGTCTGGGCGCTCGCCTCGCTCCATGGCAGGCAGATCAAAGTCAACGCAATCATCGGCAATATAATTTTTGTCATAGTTCTCTGGTTCGTGCGGGGCCGTGGTAGATACGGGAAAGAGATCGCTCTGTTTGTCAGGAAGGTCGCTCACGATCCATTCGTAGCCGTCACTACTGGCAGTGTCCAAGCGGAAAGCGGCGTCGGGGAGTGAGGGGGCTGGTAATAAGGGTCATTTCGCCATTTGGGGCAGCAGATCCACATGGTGGCCGATCATTTTCCACTTGCCGCCTTCCTTGCGGAAAATGTTCGTGGCACGGATCGAAACCTTCTGCACCTCTCCCTTGGCGTTGGTGTTTTCACCCTTCTCGTAATTGCTGACCACCGCGAGATCCTTGCCCGCCGTGACTCGCATCTCGGTGGCTTCGAGCTTGCCGCCGAGCTTCATCGCGGCCTGCGACTCCCAATCCTTGCGCACCGCGTCCCACCCCACTTGGAATCCGCCGACCGGCCCCATGTAGTTCACGTCGTCAGCGTGCGACCAGATTTCCGTCATGGATTTCATTTCGCCGGTGAACAACTGGTTCAACGCCGCGTAAAACTGCTTGGTTGCAGCCAGCACTGCCTGATCGTCTTTTTCTGCCGCAAAGACGGGCTGGGTCAGGGATAAACTCGCCACGGCGAGCAGCAAGGTCTTAATCCAAACGGATGTTTTCTGTTTCACAATTTAGGTTCTTTCTTGGTTGGGTTTTCTTGTTTTTTATGCGTCGGATGAATTACTTTCATTGGCGTTTGATTCCATCCCGGAAGGCGATGGATTCGAGTTCCTGAATGCTAGGAAATTGCTTTCGCGCCCGCCGCACCGGAAGCGATCAGACCGCGGACGGGCGTCGGGGAGTGAGGGGGTCTGGGGGGAGCGAGGGGCGGAAGAAGGAAGAGATGCGCTGGTGACGCTGCTCCGCACGGGAGATTTCCCGAGGCTGGATGCTGTTGCGGTGAATTTCATGCGCTCAAGCGTTGTTTGCGAGAATGGTCGTCCGCTCCGCTTTGCCAAGCTCTATTTTGAGCAGCGGTTTTTCCTTACTCGATCTCCTCTTGAGTCACTGGGGGTGGCTAGCCCTCTCACGATGAACTGGATCGGCACCATATCAGCACCAGAGGTAAGCGCTGAACCCGACAAAGAGCCAGATGTGTTTGAAATCCTCAAAATTGCT
>CAIYUV010000216.1 GCA_903929475.1 uncultured Spartobacteria bacterium
CATCACTCACTCACACGCTTTTCCGCCATAGCTTAATTTCTATCTTCTCTGGCCGAAGAACGGGGTCCACCTCATTATTCTGTCCCGGAATGCCGTCCAACGGTTGCGGGGCAAAGGGATTGAAGACATTATTCAACCACTCTCGGACGAACAAATTTCTATCTGATGCCGTTACTGTCCACAAACCTCCATATTTAGCATTTAGTGCTGCCACTAAATTTGCTATAGGCAACTGTTTTGGTTGGAGAGAAATGACATCCGGTTCGCTGCGAGTGGGAGGCGGGCTAACCGCTATCCCCTGCGCACCGATCACGTCCTTCAAAAATCTCGACCAGGCCGCGCAATCGCCGTGTCCTTGGGCGAGCAGCCCAGGCGTTTCTTGATTGTTGACTGAACCCATGTGGGTGTCGTCCCCGTCTCTGTAGTAATCCATCGGCACACCATCGAGTTCACCCATTGAGGGTTTCACCCGCTCGACATGGCGGTCACTGTATTGCTTCCAGATCGTTTGCACGATGCTGTTCGGCACGCTGAACCCTTGCGCCTTCCGGCAGCCGATGTTGAACAACGTCTCCCGGCGCAGTTCGTTTGCAGCCTGAATCGGATCGGCAAAAGTGACATATACTGTATGGTTGCTCCGTCCAATTTTCACCCACCCCCCACCTCCGACGTTAATCTCCCAGTCGATAGAAAACGCATTATCACCCGTCGCGGTAAAAGTTTCGCTGCCGGTAGCGCTCCAGAAGCGGACATGGTTTTGCCATCGTGTTGAAGATTCAGAAAACTCCGACATTTCCAAGTATCCATTCGCCGACAGCGTGGTTGCTTTCTCTGGGAACTGTGGCCCTTGCGGCGAAGACGCGCGGACGCTCACGCTTATCCCGCTCGGTAACCCTACGATCTTGAGCTTGCACTTTACTTTGGGCTTGGAGTTTCGCGTGAACGCCACGGGATAGTTGCGCTCTCCATTGGCTAAGTCATCGAAGTTAGTAGATGCCTTTCCGTCCCCATTCACATCTCGCCAGTGAGGCGCGCTATATTCCACGGTCACACTGGGGTCCCCAAAAAGCCGGTCGCTGCGCAATTTCCAGTATTTGTCTCCATCGAAACTAACTTCCCTCAGCTCCACAGTCGGGAGGGCTGCTGCCTTTATTGTTCCGCTAACATTGGGCTCGACCGTTCCGGCTGCGAAGCCACCTGCCGCAAGAGCAGTCACGGTGGCCTTGCATCCGTCGGGCACCTTCATTTGCCTCAGGATGTAGTGTCCCTGCGGCGGCGTTGAAGCGGCGTCATCCAGGATGAGATCGAGGAAGAAATCCTGTGTGTCGCTCCAAAGTGGATTGCCGTTGCTATCTGTAGGGCCGCCTGATGCGTTTGCTTTTGCTTTTTTTGCCGTGAAGTAGATTTGCCGAGGGGCACCGTTGGTAAAAGTCTGCCCGTTAATCACGATGCCTGCTGTGGAGGGAGCTATGTTGGAGATGAGCTTGGGGGTAATCCCGCTGAGTTGGTTTTTGTATTTGTCGTAGTCGTCTTTGGTTCCCGCAGGTTTGCCATCCCATTTGAGGAGATCGAGGATGGGGATGCTGGTCCATGTGCCGCCAATTCGCTGGGTGAATTTGGCATCGCCATTGGGCTCACGCGTGATGAATTGATGATTGTCATTCATCGCAAAACTGGTGCTGGGCGTGTTGTTCGATGGACGCTCCAAAAACCCTGCGCCGGGGATGCTTGGACCGTAGGAAGATGCCCATTCGCCCTTGGCACTGACTGGCAAACTTAGCGGAAAAGCATCTACAGAACTTCCATCGAAGTAGTAGGTGCCATTTAAGTTTCCGTTACCTTTCAAGAGAAAGTGCCCGCTGTCCGTGATAGCTGCAGGATAAAACTCACTAGATCCGTCCGGAGAATAGGGCGGGAACAAGGTGGAATAGGCATCATCTACAAACACGCCACCACCCCCAACACCATGCTGGTAACCAATGGTGTGTGCTCCATTCGGGCTGATGGAAACTCTGGCGACATCAGGATCCGCGTCACCGTCAGAGCCGCTATCCCATCCGTTTGGAAGCGAGTCACCCGGCTTCCATGAAAATGGAGTTTTACTACGCATTACCTGCCCGTCAGTTGTTTGCTCATGCTCAATGACCCCAGTAAGTTTTCCAGAAGCCCCTAAGGCAGCAGGCCGCCAAATATTATGGTAAGACGTCCCATTGGTTGTCCAAGTAAGGTCGTTTACACCGTAGGGTATTTCACCCGATTTTCCGTCATCTATGGCCCCGTTTTTCCAGACATAGACGTGATTCTTGGAGTCGAACCCTGAATAGCCATAGAAAGCGATCTGGCCGCTTTCATCCATGGATACATTATTCGTGTTGAAAGTGTTCCTCATGTTGGCGGGAAGGGACGCAGTGAGATCCATGATGGCAAAGTTCTTCGGCGGGATGTCGTCGTTCTGGCGATTATCCAGCGGGTAACGGTCTTCGCCATCCTTAAAGCCATCGCCATCGGTATCTGGATTATCCGGATCCGTTCCTTTGTAATACATCTCCTCGGCATCGGTCAGGCCATCGCCGTCGGTATCCACGGCGTTATTTACAAAGGGATTGAGAACACGCCCATAGGGTTGGTTGGGGTGATTTTTTGTCCAAGTTAGTTCCTGCAAATCAGTCAGCCCGTCACCGTCGCTGTCTGCATCGAGATCGAAGGAAAACACGCGTTTGAGCTGGCCGAGGTTGGTGGTGGCGAAGTCATTGGCAGTGCCGCCGTCGGTGGCCCAGGGCTTCGGGTAGGGGAAGGGATAATAGACTTGGGCGAGGCGGTCGTAGAATGGAGCGGCCACGGCTTTCATCTGCCCGAGATTGATGGCGGTGAAATCTTTGGCTGTCGAGGCGGTGGGTGCGATCTGTCGAGGGCCGGTGCCGGTGATGCTGTATTGCTCCGGCTCGGCGGGGACATTGCCATTCATCACCCGCCGGAGGATTTTTCCCGTGCCGCTGCCATCGGCGGGAGTGTAATCCACCACCACCCACTGGCGGATGATGTTCAGGATGCGCCAGCCGGGGCTGCCTTTGTCTCCCTGCACATTCGTATCCGGCGCGACGATGGGGCCGAGTCCGCCGGGGTCATTGCTGCTTGCCAGTCCTGCGGGGATTTTTCCGAGGAGATGTTCGTAAGCCGTTACAGCCATGTTTTTGAGCTGGCCTTGATTGGCAGCGGAGAAGTCGCTCGCATCGGCGACACTGTCGCCTTCGTATTGATACACGTGCTTTTCCTCCCACCAACCCGACACGACCGCATGGAGCAAGAGCGGGATGCCGATGAAGAGCGTGAGCAGGGCGAGCAGCGAGAGGAGGACTCGGGCTTTGGGTGTGAGGCGGCGGAGGGGCATGGTGGGAGTGGTTGTGATCGGTGACTGGTGACTGGTGACTGGATGCTGGATGCGGTTTTTTCTGGGTTCCTGCCTTCCTGCTTCAGGAATGAGTGGGGTTAGGTGGGTTTCTTGGGGGTGCGTTTGGCGGAGGGTTTGCGTTCGCTGGCGCGGGTGCCGCCTACTTTTTCGTATTCATCGCTGTCGGGGCCGAACTGTCCCCGGATGAGGCTGCGGGCACGGGTGACGACTTCGTTGCCGGTGAGGGCGTTGTCCTGAAGACGGTTGTTGACGGTGGCGAGCTGGCTTTCGAGGTCGGCGCGCAATTGGATGTCGTCCGTGATGCTCTTATTGAGCGCGGTGACGGATGCGCGTGTCCATTCTTCCTCTTCGGGTTTGAGGGTTTTGTCGCCGATTTTGAGGCTGGGATACTTATTGAGCACGACGATGACGCCGCTCAATTCGTCTGAGATGTCTTTGGGTGTGTATTTGGTGGCATGGTGGGTTTGGTGTTTGGTGTTTGGTGACTGGATGCTAGTTGCTGGATGGGGAGGCTGTCTGGAAATGGAGGAGCGGGGTCTGGAATAGGAAGGAGGGGGTCATTGAATAGTAGGAACAGGGTCTGGAAGTGTAGGGAGGTGCTCCTTGAATAGGGAAATCGCCGTCTGAAAGTGTAGGATCGCCGTCTGGAAGTGTAGGGAGGGGGTCCCTACATTGGGAGTTGGGCGTCTGGAAAGGCAGGGAGGGCGACCTTGCAATGGAAGACCGTGCGCTGGAAGTGTCAGCCCGGCGTCTGGAATGTGGAGAGCGTGCACCGGAGAGGGAAGCGAGGCGATGGAGGCATCCCCAGCACGCACCGGGAAATAAAGACGCCAGTTCAACCGTTCCCTTTGAACGGAAGCTTTGAACGGAAGCTTTGAACGGAAGCTTTGAACGGAAGCTTTGAACGGAAGCTTTGAGTTGGTGGCATGACTGGGAGGTCATGCTGCGTTCATAAAGGACTCCTCCTGCTACTGTCAAAGATTTTTCGGAAAAATTTCCTAAGCGCTCAGCTTATAGGAAATCGCAGCTTAAAACGCCTCGGCGTCTTCGGGGAGGCCGGAGTCGTCGCGGATGCTGTCTAGGCTCTTCTTTGCGCCGCGCTCGGTTTCGGGGCCGGCGATGAGTTCGCTGACGGCGTCCACGATGGCGGGGAGTGCGAGCAGTGCGCCGAGGCCGAGGAGTGTGAAGGCCGTGGTTTTTTGCGCGGAGCGGCTCATTTTCCCACCGAGAAGCAGGCCGAGGCCGCAGCCGACCGCCGTCTGCGTGACGGCGAGCAGGGATGAATTCAACTTGTCGCTCGGTGCTTTGTTTTCCATGAGTCTCATGCGGGAAGATGCGAAATTGTGTGCTTCTGTCCAGCACGGACTGAGCCGTCTGCGCCATTGACGAAATGTGAACAGGCATCTTCCCATCGCGCGAACGATCCGTTACTTCCAAACGTCACTACACCACGAAGCGCGATGTCTTCCTCACTCTATGTTCTCATTCTTGCCGGCGGCAGCGGCGAGCGGTTCTGGCCGCTCAGTCGCAAGTCGCGGCCCAAACAATTGCTCGCGCTCTTCGGCCCGGAGACGCTGCTCGAAGCAACGCTGCGCCGACTCGACGGCCTGGTGCCTGCGAAGAATATCCTTATTTTAACCAACGCGGATCAAGAGGCTGCGGTGCGTGCCCTCGCGAAATCATTGCCTGCGGAAAACATCGTGGCTGAGCCTGCGAAGCGCGACACGGCTGCGGCCATCGCGCTTGGTGTGGGCTGGGTGGCGGCGCGCGATGCGCAGGCGACGATGATCGTGCTGCCTGCGGATCATCTCATCCAAGACGCGGTTGCTTTTCAAAAAACCCTGCGCACTGCGGCGGCGGCGGCGCGTCAAACAGGGGAGCTTGTCACCATCGGCATCCAGCCCACGTGGGCGTGCCCTGGCTTTGGCTACATCGAGATGGGGCCGCAGGTGAAAATCGCCGAGTCGAAGGATGAACCGGCAGTGCATGACGTGGTGCGCTTCCGTGAAAAACCGAACGCGGAACTGGCGGAGCAATTTTTGCGGCAGGGGAATTTCCGATGGAATGCGGGGATGTTCATCTGGACGATCCCGGCAATCCTCAGCGCGCTTCGCCGACACGCGCCGGAACTGGGGACGTTCGTTTCGCGTCTGCACGCAGGCGAGGATTTCGAGATGTTGCTGCGCGATGTTTTCCCGAAGCTGCCGAAGATTTCGGTGGACTACGCCATCATGGAAAAAGCTGCGCGTGTGCTGATGGTGGAGAGTTCGTTCGATTGGGATGACATCGGGAGCTGGACGGCGCTTGCAAAATATCTGCCGGTGCTCGAAGCGGGCAACTTCGCGAATGGCGAAATCACCACGCTCGAAGCGGACAACAATCTCATTTTCTCCACATCGAAGCGCCGCATCGCGATGCTCGGAGTGAGCGACCTCATCGTTGTCGAGACCGCCGACGCGCTGCTCATTTGCAACCGGCACGAAGCGGAAAAAATCAAACACCTCGTGGCCAAAGTGCCGCCGGAACTCCAATGACACGCGCACTCGGAATTGACCACGGCGACGCCCGCATCGGCCTCGCAATCTCGGATGAACTCGGAATGCTCGCGCACCCGCTCGAAACCATCGCCGTGAAGGACACGCCGGACACCACAGCACGCATCGCGCAAGTCGTCGCCGAGCGCGGCATCGGAAACATTGTCATCGGCCTGCCAAAAAACATGGATGGCACCACAGGCCCCGCCGCGGAGAAAGTGCGCGCTTTCGCCGAAAAACTCCGCACGCTCGTGACGTGTCCCATTCGTCTTTGGGACGAGCGTCTCACAACTGTCGCTGCGCAGAAATCACTGCACGAGGCAGGCCGAAACGTGAAGCAGAGTCGCGCAGTAATCGATCAAGTCGCCGCTCAACTCATCCTGCAAGGCTGGCTCGATTCACAGAGCTTTGTGCTGTAGCCGTGGTCGAACGTCTCAAACTCATCATTGCGTATGACGGTCGTCCGTTTTCCGGATGGCAGAGCCAGGCGGGCGGAAAATCCGTGCAGGACTTGCTCGAATCAGCGTTCGCTAAAATCTGCGGTGAAGATGTGTGCGTGCAAGGCTCCGGGCGCACGGATTCTGGCGTCCACGCGCACGGGCAGGTTGCTCATGTGGACGTTCCGCGAGGAAAATATCCACCCGCGACATGGCTCTCTGCGCTGAATGCGAATTTGCCTGCGGCGATTCGCGTTTTGCGCGCCGTGCGTGTGCGTGGCGGGAGCGAAGGATTTCATGCGCGCTTCGACGCACGGGGAAAACGCTACGTCTATCGCATCTGGAACGATGGATGGATGCACCCGATGGAAGTTGGCCGCGCATGGCACACGTCGCGTCCGATTGACATCGCCACGCTACGCGCTGCTGCTGCGCTGCTCGTTGGCACGCACGACTTCGCCGGCTTCGCCGCAAATCGCGGCAAGAAGGAAACGAGCACGACGCGCACGATCACGCGAATCCGCGTCACCGGTCGGGCGCCGCTCATCACGCTCACCTTCGAGGGGGATGGCTTTCTTTATAAAATGGTGCGCCTTCTTACCGGAGCCATCGTGCGCATCGCACAGGGGCGCGCGCCGTTCGGCCTTATTGCGGATTTGCTTGCATCGAAAGGTCGCATCAAGTCGCCATTGGCCGCGCCCGCCGAGGGATTGTATCTCGACCGTGTGTATTATTGAGCGCTACAGGCCGTTCACTTTCACTGCCGTTGAAACTGGCGCGTGTGCTTTTGTTTCCACGACTGTCGTCTTTGGTTTCACGGTGATGGCAAAGCGGTCGTAGCTGAATTGCACATTCGTCAGTTCGCCGATGTAGCGGAGCACCTCGGTGAACGGCACGTTTTGCAGTGAGAGTGTGAACTTCTTTTCCTTTTCCTTTTCATCGAGCATGAGCACGAAGTTGATCGCGACCTTCCCTCCGCCAAGCTGGTTGCCCTTCTGCCGGAGAAATTCGAGCGCGTCTGCGAGCGATGCCTCACTGAGTTGCACCTTCGGCAAAGTGAGAATCTCGAGCATCGCCTTCGTTGCGTTGGGCGGGCCTTTGACTGCGGTTTCCTGCGCCTCCTCGGCGGCGATGCGGCGCTTGTAAATGATTGCCGTGCGGTTCTCGGGATCCATTTTCAGAACGAGGTCGAACTTCTCCTTTGCCGCACCTGTCTCGCCGCGGATGTAGGCGCGCTGGGCGTCGGCGAGGAGATCGCTGACATCGAGTGCGAATGACTTGGCGGTGATTGTGAGGGCGATTGCGATGAGGCAGCCGAGGGTTTTCATGACGAGGAAAGGATGTCATGCCACCACATTTTCGCAAAGAAAGATCCTGTTATCTCCCGCGCGACGGCGGTCTTTCGGCATTGCACGGCGGGCGTGTTCTTCACAGACTCCGCGCCCCGTTATGAAAATCCACACTCTCCTCGGTATGCTTGTTCTCGCTAATGTCGCCTGCGCTGAAGACTACGAAGCACGCATCTTCACCGCTCCAGAAGGCGGCAAACTTCAGTATCGCCTGCTCCAGCCGCTCAAATACGACGCCGCGAAGAAATACCCGCTCGTCATCCTGCTTCACGGTGCGGGCGAACGCGGTGACGACAACAGTGCGCAGCTCAAATGGGGCGGCAGTCTTTTCACCAACGTCGAAGCGCGCGAAAAATTCCCCGCCTTCGTCCTCGTTCCGCAATGCCCGAAGGACCAAAAGTGGGTGGACATGGACTGGGGCGGCGACACCGGCACCGCGCCCGCCGAATCCTCCGCACCGCAAAAGCTCCTGCTCGCCGCACTCGAAACCGTGCAGAAAGAATTCAGCATTGATGCCGACCGGCTCTACGTCACCGGCCTCAGCATGGGCGGCTACGGCACGTGGGATTTGATTACGCGCTACCCGGATAAATTCGCCGCCGCCGTGCCCATCTGCGGGGGAGGGGATAAAACGAAAGCCGCCGCCGCGAAGCCCGTGCCCGTGTGGGCATTTCACGGTCTCGCCGATGGCGTCGTGAAGCCCAGCCGCACCAAGGACATGGTCGAGGGACTGAAAGCAGCGGGCGGCACCGTCTTTCACACCGAATATCCCGGCGTCGCCCACGACTCATGGGTGATGGCCTTTGCCGAGCCGAATCTGCTCCCTTGGATGTTCGCCCAAAAACGCGGCCAGCCCGCGCAGAAAAGCGAACTCGCCGTCAGCCCCTACACCGCGCTCGCCCTGCCCGCTTCGCTCGACGCCTTCGCCGGCACCGGCCCGGTGCAAATCAACAACTGGTTCCAGAAAACGTGGATCAAACGCCGCATCGAATTCCACCGCCAGCGCGAAGCCGAGCAGGGCGCAGTCGTTTTCCTCGGCGACAGCATCACGCAGGGCTGGGGCAGTCTCGCGCAGGATTTCCCGAAAATGAAAACCGCCAACCGCGGCATCAGCGGCGACACCTCGCGCGGCGTCCTCTACCGCTTGAGGGATGACGTGCTGGATCTTCACCCCAAGGCCGTCAGCCTCCTCATCGGCACCAACGACCTCGCCCAGGGCGGCACCCCCGAGCAGACGCGCGACAACGTCAAAGCCATTCTCTCCGAGCTGCAAAAACAGAACTCCAGCGTCCCCATCATCATCAACCACGTCATGCCGCGCGGCGCACAGGCCGGGAAATTCCCCGAGAAAATCAAAGAACTCAACGCCATGCTCGACGAGATCGTGAAAGCCGACAAACGCCTCACCATTTGCGACACATGGAGCATTTTCGACGACGGCAACGGCATCTGCAAACGCGAAGAATTCAACGACATGCTCCACCCCACCAAAGCCGGCTACGAAAAATGGAAAGCCGCCCTCGGCGAAGTCCTCGCCAAGCTCGGGCTTTAGAGTTCGTCGGTTGAGCGGAGCCCCCGCCACCAACGCCCGCCGCCTGCAACCTCCAAAACAAGCCTCAGCCCTCAATATGACGCTCGTTCCAGCCTAACACCTGCCCCTTCATGTTATTCAGGAGGGCCGTTTGGAGTCCTCCCAATAATAATTATAGGTGCCGTCATTGAGACTGGTGCGCGTCTTATCCACGACAATCTGCAAATAGTTGGTTTGCTTTTTTTCGTCCTGATAGACGAACCGATCACCTTCTCGCGACATGACGTATGGTCCAGTCTCGATAGTAGTTGTCTGAAAGATATGCTTGGCATCATTCACCCCGACGGTTCTACGATTTCCGTGAATGGTGGTTAGATAGTATTTGTCGCCAAATTTTTTGATGACAAGCATTCGGGAGGCCCCAGTGCCGATTACCGTGCTTGGAAGGTGCGCGTCCCAACGACCAGTAAACTCCAGCTCTTTATCCGAAGAGAGAGGTTGAGCGTAAAGCCGAGAAAGCATCCATATCCCGATGATTATTGAGGCTGCGTATTTCATATTGTGTCCTAACGCCCACAAGCTTAGCGACCCGGCGCACGGGACGCAATGATTGCAACTGCGATGCTCACCCCGGGTTCGCTTCAGCGCGTGGTCAGACTTCATTCTCATCAACTCTCTCAAACCAAGTCCAAAAATCTTCATCGTCACTCCATGTGTGTCTCTCGCCGTCAGTCTGTCTCAACCAGACATCTACCGGCGGCTCTGCTGAAGCACTCAACACCGTCCAAATCTCGCCAGCGTGGTGAACGTGAGTCGGCTCGCCGCTGTGGTCTCGAACCACAAGCTCCTGTCGCAATCTCACTTTCTCGCCAGCACGGATACCGCACTGATAATCCGTAATCGGATACTCAGTGACCAGCTTCCATTGTGGCTTCGATTTGGGCATGGCGTGGTCGAGCAGCCTACCTAGTGCCTCACAAACAGAATCGTTGTGTTTGTGAGGGGGGGGGGGATGGGCGAGGGATTGGCTGGAAAATCACGGGGTGGGAAGTGCATGGCGGGGATTTTTGCGGAAATTTCGGGAGCGGGCAACTAGATAGTCGGCACCTGTGCGCGGGGCGGAGGAAATTTCGTGAAGAATGATCCGGCGGGGGTGTGGTGTGGTGGCGGGGATTTGTGCTTTGGATGCCGTGCAGATTCTTTGTGCGGGACTTGGCGGCTTGGCGGCTTGGCGGCTCGCCGGCTTGCCGGCTTGGCGCGAGGTTATTTTTCTCGCGCAAAGGCGCGGAGCCGCAAAGGGCGCACCTGGGTTTTCTAAAGAAGTCAGGAAGGCAGGAGGGGATGGGCGCGGGGGCGGAGGTTTTTTTCGTGCATCCTCTTCGTCCGCTTCATTGCCTTCATGGTGAAAGCAAACGGCATTTACTGGCGGGCACGGGCGCGGGGTTTTTTACCATGAAGAGCATGAAGGACATGAAGGCTCCGCTGCTTTCGCCCTGCCGTCCTCTTCGTGTGCTTCGTGGTCTTCATGGTGAATGGAATCGTCTTTGCGTCTTGGCGGCTTTGCGCGAGGTTTTTGTAGGGTGGGTGGAGGGTTTTTCCGGGGAAAAGGCGGGATCTTCTCTGTTGGACGGGGTTTCCGGCGGCTCGGACTTAGTTTTAGACGGAGCATTTAAAGTTTTAGGCGGAGCATCTAAAGTTTTAGACGGAGCATTTAAAGTTTTAGACGAAGCATTTAAAGTTTTAGACGAAGCATTTAAAGTTTTAGACGGAGCATTTAAAGTTTTAGACGGAGCATTTAAAGTTTTAGACGAAGCATTTAAAGTTTTAGACGGAGCATTTAAAGTTTTAGACGGAGCATCTAAAGTTTTAGGCGGAGCATTTAAAGTTTTAGGCGGAGCATTTAAAGTTTTAGAAGAGCCGGAGGGAGTTACCGGCGGGGCGGGGAAACGCCCATCCACAAATGCGGAATGTTTACACCCTGCGGAAAAAATCGCGGCTTTTTGCGAGGTGAACGCTTTGCGCCGGTCGGGATTGGTTTCTCCGGCTCTGGGAGTTTGGCGGTGCGGCTCGGCACCATGCTCTTGTCGTGCCGGATGCTTTACTGCTTGTGAAAAGGTGCGAGCCACGCGTCAGCGGCGTGCATTTGATAGACGAGCGCTCCGATGAGGCCGAAATACATGATGGCCATCTTCATCCGCTGTGCGGGGGTGATTTCGTAAAAGCGCTCCTCTTCTTCCGTGCGTTTGCGGAAAAGCGACAGCACGCGCGGCAGGGACATAAACAGCAGTATGATGATGATGAAATTGAAGCGTGTAATAGCCAGCCACACCATGATCGCAAAACCCACCAGCCACATCCACGGACTGAGTGCCTGCGCCACATGACCGCCATCGAGCTGGCCGACGGGGATGAGGTTGAAAAGGTTTAGAAAATAAGCGCTGTAAGCCAGCGCCACGAGCAGCGGGATGTTTAAGTATATCCCGGCGGCATGGCAGACCGCCGCGCCCGCCGAGCCCCACAGCGGCCCGCCAATTCCTATCTCGGCCTCCTCGTAGGCGTTTCGGATTCTGCCTTTCAGTGCGATGAATGCGCCCATGAATGGAATGAACATCGGGGCAGTGGCCGGGACGCCGAATTTTCGTGCCGCGACGACGTGCCCCATCTCATGCACGAAGATGAGCAGCACAAACCCGGCGGCAAATTGCCACCCCCCCATCATCGTATAAATCCAAATGCTGATCAGCATGGACCCACCCGTTTTCAGAATGAACGGGAGAAATTTGAGAATGGGGACGATGAGAAACTTCAGCTTCGCGGCAAACTTCAGCAGGAGCACGCCGATGAAGACAATGGGGCTGAGCGCCTTTTTCCATCCACTTTCCTTTTTCGGTTCCTGCCGCTGAAACGGAGTTTGCGGCACCGGCTGCACATTGGGGGGGATGCGGAAGATAATCTGCGGGCGTTGCGGCTGCTGCGGTGGCTGCGGGTCGTTGGAATCTTGCACGGGCTTTGATGTGTGCCGCATTCTCGCGGCCTGCGCCTTTACCGCAAGTGCGCATCCGAGGAGCCGTGGCCTTTTCGCTTTGCGGATGCGGGCTGAGGCTCGGTTTCAGGAAGTGCGATTTCGCGCCATCCCGAGCGGTCGTAAAAGATGGTGTTGCTTTGCAGTTTGGCAAAGGCTGACTCGACCGGCTGGAGCCATTCGAGGGGCATCCGGACGGTGGCGTAGGGATGTTCGACGCGCACGGTGGCACGACGGGGCAGGCGTCTGCCAGTCTCGTCGCAAACTTCCACGCAGGCGCTGCGCGATGGCAGCAATATGGAGCAGCGGTTGATTTGATCCGGGATGCTCTGCACGGCGATGAAAAGGCGGCGTCTTTGCAATGAGACGCGCCCGGTGCGGACGACGATTTTCAATGCGCCGCGCTCCATGCTGCTTTCCACGATCTCGTGGTCGCTGGCCCGGATGTCGGCGGGCGAAGCAAGGGTGAATTTTTCCACAGTCCGCGCGAATGCCGTGAAGCGGCGGCGGCTCAGCAGCATCTGTGTCTTATGGCAAAGAATGGCGCGTTTTTTCAACTCCACCTCTTCCGCAGTGAGTCGCAATTTGCATTCCGGCGCCGGGGCTTTGTGGCGGCTGCGGTGGACGCCGTAATGAAGAACACGGCACGCGTTCATGCTCGTGCCAAAGGCGAATCGTGCGAGCACATAAAGCGCAGTGTGATCCGCATGGGCATCATCGGGGGTGGGGAGGACTAAAATCGTCGGGCGCGTGGAGAAAAACTCCTCCCGCAATGATGCGATGACTTCTTCGCCGCCGCGCATCAACAGGGAGGTCACTCCTTGATCCGGGAGGTTCAGGAAAGTGGCGCAGTTGTCGTCGCCAAGGAGCATGCGCAATGCGCCCCGGGCTTCTTCGCGACGGCGTGCGCCCCATCGGGCTCGTGCGGTGGGTGTGATAAACCAGCGCTTTTCCATCGCGCGCTGCGGCCATGTATTGTTGTCGCCGCAGGTGCCGTAGATGACGTGGACTTTTGCGCCCGTCGTTCTTGCGCGCTGCAACAGACCTCCTGCGCCGATGGATTCATCATCGGGGTGCGGAGCGATCATCAGGATGCGGTCGTCAGGTGACAATTTTAGCATGACTATTTGGAGATGGCGGTGGTTGTATCACGAAAATGAAAAGGTGAAAAGCCCAGTTCAGCGGCGTGTGCCCACTCAATGGCCACGTGTTTATGGCGGGCTGAGAGATGGAGAGTGTGTTGTCCGGCAGTCATGATGAGCGGGCCATCCAAGGGCTGCCCGTCGAGCGTGCCGGAAATAGGGCCCTTCTCGTTCACGACCGCGTATCGTTGTCCCACGGCCAGCGTGAAGGTGCAGTCGCCATTTTCATCCGGGGTAAGTATTTTCCCGGCGACATGCAACGATCCGACTTTGATGTAATTGGCTTCGATGAATTCCTCCGCCTGTTTGGTCAGTCGTTTTTCGTTGTGCGAGATTACTGCGACCCCTTTTGTCGCCAGTGTCTCGGCGATGTCGTCCTTCATCAACCCGAGGGCAAGGCGTTCATTTGTTAAAGTTTCGAGCACGTAATAGTAGGCTCTTTCACGGAAAATCGTCTCGCCCTTGCAATCCATGATCAAGTCGCCGGGCTTCGTCAGCGTCAGCACTTCAGCCAGTTCCAGGTCGAGGCTGTTGAATTTGCCAATCGGTCTGAAAGTGTATGCTGAAAACCAGAGCACTTCTCCGCCAACAAGGATGACCCCGAGCAAAGCGGGAGCAAGCCAGCCCTTGGTCATGGCAGCCAGCCAGTCAAATGCCGCAAGCGCAACGGGAGCCACTAGAACAAGCACCAGTGGATGCCACGGCACATAGTCCTGCGATGTCATCACCACCCACACGCTGTGGAGGAGCGGGAAAAAAACGGACGCCGCGATGATGAGAGTGATGCGTCGCGCATCGCGTGCAGGCTCCGAGCTGGGATGTTTTTTAAGCCACCAGAGCAATCCCGCCATCGGCAGCAGCCATAGTGTATAATACGAAACTAAATGCCTCAGTATCCTCGCCGGTGTGTGTGTGCCGGGGATCGTGTTGTGTTCGATCACGCAATAATACATTTCCTTCAAGGCTCCGTGTGACCAAAAAAATGCGATGAACGCCCCCGGAATAATGCATACCCCGATCAATGCCATCAATACACTGAGTGCTATTTTCCGAAACGGAACGCATTGAGCGTGCGGAATCAGGAGCCGCGCGCCCAATCCGCCAAGGAGCAACATGAGCAGCAATAGCGTCGTCTTCATCGAAGTCGCAAACGCCGCTCCCAACACAAGTCCGCCGACGAGCCAGCGCAATGGAGTGACACGTCCGCCAAGAAAGATTGTCAGGGCGAGCAGCCATAGCATCGTCCACAGCGTGTCAGTGCGGCATTCGCCCATCATGTGGAAAATTGGCGGGTAAAAAGCGGCCCACACTGCCGCCCATAAACCCGCACGTGGCGACCACAGCAGCGCGCCAAGGCGGGCGATGCACAACAGCGAGATTAAAAACAGAGGCAGCATCCATTGCCGCATCGGATAAAGGATGTCCGAACGTTCGCCGAGAGAGCGGAAGACCGGGGCGAACAACCAATGAAACAGCGGGGTATGGTTGTCGAAAAAATGGAGATATGGCACGAAGCCATTCGCCCATCCCCAAATGACGTGGAGGTGCTGGGGCTCGTCGGAATTTGAATGCTCCAAATATGCAAGCTTGATGCGAAGCACCACAAAGGCGGCGAGTAAAATTACCGCGGTGATTTTCTCCGTGAGACTAATGCTGCGGGGCCTGTGAGTCGGAGGTGTATTCACGATGGGAGTCGCGCTCTCTGGAGCGGTAAAATTGTTTTCAAGATTCAAGCCGAAGAAACGTAACAGGGGCATACCCTTCTTGCCCAATACTTATAGGTGACAGTCTTGCTATACTCCTGTCCGCCGGTGGACAGAGCAACCGGCGCAAAAACCTTTTCGTGCCTTTTCCGGTTTCTTGTGGCAAAGGCAGCGCCCGTTTTTTCACATGGACGCACAACTTGACCAACTCCGCGAAGAAGCCATCGCCGCAATCGCAGCCGCCGCCGATGAAACCGCGCTCGACCTCGCGCGTGTGAAATTTCTCGGCCAGCAGGGCACGCTCACCTCGCTCAGCAAAGGGATGAAGGATCTTTCCAAGGACGACAAACCGCGCATCGGAAAACTGCTCAATGATGTGCGCGCTGTCGTGACAGCAGCACTCGATACACGAAAGGCCGCGCTGCTCGCGGATGCAGACAAGGCTGTGTTCGCCGGTGTGGATGTGACGCTGCCGGGCACTGCGACTTCGTTTGCGGGAAAAGGGTCGCTGCATCCCATCACGCAGCTTTTGGATCGCACGACGGGGATTTTCCGCCGGATGGGCTTCGCGCTTGCCGACGGACCGGACATCGAGACCGAGTGGCATTGCTTCGACGCGCTGAACACGCCCGCCGATCATCCAGCGCGCAACGAGCAGGACACTTTCTATTTCGCCGATGGTCGCCTGCTGCGCACGCACACGAGCACGGTGCAGATTCGGACGATGGAAAAAGCCGCGCCGCCCGTGCGCATCATCGCGCCCGGTGCCGCCTATCGGCGCGATGAAATTGATGCGACGCACCTCGCGCAATTCACGCAGATGGAGGGGCTTTATGTGGACGAGGGAGTTTCCGTCGCGGACTTAAAAGGCACGCTGGAGTTTTTCTTTCGCGAGCTTTTCGGCAACGACGCGAAGTTCCGCTTCCGCCCGCACTTTTTCCCATTCACCGAGCCGAGCTACGAAGTGGACATCAAAACATCCATGCTAGGCGCGACCGACCGCTGGCTGGAAATCGCCGGCTGCGGGATGGTGGATCCCGCCGTGCTCGAAGCCGTGAACACCAAGCGCGGCGACCGTGCATTTGACCCGGAAAAATACACAGGCTTCGCGTTCGGCTTCGGACTCGACCGCCTCGCAATGATCATGAGCGGCACGCCGGACATCCGCTACTTCA
Source organism: uncultured Spartobacteria bacterium (assembly GCA_903929475.1). Lineage (GTDB taxonomy): Bacteria > Verrucomicrobiota > Verrucomicrobiia > Chthoniobacterales > Chthoniobacteraceae > SXWH01. Next base: position 16,303 of record CAIYUV010000216.1, read on the forward strand.
CCAACAACGACCAGCGCTTCCTCGCGCAGTTCTGAAATTGAACCACGAAGACACAAAGAACACGAAGCGAATGGACCGCGAGGCTCTTGAGATTCTGGCGAAGGAAATTGTGGATGCTGCGTTCGCTGTGCATTCCGCGCTCGGCGCTGGCTTGCTCGAAAGCTCCTATGAGATGGCGCTGTGTCATGAGTTCAAACTGCGAGGGATCGAATTCGAACGGCAAAAAGAAATGCCTGTGACTTACAAGGGTGTCGCACTCGACTGCGGATACCGTATGGACATTCTCGTCGCCGATGAAATCGTTCTCGAACTAAAGGCTGTGGAAGCGACCCTGCCTATCCATGAGGCACAGATTCTCAGCTACCTCAAACACGCCGGCAAACCTCTCGGTTTTCTAATCAACTTCAACGTGGCGCTGATTAAGGACGGCATCCGCCGCCGTGCCCTCCGCCTGCCGCTTTCTTAGTGTCCTTCGTGTCTTAGTGGTTCAAATCCTTTATGCAAACATCTCTCAACTGGCTCCGTGAACTCGTCGAACTCCCTCCGACCGTGCCTGCACTTGTGGATTTACTCACGATGGCTGGTGTCGAGGTCGAAGGCATTGCGCGCACTGGCTGCGATATTGCCAACGTAGTTGTCGCGAAGATTTCGGAATCCATCCAGCACCCGAACGCCGACCGCCTCAGCGTCTGCACCGTGGATGACGGCAGCGGCACGCCGCGCCAGATCGTATGCGGAGCGAAGAACTTCAAGGTCGGCGACAAAGTCCCGTGCGCATTGCCAGGCGCGGAGTTGCCGGGCGATTTCAAAATCAAAGCAGGTAAGCTGCGTGGTGTGGACAGCAACGGGATGCTCTGCTCCGCGAAGGAACTGCAACTCGCCGAGGACGCCGATGGCCTGTTGATCCTATCGCCAGATGCGCGCATCGGCGCCCCGATTGGCGAGTTGTTTCCCGGCGACACCGTGCTGGATTTGGAAATCACACCGAACCGCCCCGACTTGCTGAGCCACGCGGGCATCGCTGTGGAAATCGCAACGCTCACTGCCAAGACGCTAACTCGCCCGGCAGGACCAAGCGATCCTGTGATTGCTGGCGAAGCGCCGACTGTCGCAGTCGAGAGCAGTGCACCATGCTACTACACGGCTCGACGCATTACTGGCGTGAAAGTTGGCGCGAGTCCCGAATGGTTGCGTGCGCGACTTGAAAGCATCGGCCTTCGTGCAATCAACGCCGCAGTGGACGTGACCAATTTCGTGATGATGGCAAGCGGACAGCCGCTTCACGTTTTCGATGCTGCCAAGTTGCGCGGCAAGCTGCGCGTGAGGCAGGCGGTGGCAGGGGAGTCATTTCTCGCGCTCGATGGGAAAAGTTACACGCTTGCGGCAGAGGACATCATCATCGCCGACGACGCGCAAGTCGTGGCGCTCGCGGGTGTGATGGGTGGCTCGGAGAGCGGAGTCACCGAGACTACGACCGAGATTATTTTGGAGAGCGCGTATTTTGATCCCGCTACGATCCGCCGCACGTCACGGCGGCTTGGTCTTTCGAGTGATTCGAGCTACCGCTTCGAGCGCGGAGTCCATCTCGATGGCGTGGATCGCGCCTCGCTGTGTGCTGCAAAATACATCGCTGAAATCTGCGGAGCTTCCGCTGTTTCGCTCACCGCCGAGGCCGGTCATTCCACGATTCTTGCGCAGAGGAATGTGCCACGCGCCGCTATCGCACTTCGCTCCACGCGTGTCGCAGCTTTGCTCGGTATTTCTGTAAGCGATGATCGCATCGCTCAAATCCTCACAGGCTTTGGCTGCGTGAAAGTCGCCGATGGCTGGCAGCCGCCGAGTTTTCGCGCGGACCTTGTGCGCGAAGTGGATCTGATTGAGGAAATTGCCCGTGTGGTTGGCATGGACGAAATCCCTGCGAAGACAACTGCACGCTTTGCAGGGGCCAGCGCGACGGATCGCAACTACGACCGTGCAATGATACTGCGCCGTGCTTTTGTCGCGCAAGGTTTGCACGAAGCCCGGAGCATCACGCTCGTGCCAGCGCAACCGCTCGGTCTGGCCTATACGCAGACTGCGCCGGAGAGTCTCCAGCGTGTCAAAAATCCGATGAACGATGATCAGGTCGTTCTGCGTCCGCATTTGCTGCACGGACTGCTCACAGCGGTGACGACAAATCTCCGCGCAGGAGGCACGAGCGTGCGACTGTTTGAAATCGGGCGCGTATTTTCCACACGCCGGCCCGAGGAATTTCTTCATGCAGCCGTCGTCCTCAGCGGCCCGTTGGGCGAACGCACATGGCGGGCGGGCGAGGGACGGGCGGCGGATATTTTCGATCTGAAAAGCCAGCTTTCCGCCGTGCTCGGCGAAGGTGTCACTTTCGAATCGGACAGCAATCCCGCGCTCGCTCTTTCGCTCGTCATTGAGTTCTCAGGCAAGCCCGTGGGATTTGCCGGCCAGCTCTGGCCCGCTGATGCGCGTGCGCTCGATGCATCCGCGTCGGTTCTCTTTGCCGAAATTGATCTCGCAGCGATGTGGAAATTGAGCGTGCCGGATGCGGCGAAAAAATACCGTGAAATCCCACGCTTCCCAGCGACCACGCGCGACATCGCGATGCTCGCACCGCTTTCGCTCGCTCATGCAGAGGTCGAGCGCACGCTCGTATCCGCGAAGGAGCCGCTGCTCGCCGGCGTGGAGTTGTTCGATGTTTTTACCGATGCCTCCGGCGCGAAAGTGCCCGCCGACAAAAAGTCGCTCGCCTATTCGCTCACCTACCGCAGCCCTGAGCGCACGCTCACCGCAGACGAGGTGAACGCGGCTCACACGAAGCTCAAACAGCGGCTTACCTCGCAACTCGGAGTCGCATTGAGGGAGTAGTGCCTACGTCCCCGACAGAGGTGTTGCCTCTTTGTCCCCATCGCGCGGGAGCGTCAGGAGAAAGACAGTCCACTCAGCATTGCTCGATTCGAGCACGAGATCGCCGCCGTGTGCGCGGGCGAGTTCGCGGCTGAGGCTGAGGCCAAGGCCGTGACCGAAATCCGTCCGGCTGTCATCCCCGCGAAAGAAACGCTCGAAGATTTGCGCCGCGTGTTCTGCCGTGATGCCGGGGCCTGTGTTTGCGATGCGGATGATGAAGTCGTTTGGCGTGAGGGACAGCGAAACGCTCACAAGCCCTTCGTGCTGGTTGTATTTCACTGCGTTCTCAAGAAGGTTGAGTAAGATTTGTGTGACGCAGCGTGGGTCGAGTGTGCCTGCTGCATCCGGCGGCAACTCGGCGGTGATCGTGATGCGGTTCGGTTCGGCGAGAATCTGTGCGTCGTCCATCGCGGCTTCGATGATTGCGCGGAGTTCGGCGTGCTGGCGGTCGAGTTGAAGCCGGCCCGCGTCCGCGCGCGAGAGCAGAAGCAGGTTCTGGCAGATGGTGGAGAGTCGGCTGGTGTCGTCGAGCACTTCCAAAATTTCTGATTGTGCATCAGCGGGAAGGTCTGTCCGGCGGAGCAGGCTTTCGAGTGTGATGCTGATGAGTGCGAGCGGGGTTTTGAGTTCGTGGGAGGCATCGGCGCTGAAGCGCACGGCCTGTTGATAGCTGGCGGCAAGGCGGTCGAAGGTGGCGTTCAGAACCACGGTGAGTCGCGCGATTTCGTCTCGTGCGAGTGGCACAGGCAGGCGCTGATCGAGTTGCTCGGCACTGATGCGCTCTGCTGCGCTGGTGATGTCGAGCACGGGTTTGAGCGATTTGCGGGCGAGCCAGTGAGCGCCCAAAACGATGCAGATGAGCACAACGGGCAGGGCGATGACATAGCTCACGATAACACTGTGAGTCACTGATTCCACGCTGCTCATTGGAGCTGCGATGAAAACGATCAGATTCTGATGCGGAAATGCACCGGCGCGCAAGTTGCCTTCGCTGGAATGAACGGTGTGAAAACCATCAGGGCCGGAGATGTCGAGCGTGCCGAGCTTTGGCGTGCGGTAGAGCAATTCGCCGTTGGGCTTGGCAGCTTGGATGAGAAAATCCGGCTCCATCTTTTTGATGGTTTTGGCGATGCTCTGAGCATCGGGAGCATGATGCTTTTCCAATATAGAAAAGAATTGCTCGGCATCCTCGGTCAGCTCGCTTTCCAGGGACTTCACTTCGCCTTCATAGGTGATCCATGTCGTGACGACTCCGAGCAGGAGTCCGGCAACTGCGAAGAGTATCGCAGACCAAAACGCAATCCGTCCACCGAGCGACCAGTTTTTCATCAGACGCTCATTTTATAGCCGAGGCCGAGAACCGTGCGAATGAGTTGCGGCTCTTTTTCGCCGTCCACTTTTTTGCGCACGCGCTGGATATAGACTTCCGCGACCTTGGTTCCTGCATCGAAATCATGTCCCCAAACGTGTTCGAGCAACTGTGCGCGTGTGACAGTCCGCCCCGCCGAGCGCATGAGATATTCGAGCAGTCCAAACTCGCGCAGGGTCAGTTCGATTTTGCGCTCTCCGCGCATGACTTCGCGGGTTTTCAGGCTCAGGACGAGGTTGCCCACTCTCAGCGCATTTGTGCGCTCGCCTGTAGCGCGGCGGAGGAGGGCATTCACGCGGACGACGAGTTCCTCCATCGAAAACGGCTTGGCCATGTAATCGTCGGCACCGAGATTGATGCCCTCAATGCGCTCGGAGGTTTCGCCACGAGCGGACAGGATGAGCACGGGGGTGCTGACTTTTTTTTGGCGCAGGGCGCTGAGGACGCTGAGCCCGTCGCGCCCTGGCAGCATAATGTCGAGGACGATGGCATCGTAGGGCTGCATCGTCGCCATTCTGAGGGCATCGTCGCCATCGTGCGCTTCGTCAACTGCGTGGCCGCATTCACGCAATGCCTTGCGCAAGTAGGCGGCCATTTTCTTTTGGTCTTCCACGATGAGGATGCGCATTGGGTGTGGGTTGAGGCTGTGTGTTTATTGCTGCAAGCGGTGCATGTGTATAGCACCACTGCGGAAAGATGATGGGATGAACAAAGCAATGACGAGTTGTTCAGGTCGAGGCGAAGTCTCCCTGACGAGACGTTCATTCGAAAGTTTGCGTTCCGTTACGCGCCTCGTGCATTGTTACGTCCTATGAAAAAACAAACACGCTCATTACTGGCTGCTTTATGCGTCTGCACATTCAGCCTCGTCGCCGCCCGCGCGGAGGACGCTGCAAAAATCCCCGGCATGAACAAAGCACCCGCTGCCGCCGCCGAGGCGCTCAAAAAATACGCCGCCGACAACGGCATGAAGATCGGCAAGGTCTCTGTTGAAAAGCATGGCAAGGTGACTGTGTATGAGGCGGCGCTCAGCGCGGAGGGAAAGCCGGATCACGAAGTTTCAGTGACCGCCGATGGTAAAGTGAAGGGCGAAGAGGAGACTGTGCAGCTCGATTCCGTGCCCGAGGCGCCGCGCAAGGCGATCCAGGAAAATGCGAAGGGCGCGAAGATTTCTCGCGTGCAAAAAATCAAGGAGGACGGCGTGACGACCTACGAGGCGGCCTACGTGAATGCGAAGGGCAGGACCACCGAGGTGGAGTTTCTCGAAGACGGCAAAGTGAAGCCGGAGGAAAAATAGCCCGGAAGTAAAATACTCTCCGTTGCGCCGCTGCCGTGCCCACTGGGTGCGCAGCGGCGCTTTCATTTCATCAATTCATCCAGCGCTGAATATGAGCGATGTGTCACTCGCTGTTTGGGCGGTTTGTTTAGTGCCTAGTGCAGAAAGGGAACGCATGAACAACACATCCAAACTCCGCTTACTCCTCACAACAACCGCTACCGCCTGCGCGCTCGCTGCTCCATTGCACGCTGACACTGTGCTCGAAACCGAGACTGCTGAACTCGGCAAGAAGGGCGAAGGACTAATCAGCAACTCCGTTCAGTTCGAGCACACTCCAGACGGAAGGACGGCTTTTTCCCTCACTCAGTTCGAGTATGGGATCACGGATCGCGCTGAGATTTTGATCGAGCCGTTCTTCCAGCAGTGGGAACACCCGAAGGATGGCAAGAGCTTTCACGGCATGGGCGATTTGGAGATCACGCCGTCCTACATGATCCAGCTTGATGACGAGAAAAGCTGGGTGCCGGCCATCGTGCTGGCCTTCAAATTGAAAGTGCCCACGGCTCACAACCGCGACATCGGCACTGGCGAATATGACTACTATCCGTATGTGATCGTCGGAAAAAAATTCGGGAACTGGCTTTTCAACCTCAACCTCGGCGTGAATTTCTTTGGGCAGACGCCCGGCGAGCCATATCGCAAAAACGAATTCATCTATGACTTCTCTGCGGAATATAAGATCACACCGAAGTGGAGCGTCTTTGGTGAAGTCTTTGGCAATACTAAGCCAGAGGCGGGACAAAAGGGAACGTTCGCCGGGGCTGTCGCCACGGAGTATTCGCTCTCGGAGCACTTCAATGTCTTCGTAAGCGTCGGCTACGATACGGATCGCGTATTCAACGTCCGACCCGGTTTCAACTTTCCTTTCTAATTTCCAAAATGTGGTGGTGCTGCCGATTCTCGGAGTTCTGCGAGCGCGGATTCCGAGAATCGGTGTGCCACAGCTTTTTTACTACCCGATGACGCTCCATCTCGACATCCTGCTGCCCCAATGAACAGCCGACTCCTGCTCGCCGCTTCGCTCGCACTTTCCACTGCGGGATGCATGCACTTTATCGCGAAACCTCTCGACGCTGCGAAGAGCGCGGCGCAACTCAGCAGCCGCAGTCTTTCGGGAAAGATGTGGACGTTGAAGGCGCTCGTGCACGAAGCCGTGCGCACACATCCGGACGTTGCCGTCGCTCGTGCGCAGTATGAGACGGCGAAGGCAGCCATCGGCACGGCGGGCGAACGAGCGAATCCGACCATCGCGCTTTCACCGCAGATCATCACGCCGCTGGACTGGGTTGCGGGGACCTACGGGGTGGAGTTCGACTGGACGTTTGAAACGGCCGGCAAGCGTTCGCACCGGATGGATGTGGCGCGCGAACAAGCCAACGCAGCGGCGGCGCACGTCATCGAGGCGACATGGAAAGTGCGGGCCAGTGTGCGCAAGGCGCTGCTCAATTTGTATGCGTCGGAGCGCAAGGCGGCGCTGCTGGCGGAGGCCGTTGCAAAACAAAACGAAGTGCTGAAGTTGCTGGACGAGCGCATCAACGCAGGCGCGGCGTCGCGGCGTGAGACCGCGCAACCGCGATTGCTACAGGCGCAAATTCGCCTGCAGGAATCCGACGCGGCGAAAGGTGCAGCGATAGCGAGGGCATCGCTCGCGGAGGCTCTGGGCATGGGCACTGCCGGGCTGTCCGGAGCAAAATTTTCTTTCGCAGTGTTTGAAGGTGAGCCGGGAAAGCACACCGCACACCGCCGTGCTGCGCTCACACATCGCGCGGACGTGCTTGCGGGGCTTGCAGACTACGCGGCTGCGGAAGCTGCACTGCGACTTGAAATCGCAAAGCAATACCCGGACATCCACCTCAACCCCGGCTACCAGCTCGACGGCGGCGCAAACAAATGGGCGCTCGGCATCGGGCTGACGCTGCCAATCCTCAATCAGAACAAGGGACTCATCGGCGAAGCCGAGGCGAAGCGACAAGAGGCCGCGGCAAAATTTAACTCGGTGCAGGCGAAGGTGCTTGCCGATTGCGACCGTGCCGCCGCAGGCGTGACCTCCGCGCGTGCGAAAGTCGCCACCACCGACGCGATGCTCGACGAGCAAAAGAAACAGCTCGAATCCGAACAGCGCCTCGTCACCGCCGGCGAGGGCGACCGGCTGGCGCTGCTCAGCGCGCAAGTTGAGCAGGCGACCACGCTGGTTTCGCGGCTCGATGCGCTTCTCGAGCTTCAAGCAGCGCTCGGCGACTTGGAGGAAGCCACGCAATCACCGCTCGAAAAATGAAAAGGCTCGCGCACATTTTACTCACCGCATGTATTCTGCTAGTGCTTTGCTGGACGCTCTGGATCGGAGTGCGCAAACAAAAGGAAAAGCCGCGCGCCGAGGAGCCGGCGGAGGGTGCCCCAAAGGAAGATGAGGAAAAACCGGAGGACTTTGTCGTGAAGCTTGAGAAGGAAAAATGGAAGGCGCTCGACATTGACAAAGCCGAGCCGGAGAAGGCCGAGTTGAAGCCGCAGCGCATCGCATTTGGCCGCGTGCTCGACCCCGCGCCTCTCGTCACACTCGATGGCGAACTCGCCGCCGCCGAGGCCGCACTCGACGCATCACGCGCGGAAAATGAGCGCACACAAAAATTGCTCGCAGCCGGTGAGAATACTTCGCGCAAGGCTGCGGAGACGGCGCAGGCGCAGTTCCGCGCCGATGAAATCAAGGCCGACGGATTGCGCCGCAGTGCGCTGCTCGAATGGGGCCAGGTGTTCGCCGCGCTTGATGCGGTGAAGCGCCGTGAGTTCGTCGAGCAACTCGTGCATGGCGACACTGCGCTCATTCGTGTGGACATCCTGCCCGGCGACGCGCTGGCAGTGCTGCCGAAAAGCGCGCGCGTGATCGTGATGGGACGCGAGCAGCAGCCCATCGAGACACAGAGCATCACCTCCGCCGCCGATGTGGATGCGAAGACGCAGGCGCAGGGATTCATTCTCCGCGTGGACAAACCACCATTCCCGCTGCGCCCCGGCATGGCGCTCACCACGTGGCTCGAACTGCCGGAGAAGCCGCGCGCCGGATTCGCAGTGCCGCGCGCAGCCGTGATCCGTCACGATGGGCGCGCATGGGTTTATGTGCAGGAAGCGGAGGAAAAGTTTGTCCGCAAACCCGTCACGCTCGACACGCCGCTCGATGGGGAGAGGGGCTGGTTTATCGCAGGTGATGGCGGCATAAAATCGGACGATCTGCTCGTGGTGACGGGTGCGCAGTCGTTGTTGTCCGAGGAGTTGAAAGCACAGGGCGGCGGGGAGCCGGACTAAATGCTGCGCTTCATCGTCCAGCTCTCCCTGCGCCATCGCGGCATCGTCATCGCGCTCGCAATCGGACTGCTCGTGTGGGGCAGCTACATCGCCTCGCGCGCGCCGCTCGATGTGTTTCCCGAATTCGTCGCGCCACAGGTGACGATCCAGACGGAGGCGCCCGGGCTTTCAGCGGAGCAGGTCGAAGTGCTCGTGACGCGCCCGGTGGAGAGCGCGGTGAACGGTGCGTCGGATTTGGATTCCGTGCGCTCGGAGAGCATCCAGGGACTCAGCGTCGTCACCGCAGTTTTCAAGGACGGCTCGAACATCTACATCGCGCGACAGGCGCTCGCGGAAAAACTCGGCACACTCTCTCGCCAGCTTCCCGACGGTGTCCGCGCACCGACGCTCTCGCCGCTTACATCCTCGACGATGGACCTTTTAAAAATCGGCCTCGTTTCAAAAACAATGTCGGGCCGTGATCTGCGCACCTTCGTGGACTGGACGTTGAAGCCGCGCCTGCTTGCAGTGCCCGGCGTTGCGCACGCGAACGTATTTGGCGGGGAAGTCGAGCAGCTTCAGGTGCAGGTGCTGCCGGAAAAACTTGCGGCGTTTGACCTCACGATGACGGACATCCTCGAATCCGCGAAGCTCGCCACCGGCGTTCGTGGCGCGGGCTTCATAGAGACACCTGCGCAGCGCGTCGTGATTCAAACGGACGGACAGATGTTCACGCCGGAGGAACTCGGCGAAGTCGTCGTGCGCAAGGGAACGCCGGTTGTGCGGATGCGCGACGTGGCCGTCGTAAAGCTCGGTGCCGAGCCGAAATTTGGCGAGACGCTCATTATGGGCGGCCCCGGCGTGCTCATCACGATGAGCAGTCAATACGGAGCAAACACGCTCACCGTCACTCACGCGCTGGAGGAGGCGCTGGCTGACTTGAAGCCGATCTTCGCGAGCAAAGGCATCAAGGTCTATGACCACCTGCATCGTCCGGCGACATTCATCGAAACGGCGCTCGGCAATGTGCAGAACTCGCTGCTCATCGGTGGCGCGCTCGTGGGCATCGTGCTCATCTTTTTCCTTCTCGATCTGCGCATCGCATTCATCTCGTTCGTCTCGATTCCGCTCTCGCTGCTCACTGCCGTTTTGATTCTCGATTGGTTCGGCGTCTCGCTGAATACGATGACGCTCGGCGGTTTCGCCGTCGCCATCGGAGTGGTGGTGGACGATGCGATCATTGACGTGGAAAACATCCTGCGCCGTCTGCGCGAAAACGCCGCGCTGCCGCAGCCGCGTGCATTGTGGCGCGTGGTGCTCGATGCGTCGCTCGAAGTGAACAACTCGGTGGTCTATGCCACTTTCATCGTCGCCGTGGTTTTTCTTCCGGTTCTCACGATGTCCGGTCTGCAAGGGCGGTTCTTCGGTCCGCTCGGTGTTGCTTTCATCCTTTCGATCATGGCGTCGCTCGGCGTGGCGCTCACGGTCACACCTGCGATGTCGCTTGTGTTTCTGAGCCGGGCAAAGGCGCACGAGGAGCCGCGCTGGGTTCGGTTTTTGAAAATAGTCCATCGTGACTGGGTGCTGTTTTTCACACGCTGGCCGTTGCTCACGGTGGCGGGTGCGCTCGCGCTTGTTGCCGGTGCGTGCGCGCTCGTGCCTTTCTTCGGTGGTGAATTGATGCCGGAATTTCGCGAGGGACATTTCGTTATCGGAATGAAGGCGCGGCCCGGCATGTCGCTCGAAGAATCCTTGCGCACGGGGAAGCTGCTTTCCGACATGATGCTCGCCAACGAGCACATCGCCACGGTTGAGCAGCAGATTGGACGTGCAGAGGCGGGCGAGGATACATTTCCGCCGAGCCAGAGCGAGTTTCACGTCGAGCTGAAGCGCGGCACGACGCCGGAGGAGGAGGTGGAGACGCAGGCGTTTCTGCGCGACTTGCTGAAGGATTTTCCCGGGGTGCAAAGCGAGGTGATGACTTTCCTCGGCGACCGCATCGGCGAGACCATTTCCGGCGAGACTGCGGCGGTTGTTGTGAATGTTTTCGGCGAGGACCTCGATCAACTTGATGCAACGGCGAAGAAAATATCCGCCGAACTTTCCGCCGTGAAAGGAAAGGCCGACGTGCAAGTAAAGGCGCCGCCTGGCGCACCAGTGCTTGCCGTGCATTTACGACCAGAGCGGCTCACACAATTCGGCTTTCGCCCGCTCGAAGTTCTCGATGCGGTCGAGACTGCCTTTCAAGGCGCGGATGTCGCCCAGATGGTTCGCGGCAACCGCATTCACGAACTGGCAGTCATCCTCGCCGACGAAGCGCGCCGCGATCCCGAGGCGGTGGGCGATTTGCTGCTCACGAATGGCGACGGCCTGCGGATGCCGCTGCGCCAGCTCGCTGACGTGGAACTTACGAACGGACGTCCGAGTATCCAGCACGATGGCGCGCGCCGACGCCAGACGGTGACGTGCAATGTTGAGAAGCGCGATGTTACATCGTTCGTCGCCGAGGCCCGCAAACGCATGGAGGAAAAAGTGAAACTCCCCGCTGGCGTGTATGTGGAATGGAGCGGAGCCGCAGAGGAGCAAAAGAAGGCGAAACGCGAACTTGTTATCCATTTTACCGTCGCATTCGCCGGCATCCTGCTGCTTCTTTCACTCGTCTTCCGTCGTGCAAGCCACGTCGGGCTGGTGCTGGCGAACATTCCATTTGCACTCGTCGGCGGTGTGCTCGCGGTTTTTGCAAGTGGCGGCTCCACGTCCATCGGCTCGTGGGTTGGCTTCGTCACACTCTTCGGCATCAGCACGCGCAACAGCATCATGCTCATCTCGCACTACGAGCATCTCGTGGAAGTTGACGGCGCGCCGTGGACGCTTGAAACCGTCGCGCGAGGCGCAGGCGAACGACTCGTGCCGATTTTGATGACTGCCCTCGTGACCGCACTTGGCGTGCTCCCACTCGCACTCGGCAGCGGGGAGGCAGGTCGTGAAATCGAAGGCCCGATGGCCACGGTAATCCTCGGCGGTCTGATCACCAGCACTGCGCTGAACCTCCTCGTATTGCCTGCGCTCGCGTGGCGTTTCGGACGCTTCACGAAGAAAAGCGCCGAGGACGGGCCGTAGTTCTCCAGCCCATCTTCGAGTGAAAGTCGGACACGCGGACACTTGCACTCCACAGCGCGCCCGCTAATTTCCGCGCCCTTTCTATTATGAGTAAGAACCTGCATGTAGCCATCGTTGGAGCCACTGGAGCCGTCGGAGTCGAGATGATGAAGACTCTTGAGAAGCGCAATTTCCCCGTTGGAAAATTGACGCTGCTCGCGTCGGCGAAATC
>CAIYUV010000217.1 GCA_903929475.1 uncultured Spartobacteria bacterium
AACATACTTTCTCTGCTGGCGACGTATGAAGATCCCGCCAGAACTTCCGGGCGCATGGCTGGCATGACGTTGGTCGGCATCCTCGTGATATGGGGGACGTGGAAATGTGCGGTGCTGATGCGACGGAGCACGACGAGCGCATTGTGCGTTGCTCCGTTGTTCTTTTTCTCATTGAGCTGCGTAATTACCGGAGCGCTTGTCATGTTGCAGGGCCATGTCGGCTTTCTCGCAATAACCATCACGCAGGCTGCCTGCTGTCTGCTTTTGCTCGTGGGGGTCATCCTCGGGATTGTTGGACTATGTCTCTACAATAAAGGACGTTTCGTTCAGGGTAGAAAGCAGGCCGGATGGGGGATCGTATTGGGAACTGGATCGCTGGTAATGCGGGCAATCATGTTGTTTCAATTTTTCACAAGCCCCGCAGCAGCCCCATTTCTGGCAGAGAAAAATGAAGCTCCACAAAACGCATCGGGTTTACAGGTTGTCGAGCTTGAAGAAGCCAACTGCAAAGTGACGATCCCATCGGACAATTGGACACAGATAAAGGATCCAAAGTCCATCAACCCCGCCGCCACGCTCATCCTACGTAAAACACAACCTCAAATGCTTGCGATTTTTATAGCAGAACCCCTCGCTATGAAAACAGAGTCGCTGGCTTCGTTGGTGAAAGCGAACATGGAGGCATCCAGAAAAGATGCCGTATTTTCGAAGGAGAAAAAGGAGGTTCTGAACGGGAGCAGCTGGATGTATTTTAACGCGCATATTAAGCCCGCGTGGCCGCGTCCTGCAGAAACAATACATTGTTGGGTTACATCCCTGTCAGGACATTCTTATCAATGGATTATCTCGAGTCTGACAAAGGACAGTGACGAGGCACTACGGGCAGGAACTGAGATCGTTTCCAAGTTTGGTATCCTGCATGAAAACAATTCAGCCAGTGTCACCGCTGATCTCGTGGATGCCCGCTTCGAGACTGATGGCTTTAAGACAAAGCTCACCAAGGAAGGATGGCTCGTGTGGAAAAATTCTGAGGCAGTCGCCGGGGCCTCTGCTTTTTCTGCGATGCATCCAAGTGCGTCCTTCCTGCTCGCCGACACGGCACAACTCTGGAGCAAGGACATTGATCTGGATGACATCGGGAAATGCTTCTTTGCAAATTACGATGTGTTGCAGGGAAAATATGAAGAGGTGAAAAAGGAGAAGACCACCGTGCGCGGAGCAGACGATGCAGTTGCATTTTCACACACATGCGAGGTTTTGGGTAAGAACTACATTTATAAGGGAGTCGTTGCGCGATCGGGGTCTTGTGCATTTTTTGCGTTAAGTTGGCGCATAAACAATGGTGGCAACGACACAGGACCTCTCACATCCGCTTTGGGAACAATTGAACTCCCGCAGAATCAGGAGACGCTCCCCGCACCAAGAGCGGACGGGTTGGCAAAAAAACGCTCACTGTTTTTGCACGAACTTGGCCTTCACTACTCGGAGCGTGCCGACTGGCCCAAAGCTCTCGAAGCCTTCAGGCTGTCCTACAAAATATCTCAATACAACGACCTCACACTCCAAAGCATCGTGGTCTCACTCAAGGAAACAGGGGATATTCAGGGCGCGAAGGAAGTGCTGGAAAAATACAGCGACCACGTGAAGCAAAAACCCGACCTCCGCGTGTCGCTCGCGGGAGTGAAGCTGACATTGGGGGATAAAACAGGCGCCATGGCCGACTTTGAAAGTGCATTCAAGGACGGGTGCAGAAAAGAGGACGCCCTGCTCCAATATCTCACCCTGCTCGTTGACGAAAAAAAGACCGACGACGCAGAGAAAACAGTTGGGGCGTTTTTAGAAAAGGCCTCAAGCCCCAAGGTCCGCCGCTGGCAGGCCGAAGTTTATGCAGCCGGCAGCAAGGCGAAACGCGCGATGGAAATCTACGAAGACATCTTGGCCAAGCCTCCCTTTGATCCACTCGCTGCATACGGTCTGGGTGAGACCGCCAATGAAGAAGGAGAATATGACCGCGCATCGGCGGCAGTGGCGAGCTTGTTGAAGGCAGGAAATGACACAGCCAGAACCCGAATGATCGAAGGCTGGAGTCATTTCGGTAAAAAATCATGGTTGGATGCAAAGGTCGCTTTTGAAAAAGCACGCAAACTCGCACCCGATGATGCCAACGTGACCACGGCACTCACCCGTGTCTCGGCAATGTTGGGCGAAGGCAACAACTCCCTCGTGAAAACACCCATCGAGCCCGTCCCCCTTCCCGCCACTCTCACAGAGGCACTGGAAAACATTGAGAAGAATGCCAAACCACAGACTGGATCCTCTGCCTATTATCTCAGCCGGGTGAGTGCGTTTTATTTCGAGCCCGGGAAGCGAACTAAATCCACCATCCGTCGCCGAGCGCGAATCCTCGACCGCAATGGTGTGAATGACTTCAGCACACTCGTCTTTCGTTTTGATCCGCTTTCAGAACACATCTACGTGAACAAAGTGACCGTCGCCGACGAAAACGGGAAGATGATCAGCGAGGGAAAACCAGACGAACAATATGTGGTCGATCTTTCCGCAGAAGCATCTGAGGCGACTCACGACAAGGTGCTCCGCGTCGTCGTTCCGGGGCTCAAGGTGGGATGCACAGTGGAAATTGTTGTCACAAAGGAGGGGCAGACAGCCGAGAAGGAGTTTTATTTCGAGACATGCACCTGCGCATCGTTCATCCCATCGCTGGCAGAGGCAGTGGTGATCAAAGGAGACGTATCTAAAATCCGTGCTGTCGCTTCAGAGTCGATGCAAAGTCTGGCAAAAGTCACCGAGGATAAAAATACCCGCGTATGGATCCTGAAAGAACCGCCAGTTTGGAAATACGAAAGCTATCTCCCCACGGCTGAGGACTACCTACCAATTCTTCGCATCGGCCCCGTCAAATCGGACTGGGCACAGGAAGGACGCGACTACCTCAAACAGATCGATTCACTGTTGAAGCCTGATTCCAAAACCCGTGCGATCGCTGCTGAAATCGTAGGCAAATTGAAGAGCGAAGAAGAAAAGATCCGCGCACTCACCGCATACGTGCAGAAAAACATCACCTACCAGGCGATTGAATTTGGCCGTCGGGCCCGCATCCCCAAGTCCGCCGAGCGAGTGATCACAAGCCGCTATGGCGACTGCAAAGATCAAGCCCTCCTGCTCTACCAACTGCTCAAAGCAGTAGATATTCAAGCCCATCTCGCTCTGGTGAATACCAGCAGCAACGTAGAGCCCCAGTTGCCCTCACTGGATCAGTTCAACCACATGATCGTCCGAGTGCCGGGGATGAAAGCCGGATTTCTGGATGCCACCAATGCCTCGCTCCCCGCCTGCAAACTCCCGCCAGAACTCTTCCACCACCGAGCACTCGTCCTCGATCCCGCAAAACCCCATCTCGAAGAACTCCCAGAAAGAACTTTATTTCCCTCGGAGAGCATTTCCAGCGAGCGCGAAGTCGTCTTTGATGCAAACGGCACAGCGACCGTAAAGGAAAAACTCCGCATCAACGGCTACACCGCATCCGTCTGGCGAAACTGGGCCGCATCTGTGCAGCCCTCAGAGCGAACCTCCTCCATCCAGCAAATGCACAACAACAGCCGCTGGCGGGTCGAAGATTTCGCAGCCGAAGGCCTCGACGAAAACGCAGACGAACTCGTCTTTAACCTCCGCTATTCGCTTCCGCCTGCCGCCTCAGAGGATTCCGCCAAACTCACGAACGTATCGGTGCCATCCGTATGGGAGTCGGAATATCTGGACGCTCCTTTTCTTAAAGAGCGTCGCTTCCCGATGGAATTCATCCATCCAGTTCACATACAAAGCTCCACCACCATCAAACTGCCCCGTCAGCCTTCTGAAACTACCCTCAAGTCATTTGCTCGAACTGGGGATTCAGAGTTTGGGAAATGGAAACTCACAGCGCAGGCCCTGACCGACAGTGGAAAACAGATCAAAATCTCGTTTGACTTCCAGTCACTCGGCGGAAACTACCCAGCCGCCCGCTATACCGATTGGCAATCATCGCGCGGAAAAGTCATGGAAGCACTCCGCCAGAAACTGAAGCTGGATTAGAGCACCGATAGTCATTATGCACTTTCCCTCGCGTAGATGGCATCTGCGAACACGCCCCTCAGCATCGAAGACCCCATCCCCCGCAGCTACCTCGGCCAGATGCTCTGGCCCTTCCGCCGGAGAAAAGCGACGCCAACAGACATGCAGCCGAATACAAAGGAGCAGAGTAGTGACGCTGTGGATTTAACAGACATCCCTGTTGACCGGGGCGGACTCATCCCTATTGTCGCCCACCCGCAAAAAGCACATGGCTCAGCAAAATCAACGACCTAACCGCGAACGCGAACCAAATGGCAGTGGTGCGCAAGAACCGAACTTCAACTGGAGGGGACTGCTTCTTTTCGCAGCGGCTGTCGCGCTCATCGGTGGGGCGTTCTATTTTAAAAATCCGATGGGCAACCCGGAGGAAATGACGCTCTCGAACTTCATCAAGCTCGCAAAAGACGGGCGTGTGGTGAAGGACTCGACCATGGTGGTTGTGGATCACGGGAGCCCTGTGGATTACATCAAATCCAAGGTGCTGGATGTTGCCGGTGCAGCGCCTGAGACTGCGCGCCCGGTGCGGGTGATGGTGAATCTCGAATACAACCGCACGCTCGAAAAAGACCTTCATGAGGCGGGCATCGAGGTGCCGATTAAAGCCGACAACAGCAATGCAGTCGTGGGGATGCTGCTCAATTTCCTGCCCATCGCTTTCATCCTGCTGCTGCTGTATTTCTTCTTCCGCCAGCAACTGCGCATGGCCGGAAAAGGCGCGATGAATTTCGGCAAGAGCAAGGCGCGGATGCTGGCGCGCGACAAAAACAAGGTGACGTTCAAGGACGTGGCGGGCGTCGAGGAGGCGAAGGAGGAAGTGCAGGAGATTGTGGAGTTCCTCAAAGACCCGAAGCGTTTTCAAAAGCTCGGCGGTCGCATCCCGAAGGGCGTGCTCATGGTCGGCTCGCCTGGCACCGGCAAGACGCTGCTCGCCCGCGCCATCGCAGGCGAGGCGGATGTGCCGTTCTTCTCGATCAGCGGATCGGATTTCGTGGAGATGTTCGTGGGCGTCGGCGCAAGCCGCGTGCGCGATATGTTTGAGCAGGGAAAGAAGAGCGCTCCCTGCCTGATTTTCATTGATGAAATTGACGCTGTGGGCCGCCATCGCGGTCACGGCATGGGCGGTGGTCACGATGAGCGCGAACAGACGCTGAATGCGTTGCTCGTGGAGATGGACGGATTCGACACGCAGGATGGTGTCATCATCATCGCCGCAACGAATCGCCCAGACGTGCTCGATCCCGCTCTGCTGCGCCCCGGTCGTTTCGACCGGCAGGTGACGGTGTCATTGCCCGACGTGAAGGGCCGCGAGGAAATTTTGAAAGTTCACGCGAAGAAGGTGAAAATGTCGGAGGATGTGAACCTCGCCGTCACTGCGCGCGGCACGCCTGGCTACAGCGGTGCAGAACTTGCCAACGTCATCAACGAAGCCGCGCTCGCTGCCGCACGACGCGGCGCGAAATCCATCATCCAATCCGACCTCGAAGAAGCGCGCGACAAAGTGCGCTGGGGAAAAGAGCGACGCTCGCTCGCGATGTCGGACAAGGAAAAGGAAAACACCGCCTACCACGAGGCCGGTCACGCACTGCTCGGCTGCCTGATGGAGCACACCGATCCTTTGCACAAAGTCACCATCATCCCGCGCGGCCCTTCGCTCGGCTCGACGATGTATCTGCCGACCGAGGACAAATACACTCACCGCAAAAACGAACTGCTGGATCGCCTCGTAATGATCATGGGCGGGCGCGTCGCGGAGGAATTGATTTTTGGCGACGTGACCAACGGCGCACGCGGCGACATCGGCCAGGCAACCGCGATCGCCCGCAAGATGGTCTGCGAATGGGGCATGAGCGAGAAGCTCGGCATGGTGGATTACAGCGAAGGCGAGGAGCACGTTTTCCTCGCACGCGATATCACACGCAACCGCAGCTTCAGCGAAGTCACCGCGCAGGAGATTGACCGCGAAGTGAAGAAGCTCAGCGACGACGCCTACGCCCGCGCGAAACACCTTATCACTTCTAACCGAGACAAACTCGAAATCATCGCCAAGGCGCTGCTCGAATTTGAAACCCTCGACGGCGATCAAGTTCAGGACATCGTGAAGACCGGCGGCATGAGCAAACCGCCCGCACTGCCGCCGAGCAGTGCCGCGAAAAAGGAAGAAAAGGCGGAAGCGACAAAGCCAACTCCCACGACGCCGACGCTTGATTTTCCGGGCGGCCTTAGCGGGGCACCCGCGTAGCGCAGGCTTGCGTGCACACACCTCATCGCGCCTAGATGGGGCATGAACATGGAGAAAGTCGTCATCGTCGGTGCGAGTGGTTACTCGGGTGAAGAACTCGTCCGCCTGCTCTCGCGGCATCCGAACGTCGAACTAGTCGCTGTTACTTCGCGTCAGGCTGCGGGGCAAACGCTTGCAAGCGTGTATCCGCGTTTTGCAGGAACGCGCTACGCGGATTTGAAATTCATTGATTCCACTGTGCCCGCGATCCTCGCGACCGGCGCGAAGATCGTTTTCCTCGCGTTGCCACACGGCGTCGCTTCGGAGTTTGCACTACCGCTCATCAAGGCCGGGCTGCGTGTGCTTGATTTGAGCGCCGACTTCCGCATCAAAGACCTCGCGACCTACGCGGAGTTCTACGGCGAGCAGCATCACGCACCCGAGCTTGCAGCGATGTCCGTTTATGGACTGCCAGAGCTTTACCGTGAAAAAATCCGCGGTGCACAACTCATCGCGTGCCCCGGCTGCTACCCCACGAGCATCCTCGTCCCGCTCGTCCCGCTGCTCCGCCGACACCTCATCAAGCCCGCGAGCATTTGTGTTTTCAGCATGAGCGGAGTCAGCGGAGCCGGTCGCACCGTGAAGGCGGATTACCTTTTCGCCGAGTGCAATGAAAGCGTGCGTGCCTACAGCGTGCCCAAGCACAGGCATATCGCCGAGATCGAGCAGGAGCTTTCCATCGCGTCAGGCTCAACAGTGATCATCAACTTCACGCCGCACCTCATCCCCGTGAATCGCGGCATCCACACCACCATCTACGCCGCGCCTGCCGAAGGTGCCGAGCCGTTCCATTTCACCAACGCCTACGCCGAGGACTACGCTGGCGCGAAATTTGTAAGGGTGCTTGGCGACAATGGAATCCTGCCTGACACAAAGAACGTCGTCGGCACGAACTTCGTGGACATCGCATGGCGACACGACTCGCGCACCGGTCGCATCGTCCTATTGAGTGCCGAAGACAACCTCGTGAAAGGCGCAGCCGGTCAGGCCGTGCAATGCCTCAACATCCTCTGCGGCTGGCCCGAGGAGACGGCGCTGTAGGGTGTAATTTTGAGCACGACTAAACACATCGCCATCATCGGAGGCGGGCCTGCCGGGTTGCGTGCTGCGGAAGTCGCGGTGCAGGCCGGGGCTGATGTGACACTCTATGATGCGAAGCGCTCGGTGGGACGGAAATTTCTCGTGGCTGGAAAAAGCGGACTGAATCTCACGAACGATGCGGCGCTGGATCTTTTTGCGAGCCAATACTCCGGCGATGCGATGCCCGGGAATTTTTGGCGCGAGTGCCTTTCGTATTTTGACAACGACGCGATGCGTGCGTGGGCAGCGGAGCTTGGAGTGGAGACGTTCGTTTCTTCGAGCGGTAAAGTTTTTCCTGCCATGATGAAGGCTGCACCGCTACTGCGCCGATGGGTGGAGCGACTGCGCGGCCTTGGGGTGAAATTTGCGATGAACCATCGCTGGGCCGGACTCGATCATGAAACTCCGATGCGAATTCTTTTCCAAAATCAGGAACCGGTTTATTGCGATGCGCTGATTCTCGCGCTCGGCGGTGGTTCGTGGCCGGAGACGGGATCAGACGGAAGCTGGGTGAGTATTTTAGAAAAACTCGGTATCGCGATCCGTCCTCTGCGCTCTGCGAACTGCGGCTGGGAGTGCGCGTGGACGCCGGAGACGATGGAGATTGTGCAGGGGCAGCCTCTACATAATCTCCACGTGCGGGCAGGAGACTCACTGGCAATCGGCGAGGTGATGCTCACGCGCTACGGCATCCAAGGCACATTGATGTATGCGCTTGGTCGCGCGCTGCGGGCGATGGAGAAACCCGAGGTGCGGGTGGATTTCAAACCCACATTCAATACAGAGCAGCTCGTGCGAAAAATGGAATCAGTCCGCCGCAACTTCCTACAGGAAGCACAGACGAGATGGAAACTCACGCCTGCTGCCTGTGCGATCCTCGCGCAGTTTCACGGGCCATTTGATTCTACCGAGACGCTGACGAGAGCTGTGAAGGATACCAGTATCCCGCTCACAGGCCCGCGCCCGCTTGCCGAAGCGATCTCGACTTCTGGCGGTGTGTGCTGGAGCGAATTGGATCGCGAATTGATGCTCCAGAAACTGCCCGGCGTGTATTGCGCGGGCGAAATGGTGGACTGGGAGGCACCCACTGGCGGCTACCTCCTCCAAGGATGTTTCGCCACCGGAACACGAGCGGGTTTGGGTGCGGCAAAGCGCGTAGCCGGGTAAGTATCGCTCTGTTTTTTCGCTTGGCTATCGTCCCCCGTCTTCTCATCTACTTTCCAACACTCGATGGCCTTCACTTCCGACGAAGCCTTTTCCCTTTTACAAAATGCACAGGCGAACGACCGCCTCGCTCACGCCTATCTACTCAGCGGGCCCGATGGCAGCGGCACGCGTGAACTCGCCGCACGCCTCACAAGCTTGATCATCAGCGCAGATGGCGATGCGATGAAGCACCCGGATGTCCACATCGCCGAGCCGGAATCCAAGTCGCGCAGGATCGTCATTGAGCAAATCCGCGAAATGGAAAAACAACTCCAGATGCGCTCGATGTTCGGCGGGCGGAAAGTCGGTCTCATCATGGATGCGGATCGTTTGCAGGAGCAGGCGGCGAACGCCTTTCTCAAGACGCTCGAAGAGCCTCCGCGCAATTCCCATCTCATCCTCGTCACCTCGCTGCCCGATCAGCTTCTCGAAACAATCCTCTCCCGCTGTATCGAAATTCAGCTTCGTCCAACCGAGCGCCGCGAGCCCACTGCACGCCAGCAACGGATGCTGGAAATACTGCGCTCCTTCGCGAAAATCCCAAAGCCTGATTTTGCGCAGACGTTTTGCCTCGTGCGCGATTTTCAGTCGCTCCTCGCCGAGGCAAAGGAGGAAATCACCGACGCCAACGAAGCACATCAGAAGACCGAGGAGAAACACTACAAACAGACGAGCGACGTGTCGCACCAGTGGCTGGAGGATCGCGAGGATTACTTCAAGGCGCTCACAGAAGCGCGCTACCGCAATGAGCGCACCGCACTCATCGAAACCATCGAACAATGGTGGGGCGATGTCCTCCGCCAGCAGCACAACGCTGCCCATCTGGATCACCCTAGTTTCGTGACCGACACGGCAACACTCGCCAATCGGATACCCACGCCGCAAGTGCTTCGACGCAGCGATGCCATTGCCGGCTTGCGCGAAAATTTCAACCGCAACGTCAACGAACCTCTTGCCATCGAGGTCGCATTCCTCGAAGCCTTCGCCGCATGACCCTTGCACAATCTGGCGACTATATTTTGTTTGGTGCAGCCATGTTTTTCGCCGTTGGCGTGCCCTGTGTAGGGCTGATTTTCAGTGTTGTTGCGATTCAAAAGAAGGGACTCAATCGGAAATGCGCACTCAGCACACTGCTGTTTTTTACCGCCTTGCTGATCGAGTGCGTCACTTGGACAATTTCAAACATGGGTGACATTCCGCCCAAAGTGGAAATCGGCATCATGCTCGGCTCGGCTGGCATCCACACCCTCAGCGCTATTTTCGCAATCATAGGCGTCGCAGAAATGCGCACAAGACGCAGATGGTCCCACGGCCTCAAGCGCGGCATCTGGGGATTCTGGCTGAATATCGCGATGCTGGTTGTGTTTGCGCTGTGGTTTTACGCGCACGTCAGCAAAAAGTTTTACGACACCATTTTTAAATAGCCGCCTCGTTCCCAGTCTCCTCCCATGAGCCTCCGCGATCGAGAATCATCTTCTCCACCGCTGCCACGTCTTCGTAGGCGAGATGCTTCCGCTGGTATTTGTTCCAAAGCACACGACGGAGTTCGATGAGGTCCGACAGTTCCGGTTCCTCGTAATAGGTCCACCGTTCGTCATGCTTCAGCTTTGCTTGGATACGCCACTTCGCGCCGAATTTCTCCGCGCGAACTTCTCGTTTTTCCCCATCTTCAGTATTGTGTTTCCAGACGTGAGTATTGCGCATGATCGTTCGACCTGCACAATGCGACGCCTTGAACGCACCCGGCAAGATCGTCCTTTATTTCATCGCCGTCTTTTTTCTCGGCGCACTCCTCGCTCCTCCACTCTTCTGGGGAGTGGAGAAATTGCGTCCTGCCGCCGAAAGGCACGACTGGCTGAGCTACCAGAATGAAAAGGACGGCTCGTGCGAGGCAAAGGGAGTGTGCGCATTTCTGGACGCCGACTTCGCTAAAGTCTCCAATCGCGCCATTCTCCTCTCCGCTGTTTTTCTCCTTTGGCCATTGTTCAGAGTGCTTCGCATCCACAGCGTCGCAGAGCTTGGCTTGCAAAAAAACCCCCATCGCTGGCGCGACTTCGCCGTCGGCAGCGGAGTCTCTATCGCTGTAATGACCGTGCTGGCTCTCATTCTCTTGAAGCTCGATATTTACAAAATGAAAGCTCCCACGCCATGGAGCGGGTTAATTGGCATCGCGGCCAAGGGTGTCACCATTGGCATTGTGGAGGAATGGATGTTTCGCGGCGCAATTCTCGGATCATTCCGACGTGCGATGAGCGACCACGCCGCGCTCGCATGTGTCTCCGCGCTTTTTTCGATTCTCCATTTCATCAACCCTCCGCACACAGTGATTCAAAATGTCGGCTGGCTCAGCGGCTTTAACTTACTGCCGCATCGCTTTGAGAATTTCGCCAACCCGCTGCTCGTGCTTGGCGGCTTCACGACGCTGTTTTGTTTCGGATGGGTCTGCGGCTGGGCGGCGATCCGCACACGCGGACTCGCGCTTGGCATCGGTTTTCATGCTGGCATGGTGCTCGGAAAATTCGGATTCAACCGCCTTACAAAACGATCCAGGGACAGTCGTGATCTGCTCCCGTGGTTGGGGCAGGACATGACCGTCGGTCTCGTCGGAGTCGGCGTTGTCCTTCTCGTCGGTTTGCTGCTCTGGCTCTGGCTAAAAAAGACATGTCGTTCATCCAAGGCATAGGCCGTCTGTGGCGCGCAACGGGCACGCTTTGCTTCCCGCCGCACTGTGCCGGCTGTCGCGCCGACACTTCGCGCGGCATCCATGTTTGTGAGCAGTGCACGGAAACCGCCGAGCGCCTCGTAGCGCCCTATTGCCAGCGATGCTCCAGCCCTTTCGACGGTGCGATTACCGATGCATTCACCTGCGCCAACTGCGCGGATCGCGATGTGCATTTTGAATGTGCCGTCGCGCCATATCGGAGTCGCGGTATCGTCCGCGAGTGCATCCACGCATTTAAATACAACAAAGCTCTCCACCTCCGCATCCAGCTAGCTGGATGGCTCTCGGAATCCCTCACCGATCCGCGCATCGCCTCACGTCTTGCCGACGCTTTTATCCCCGTCCCGCTTCATCACGTCCGTTTCCGAGAGCGCGAATTTAATCAAGCGGAGGAGCTCGCCCGCCTGCTCTCCAAACAGACCGGGACTCCCATGTGGAATGCCCTCAAGCGCATTCGCTACACCACCACGCAGACAAAATTGGACCGCTCTGAGCGAATGGAAAACTTGCACGGAGCCTTCCGGGTGCGACACAATGGCCGCGTGAAAGGTCGCCACCTCATCCTTGTGGACGATGTCTTCACCACGGGTAGCACCGTGGAGGAGTGCAGCCGCGTGCTCATGCGCGCAGGCGCGGCCACCGTTCGTGTCATCACCGTCGCGCGCGGCTAAAAACAAACAACCACCAATGACTCATCAACAAGGCAACCCGACAGCAATTTCGAAAACCGCTGCCTGCTAACTCAAATGAGCGATAAAGACATGGGAATCTTCAGCAAACCCGTATTCACCTCCGAAAAGAAACGCGAACTCCCAACGGGGCTCTGGACCAAGTGCCCGGGCTGCGAGGAGATCATTCACAACCTCGAAATCGAGCGGAACACGCGCATCTGCCCAAAGTGCGAATACCACTTCACACTCAGCGCCGCCGAGCGAATCGAACTCATCATTGATGAGGGAACCTTCGTTGAACACGACGCCAATCTCACATCGGTGGACACATTGAAATTCACCGGGCAGGCGAGCTACACCGACCGTCTGAAAAAATATCAAAAGGCGACCGGATTGAAGGACGCCGTCATCACCGGCCTCGGCGACATCGAAGGACAGAAAGTCAGCATCGCCGTGATGGACTTCGCATTTCTCGCCGCAACGATGGGCAGCGTCGTCGGTGAAAAAATCACGCGAGCCATCGAGCGCGCCACGGCAGAACGGATTCCCGTCATCATCATCAGTGCCAGCGGTGGCGCCCGGATGTATGAAGGAATGCTCTCGCTCATGCAGATGGCCAAAACCTGCGGGGCACTCGCACGCCACGGCGACGCAAAGCTCCCCTACATCTCCGTGCTCACCAATCCCACCACCGCAGGCGTGATGGCCAGCTACGCCAGCGTCGGCGACATCATCATCGCCGAGCCTAAGTGCATGATCGGTTTCGCAGGCCCGCGTGTCATTCGAGAAACCACACACCAGGAACTCCCGCCAAATTTCCAGACCGCTGAATTCTGCATGGAGCACGGACTGCTCGATAAAATCGTCCATCGCAAAAAAATGAAGGAAACGCTCGCGGGGATGTTGAGCTACCTGAGTCCGGACAAGACGGGCAAATGACGAGAGCATTTCACCAGCCGTCAGTCGGTAGGCGATGACTTACCAGGAGTCACTCGACTGGCTCTACAGTCTCCAAGTCCACGGCATTCAACTCGGACTGGAAAATATGCGCCGCCTTTGCGCCGCGCTCGGCATCGAGACAGAGTGCGGAGAAAAGCGGAAATTCATCCACGTAGCCGGCACCAACGGCAAAGGCTCCGTCTGCGCCATGCTCGCCGCAATTTTGTGCGCGGAGGGGAAACGCACCGGCCTCTACACCTCGCCGCATCTCATTCATTTCCGCGAGCGAATCCGCCTCGGCGCAAACTGTATTCCCGACGAACACGTCGCCGAGGGACTCACGGAAATCCGCCGCTTCATCGAAAACTGGGACCACTCCCCCACTTTCTTTGAAGTCACCACCGCCCTCGCCCTTGCATGGTTTCAGCGTCAGCGCGCCGAGTGGATCATTTTGGAAACCGGACTCGGCGGACGGCTCGACGCAACCAACGTCATCACACCCCTCGTCTCAGTCATCACTCCCATCGGGCTGGATCATACACAGCACCTCGGCCCTACACTCGCCCACGTGGCGCGCGAAAAAGCAGGCATCATCAAACGCCTCGTCCCCGTCCTCTCCGCGCCGCAGCAGGACGAAGCGGTTCACGTCCTTCGCGACGCAGCCAGCGAAATGGGCGCAACATTAAAATTCATCACCAGCCCCGTCGCCGAAAGCTGGCAGTTTGCACTCACAGGCACCCACCAGCGATGGAACGCCGCCCTTGCCTTCGCTGCACTCGTGGCCGCAGGGCTGCGCCCGAATCCACGCACCGTCGCGCAGGCTCTCGCCAATACTGAATGGCCGGGACGCTTCCAGCGCATCGGCGAACGACTCATCCTCGACGGCGCGCACAATCCCGCAGCCGCCGTGCAACTCGTTGCGACTTGGCGCGAGCAATTCGGCGACAAGCGCGCCACGCTCATCCTCGGAATCCTCGCTGACAAAGACGTGCCCGGCACCATCCAGCCGTTGCTCTCCATCGCAGCGCGTGTCTATTGCGTGCCGGTAAAAAATCCGCGCAGCCTCGCAGCCGCGACGCTGTCCGAGCAGGTCGCCAGACTTTCCCCGGAAACCGTCTGCACCGTTTTCGCCGATGCCGCCGCGGCCATCGCTGCTACTGAACAACACAACGAACCCGTCCTCGTCGCCGGCTCGCTTTTCCTCATCGGCGAAATTCTTTCTCCCGACGCGCAAGAAACGAGCGCGCAATAACTCATCCCTATTTAACGCATGACTGAACCCTACACATTTCACGCCGCAGGACGCCTCGTGGATTTCATGCGACAGGCCAGCGAGCCGGGCCTCATCAATCTCGCCGCAGGCATCCCGTCGCCCGAGTCGCTGCCATCGCGGGAGCTTGCTACCGCTTTTCAAAAAGCGTTTGCCGACGATGGCGACAACCTTTTTGCCTACCATCATCCCGATGGAGATCATCGTCTGCGGGAATTGCTCGCAGAGCGAATGACGCGCAACAGCGCCAGCGTGCAGGCAAAGGACATCCTCACCGTCACCGGCTGCCAGCAGGCGCTTCAGCTCATGCTCAGCGTGCTGATAAAACCCGGTGACATCGTCGCGTGTCAGGTGCCGATTTACTACGCGATGCTCGAACTGATCAGTGCCGCCGGGGCGCGAATCCTTCCGCTGCCCGAGCGAAACGGCGACGGCATTGATATCGCCGAGACCGTCGCGCTTCTCGAACGCTGGCAGCCCAAATGTCTGTTCGTATGCACCACGCTCTCGAACCCCACTGGCTCCACGATGCCCGAAGCCAGCCGCGCGCAACTCGTCTCCGAGTGTCGCCGCCTTGGAGTGCGCATTATTGAAGATGACATCTACGCGGAACTCGCCGACACCGGCGCACCGAAACCCATGCGATCCTATGACGACGGCACTACGGTCAGCTACGTCACCAGTTTTTCCAAAACTGTTTCGCCCGGACTGCGCGCGGGCTACTGCGTGCCGGGCACCATTTTCGAACAGGCCGCGACGCTCAAGTGCCAGCAGGACATGCACAGCTCCGTCGTCAGCGAATCGATCCTCCGTGCATTCATCGAAGCGGGTGAACTCGATCCGCACCTCGCACGCATCCGCGAGCGCAATTTTCGCCGCCGTAAAATCGCGACAAACACCATCACAAAAGCATTTCCCGACGGTTCAAAAATCTGGCCCGTCAAAGGCGGCTATATGCTGTGGGTGGAATTGCCATCGCTCGTGGACATGGCCAGCATCCGTGACTCGGCGCGA
Organism: uncultured Spartobacteria bacterium; assembly: GCA_903929475.1. GTDB lineage: Bacteria > Verrucomicrobiota > Verrucomicrobiia > Chthoniobacterales > Chthoniobacteraceae > SXWH01. The sequence goes on from CAIYUV010000217.1 coordinate 15,309, forward strand.
AAAGAAGGCGTCGTCTTCGCGGGAGGCCGCGTCTTTTTTCCCGACGAGCCGGACGCGAGCTATCTGCGCTTGAACACTGCAAAGGCGAACGAAATTGAACTTGTGCGCGGTCTCGAAATACTCGGCGCGGCGTGCGGCGCGTAAAATTCGTTGCGAAAAATGCTCGACTCTCTTCGCGCTGATTTGGTCAATCCACGCGACAGCCGCCGCAAACACTGCGAAGTTCGCTTTGTTCGAGCGCGGATAACTTCAAACCGATTCACACCATGGCCAAAGGCAACAACAGTCACCGCAAAGAAGTCAAAAAGCCCAAGAAGGAAAAACCAAAAGCCGCGCCTCCCGGACGCCCGCGCCAGTAATCGCACTCGGGCGCGCTGAATTCCCCTCACAATCTTCTTTTCACATGGCCGTGGATTTCTACGGTCACGATTTATGCTGAAAAAATTCGCCCTCTCCGTCTGCGCCATCACCCTTCTGCTCGCTCCGCATGGTTCCGCTGCGGATGCGACGCCGAAGAAAATCCTCTTCTTCACCAAGTCGAGCGGCTTTGAGCACTCCGTCATTACGTGGAAAAACGGCAGGCCGAGCCACGCGGAGAAAGTGCTGACGGAACTCGGCACGAAGAACGGCTGGGAGTTCACATTCTCCAAGGACGGATCGAAATTCGGTAAAGACTACCTAGGTCAATTCGACGCTGTCTTTTTCTACACCACGGGCGACCTCTGCACGCCCGGCAATGACAAGGAACCGCCGATGACACCGGAGGGAAAGCAGGCACTTTTTGACTACGTGCGCGCCGGCCACGGCTTCCTCGGCACGCACTCGGCGAGCGATACTTTTCACACGGACAACGAGGACAAAAAGGGGCCCGAGCGCTACCTCAACCACGGCGAGAAGGCCGACCCCTACGTGCGTTTCCTTGGCGGTGAATTCATCAAACACGACTCTCAGCAGGTCGCGAAAAACACGGTGCCCGATCCGAAATTTCCCGGCTTCGAAAAAGTCGGCGCGGAATACAGCCTCATGGAAGAATGGTATTCGCTGAAGGACTTCAACCCCGACATCCACGTGCTCAGCGTCATTGATGCACCGGCGATGAAAGGCCCCGATTACGTGCGCCCGCCCTATCCGACGACATGGGCACGCAAGGAAGGACAAGGCCGCGTGTGGTTCACCGCGATGGGACACCGCGAGGAAACTTGGACGAACCCCATGTTTCAGGACATCCTCACCGGCGGCATCAAATGGGCGCTCGGCGAGGTGAAAGCGGAGGTGCCACCGAACCTGAAAGAGACTGCACCGGAGGCGATGACCAATCCCGCATTTCGCGGCAAGCCCGCAGAGCAAGCGCCGAAATAACGCGGCTCAGTTCTCTTTCTTCTCCTCGATCACCACGAAGCGCGTTGCGCCGTGGCTGTTCACGCGGATGCGCACGCTGGTTTTGTGCTTCACTTCCTCGCTCAACTTCACAGCGGCGTCTGAGTCCTTCACGGGTTTGCCGTCAATTTCCACGACCACGTCGCCCACTTTCACATCGGTTTCAGCAGTCGCGGAGTCGGGATTGATCGCCGTGATGATTGCGCCCTTCACATCCTCCGGGATTCCGAATTGCTTCCGCATCTCCGGCTTGATGTCGCCCACCGTCACGCCATCGAGAACGTCCGGCGCTTTGTCATCCAGCTTTTGAGGCTCCAAAGGGGCTCCATTTTTAGCAAAAGTCCCGGGCCTCTCCGCAAGCGTGAGCGTCAGGCGCTTCTCTTCGCCGTTACGGAAAATTTTCAGATCCACCTTCGTGCCCGGCGCCATGTTGGCGATGGTGTTGCGGAACTCCGCGATGGCCGTCGCTTTCTGGCCGTTAAACTCCACGATCACATCGCCGCTTTTCACTCCGCCCTTTTCCGCGCCACCGCCCGGCACGACTTCCGCAACGAGAATGCCCTCCTTGCCCGGCGCCTTGAATTCCTTCGCCAGCTTCTCATCGAGTTCCTGCATCTGGATGCCGAGGAAGCCGCGCTGCACCTTGCCAAATTTAATCAAACTCTCCATCGCCGTGCGCGCTTGATTCGCCGGAACCGAAAAACCGATTCCCATGTTTCCGCCGCTGCGCGAATAAATCGCCGTGTTGATTCCGACGAGCCGTCCCTCCGTGTCCACCAGCGCGCCGCCCGAGTTGCCGGGGTTAATCGAAGCATCCGTCTGGATGAAATTCCCGAACTCCGAAATTCCCGTCTCATTGCGACCGAGCGCCGACACGATTCCCTGCGTCACGCTCTGGCGCAGCGCAAACGGCGCACCAATCGCCAGCACCTTGTCCCCCACTTTGATCTTCTCGCTGTCCGCAAAAGTAATCGCCTTCAGATCCTTCGCCTCCACTTTAATCACCGCGATGTCGCTGCCGGGATCCGTGCCGATGCGCTTCGCCTTAAACTCCGTCTTCCCATCCGCCAGCGTCACTACCAACTCATCCGCCTGCTCCACTACGTGGTTGTTCGTGAGGATATAGCCGTCCGCGCTTACGATGACCCCGCTGCCCATCCCCACCGGCACCGTCTTCTTGCGCCCCGGCTTTCCATCGTTCTTCTTTGCCGAGCCGTCGTCCTCCGGGATGCCGAAGAAGCGGCGGAAAAACGGATCATCCGAAAACGGATTCTGCTGCTGCCCGCGAGCGCCGAGGAGCACCTGCTTGTTCACGGAAATCGTCACCACGCTCGGCGCCACCTTGTCCACGATTGGCGCATAGCTGTTGTCCGCATTCCGCACCAGCGCCTTGTCGTCCACCTTGATCTCCGGGAACTTGTTTTCTGCAAAAGCCCCGGCGGCAAAAGCGAGCGGTGCAAACAGTGCGATGGCAAACGTGCGAGTGAGGATGTGTGTATTCATAAAGTGAGTGGTTTTTGTGACAAACAAAGCCGCACTCCGTTCAATGTCAGATTCCCGCCCAAACGCACGCGCTTAAAACAGCCCTCACTCGAATTGTAATAGACCGCCTGAGGGGTGAATGGCGGCGATGTTCGCTTCGCAGCCTCATGCGTTCCTGTTTTTAACAGCCTTTTCATTTGCACACGCGACGGGGGCGTGAAAATTGACGCCATGAATACACAGCCATATTCATCGAGGCCCCGCTGGGGCAGGCTTTGGCGCTGAGGAAGTGACAGCTTCATCGGCGGAGGCGGGAGCTTGGGGCTGGGAGGCGGGTTTCCCGGTGGAAAATACGGGCGCTTCAGAGAAAATGGCAGGTTTCTCCCTGTTTTCCGCAGTTGCATCGCTGTCTTCCGCAATTGCGTCGCTGTCTTCCGCAATTGCGTCGGTGTCTTCCGCAATTGCGTCGCTGTCTTCCGCAGTTGCGTCGGTGTCTTCCGCAGTTGCGTCGGTGTCTTCCGCAGTTGCGTCGGTGTCTTCCGCAGTTGCGTCCGAGGCGGAGACAAGTCCCTCCCGACGGAGGGAGATGATGGCTTTTTGCGAAACGAGCGCTTTGCGCCGGTGGGGGCTGGGTTTCCCGGCTCCCTGCGGCCCCTTCGAGAAAAACAAAACATAAACACACAAACACATGAGCATACACACACCACAATTGAGGGTCTCCCTTGCGTTCGCAGAGGGGACCGATTTCACCGTCGAGAAGCTCGCAGGAGTGCTTCTCGTCTCACTGTATGGGAACGTCAATTACCCCTCGCCACCCTTCGCCAGCACTGTGCTGGATACCGCGCGCACTGAATTCCTGGATGCGATAGACCTCGCGGATAATGGCGGCAAGGCGGCCACGGCGGAAAAGGACAGCAAACGGGAGGCGCTCCTCGTATTGCTCCGTCAGCTAGCCGCCTATGTGCAGACGGCCTGCGGCAACGACATGGCCAAGCTGCTTTCCAGCGGCTTCAACGCCGTGAGCACCAACAACGCGCAGTCGCCGCTGGCGACGCCGGTCATCAAAACCATCAAGCCCGGCATGAGCGGACAGTTGCTCGTGACGGTGACGGCGGTGAAAAACAGGAAGACCTTCGAGTCGCGCATCGCCCTCATCGGCGCCGGTGGTGTGCCCGGTCCGTGGCAGGACAACGGCCTTTTCAGCAACTCGCGCGCAATCCCATTCGATGGTCTCACGCCCGGCTCGACGCATATGGTGCAAGTCCGCGCCGTCGGCGGCAGCACCGGCCACAGCGATTGGAGCGACCCCGTGAGCCACATGGCCATGTGAGCAGCGGAGGCAATTTCCTCCACGCACCAAGCGCCCGCATTTCACCAAGCCGCACGGCCCGCGCTGTGCGGCTTTGGTTTTTGGCAATGGGTGGAGGCCGCAGGCTGCGAGGGGAGTTTCGCCTCCGGCGAAATGGCTGCCCTATTTTTTCTTCGCGAGCTTTTTGGCGGCGGGGGCTTTGAGTTTTTTGAATTCGCGGGTGAGGTTGGTGAGGGATTCTTCGATGCCCATGCGCTCGAGGCTGGTGGCTCCGACGAAGCCGACGGCGTCGGTGGCTTGCATGACGCGGTTGGCGTCCTGCGGGGTGTTGATGGGGCCGCCGTGGCAGAGGAAGAAGATGTCTTTGCGGACGCGGGTGGCGGCATCAATGATCTCCTGCGTGCGCTGGATGGTGTGATCCCACGAGACGACGGCCTTTTTTACGCCGATACTGCCGCCGACGGTGGTGCCGACGTGGGCGATGATGGCGTCGGCCCCGGCTTTGGCCATTTCGACGGCTTCTTCGGGGGAGCCGACATAGACGATGGAGAAGAGGTCCATGCGGCGTGCGAGTGCAACCATTTCAAATTCTTTCTTCACGCTCATTCCGGTTTCTTCGAGGACGCCGCGGAAGTGTCCGTCCACGATGGTGTGGGTGGGGAAGTTGTTGACGCCGCTGAAGCCCATTTCTTTCACCTTGCCGAGCCAGTGCCACATGCGGCGGCGGGGGTCGGTGGCGTGGACGCCGCAGATGACGGGGCATTCTTCGACGACGGGGAGGACTTCGTATTCGCCGATCTCCATGGCGATGGCGTTGGCGTCGCCGTAGGCCATCATGCCGCAGGTGGAGCCGTGGCCCATCATGCGAAAGCGTCCGCTATTATAGATGATGATGAGGTCTGCGCCGCCGCGCTCGATGAATTTGGCGGAGATGCCGGTGCCTGCGCCGCCAGCGATAATGGCGTCGCCTTTTTTGATGGTGCTCATCAAGCGGTCACGAACTTCTTTGCGGGTGTATGGGTTTCCTTTTCCGGTCCAGGGATTGGGCATGGTGTGTGTTGTGTGGTTAAATTGAAGGGCGCGGAAATTAGCGGCGCGATGGTGAAATGGAAGTGTGAAGATTGCAGTGCGCGCTTGCGGGTGCGCGGGTTTTCCGTTTAGCACGCTGCGCATGGCGAATGTTGTTTTTGTGTGGCACATGCACCAGCCGTATTACGTGAATCCCGCGTCGAGGCTGGCGATGATGCCGTGGGTGCGGTTGCACGCGGTGAAGGGCTATCTCGACATGGTGAGCGTGCTCGCGGATTTCCCGGACGTGCGGGTGAATTTCAATCTCACGCCGGTGTTGATGCTGCAAATCGAGGAGTTGGTGCACGGCGAGGTGAAGGACTTGTGGCTGGAGTGGTCGCGCAAGCCTGCGGCGGAGTTGGATGAAAATGAGCGGCTGGCGATTCTGGAGCACTTCTTCAAAATCCATCACGAGAATCTGCTGCGTCCGTATCCGCGCTATGCGGAGCTGCTCGGCAAGCGCGGGCCGGGGTTTTACCGGGAGAAGGCGCGGGCGGAACTGGCAATGTGGAGCGCGGAGGATTTCCGGGATTTGCAGACGTGGTTCAATCTCGCGTGGTGCGGCTTCACGGCGGAGAAACTTTTTCCCGAACTCACGGAACTGAAACGCAAGGGCCGGCATTTCACCGAGCAGGAAAAATTGCGCGTGCTGGACATCCACATGGAAATCCTCGCTCGCATCGCGCCGCTCTACGCCGCTGCCGAGGAACGCGGGCAGGCGGAGCTGATGACGACGCCGTTTTTTCACCCCATCCTGCCGCTCGTGTATGACACGGAGTTTGCGGAGCGCTGCATGCCTGGACGCGCGAGGCCGAAACGTTTTCACTGGCCGCAGGATGCGCTCGCACAACTCAAGCTGGCGATGGAGCAGCACACGCGGATGTTTGGCCGTGCACCGCGCGGATTGTGGCCGAGCGAAGGGAGCATCGCGCCGGAACTGGTGCCGCTGATGCGCGAGGCGGGCATCGAGTATTTCTGCTCGGATGAGGAGAATCTTTTCAACTCGCTGCGTCGTTCGGGCGAACATGCGGATCATCTGGAACTTTTCCAAGGCTGGCGCGTGGAGTATGGTGGCGCGTCGGTGAACGCGATTTTCCGCGAGAAGCCGCTGAGCGATTTCATCGGCTTCATGGCGTGGCGCAATGAGGCACACCAGGCTGCGGGGCATTTGCTCACGCACTTCCGCCACATCTGCGACCAGCTCGGTCGCGATAACGAACTCATCCCTATCATCCTCGACGGCGAGAATTGTTGGGAGAACTTCCGCGATGGCGGCGAAGCGTTTTTGCGCGAACTGTATGCGGGGCTTCAAGCGGAGAAACGGCTGAAAAGCTGCACGGTGGAGGATTACCTGCGCCGCTGCCCGCCACGCCGAACGATCACGACGCTGCACAGCGGTTCGTGGATTCGGAGCGACTTCGACATCTGGATCGGCGACGAGGAAGAAAACCGTGCATGGGATCTCCTCGGCACGACGCGCAATTTTCTCGAAGCCAAACTCCCCACACTCACGCCGCCGCAGCAACAGGCGGCCTTGCGCGAAATCTACGCCGCTGAAGGGAGCGACTGGTTCTGGTGGTATGGGCCGGATTTCACCACGGAGTGCGATGTGTTGTTCGACGACCTTTTCCGCCTGCACTTAAAGAACGTCTATTCGCTCTGCGGCGAAATCGCGCCTGCGGAATTGGATCGCCCGATCATCGGCACGGAAAACACCGCGCTCTACACGCGCCCGCGCCGTTCGCTCTCGCCGCACGTGAATGGAAATGCAGCGTATTTTTACAAATGGGCGGGCGCGGGATGCTACGTCGCAGGCAGCGAACAGGGAGCAATGTTCCGCGATGATCGTTTTGTGCGCGCTGTGTTTTTCGCGTGCGACACGGAGCGGCTTTATCTCCGCTGCGATCTGCGGCGGTGGGGGCGTTTTCAAATCGTCATCGTCTTTCACCAGCCCGCGGGCGTGCTTGTGTTGTGCCCACCCATCGCGCGCGGGCACACAGGTGTGCTGACTGTGCGCAATTCGATCGGGGAAAGAGAAGCTGGAGAGTTCGCAGCCGATGAAGTCATCGAACTAAGCATCCCCTTCTCCGACCTCGGTGCGAAAGACGCGGTGCAATTTCAGGTAAAAATCCTCCACGACGGCATCGAGCGCGAATGCTACCCGGAAAGCGCGCCCATCGAACTGGCCATCCCCAATGCAGACACTGCGCTGGCGCAGTGGGTTGTTTGACAGGAATACTTGCAGCCCGCCGCGCGGCACGCTACGCCCGCAAAATGACTTCACCACTCCGCACCCGCCGTTCCTTTCTCACCGAACTCGCCGCCGGCATCGCCATCGCCCCGTGGGTGACACGTGGACTGCTCGCGCAATCGCCAAACTCCGTCGTCAATCACGCCACCTTCGGCTGCGGCGGGCAGGCATGGTCGGACATCACTTCCATCGCTTCGCACAAGGCGGTGAAGGTCGTCGCCGGATGTGACGTGGATGAAAAGCGCACGCACGAATTCCGTAAAAAATTTCCCGACGCACGTGTGTATTCCGATTTCCGCGAGCTGCTGGAAAAGGAGAAGGATTTGCAGAGCGTGAACGTCTCCACGCCCGACCACATGCACGCGCCCATCGGCGTCACCGCGCTGAATCGCGGCCTCCACGTCTATGGCGAGAAGCCGCTCGCGCACGAGGTGTATGAAGTTCGCCGGATGACCGAGATTGCGCGGGAGAAAAAACTCATCACGCAGATGGGCATCCAGATTCACAGCGACAGCGAATACCGCACGGCGTGCAAAGTGATTCAGGACGGCGTCATCGGCAAAGTGCGCGAGGTTCACACATGGAGCAGCAAGAAATGGGGCGACAACGGCAAGATGCCTGATCGGAAGGATGCGGTGCCGGAGGGTTTGAATTGGGACGAGTGGATTGGCGTATGCGCGGAGCGTCCATACATCGGCGGCGAGTGGTATCACCCGAGCAACTGGCGTAAGCGTCTGGATTTCGGCACCGGCACTTTCGGTGACATGGGCTGCCACATTTACGATCCTGTCTTCAAAGCGCTCGCGCTCACCGCGCCGCTAAGCGTCCGCAACGATGGTGCCGCGCCAAGCGAGCACTCGTGGGCCACGGATGCGACGGTGGATTACATTTTTCCCGGCACTGCTTTCACCGAAGGAAAAACCGTCCGCGTCGTGTGGTATGACGGCGACCAGCGTCCGCCGCAGGAAATCCAGGACGCCGCCGGAATCGTGAAGGGAGACAAGGCCAAGGGACTCCCAAGTCAGGGCAGCATCTTCCTCGGCACCGATGGCGTGATGATTCTCCCGCACGTTTCGCAGCCGCGTCTCGGAGGTGCAGCCGAGGGCAAGGCCATCGAGAAAGTGAAAGGCGACAACCACTGGCACCAATTCATCGAGGCGGTGATCGGCAATCGCAAAAACGGCGACGCCAACTGGGACTACGCCGGCCCGCTCACCGAGGCGATCCTGCTCGGTTGCGTCGCCACGCGCTTCCCGAAGCAGACGCTCGACTGGGACGCCGCCGCGCTGAAGTTCACGAAGGTGGATGCCGCCAACCAATTCGTGAAGCGCGCCTACCGCAAAGGCTACGAAGTGGCGGGGCTGTAAACTCCGGCACATATCAGAGAGGCGCGCTTGCCAAGGGCGGATGCGTCGCCGATAGTCCGTCCCCATTTTCTAAACAACCAACACAAACAACAATATGGCACACGAACTACCCGCACTTCCTTACGCAACAAACGCCCTCGAGCCGCACATTGATACGCGCACGATGGAAATCCACCACGGCAAGCATCACGCGGCCTACGTGACGAATCTCAACAAAGCGCTGGAGAGCGCGCCCGATCTCGCTGCGAAGAGCATTGACGATCTCGTGAAGAACATCGGCTCCGTGCCGGAGGCGATCCGCACTGCAGTGCGCAACAACGGCGGCGGACACTGGAACCATTCCTTTTTCTGGAAGCTCATGAAGGCCGGTGCCGAGGGCAAGCCGGTGGGCAAGCTCGCGGATGCCATCACGCTGGCATTCGGAAGCTTCGAGGCGTTTCAGGAAAAATTCGCGGCGGCTGCGGCGACGCGCTTCGGCAGCGGCTGGGCGTGGCTCTGCGTGAAGGATGGCAAGCTCGCGATTTGCTCGACGGCAAATCAGGACAATCCGCTCATGGGTGAGGCGGTCGGCGGCTGTGGCGGCACGCCGGTTCTCGGCCTCGATGTGTGGGAGCACGCTTACTATCTCAACTACCAAAACCGCCGCCCCGACTACGTGAAAGCGTGGTGGGCCGTGGTGAACTGGGCGCAGGCCGAGGCAAACTTCGCCGCAGCCAGATAAGCAGACGCCCGTAGTGCTTTCAAAGGCCCGGCTCTTTCACGGAGCCGGGCTTTTTTTGGCATCCGCTGCGGATGACGAAGATGTGAGGCCGCGATTTTCGTGTGGATATTGAAATCGCTGTGGACAATTTTCTCAGGCGTCTCTAACACAGCGTTCCTTTCGCATTCCCACCTTTTTCGTATGCCACGTTTTGAATATATCGCTCTGGATGCCCGCGGTGCCGAATCCCGCGGCATCATCGAGGCCACCGATCAGAATGAAGTCGTCTCCCAACTCAGAGGCTCGGGATATTTTCCCACGAGCGTCGAGGTCGAAGGAATGGGCTCGAAGCAGGGTAAAAAAGCAAAAACGGTAAAAACAATCGCGCCTTCAACCATGGGCGAAAAAAAGGGGATCGTCCTTTTTCAGCGCACAAAGGTGAAGAGCAAGACGCTGATGATTTTCACGCGCCAGCTCGCAACACTCATTGATGCCGGCCTGCCGCTTCTCAAGGGTCTCGCGGTGCTCGCCAAGCAGGAGCGGGATCCCGTTTTGAAAAATGCGATCAACAGCATGGCGGATTCGGTCCAGGGCGGCAGCACGTTCAGCGAATCCATGGGGCAGCACCCAAAAATTTTCAACCGCCTCTACGTCTCGATGGTAAAGGCGGGCGAGATCGGCGGCGTGCTCGAACTGGTGCTCACCCGTCTCGCCGAGTTTCAGGAAAAAGCGCAGAAGATTAAGAACAAGGTGAAGTCGGCGATGACCTATCCCGTCGTGGTGCTCGTCATCGCGATGATCATCACGTTCTTCCTGCTCACGTTCATCGTTCCAAAATTCGCCACCATTTTCACGGACATGCTCGGCGATGGAGCGAAGCTGCCCGGTCTCACATTGTGGGTGATGGGCGTCAGCAATTTCTTGCAGCACATGTGGTTTCCACCGCACCTCTGGATCACACTTGCCGGCGTGATCCTCATTTGGGCGGGTTGGTGGGCCCTGAACAACACGGAAGCAGGCAAAAGCGGCTTTGACCGCTTCAAACTGAAAATGCCGATCTTTGGCGACATCCTGCGCAAAGGGGCAATCTCGCGCTTCTCGCGCACGCTCGGAACACTCGTGACCAGCGGCGTCCCGATTTTGCAGGCGCTTAATATCACCAAGGAAACAGCGGGCAACGTCGTGCTCGCCGACGCCATCGCCGGAGTGCATGACGCGGTGAAAGAGGGCGAAAGCATCGTCGCACCACTCGAAGCGTGCGGTGTCTTCCCACCGATGGTGATCTCGATGGTGGATGTCGGCGAGGAAACCGGCCAGCTCCCCGAGATGCTACTGAAAATCGCGGAGGTTTATGACGACGAAGTGGACAACGCCGTCGAAAGTCTCACCTCGCTGCTTGAGCCCGTGATGATCGTTGTGCTTGCGGTGATCGTGGGCACCATCGTCATCGCCCTTTTCCTGCCGCTGATTGAAATCATCAAACGCATGAACGACAAAGGCGGCCCGCAAATCTAAGCGAGTTTTCATTCGCACTCCTCCACCTCGTCGCTAACTTTACACCATGCGAAAGAAGCACTCGGCCTTTACCCTCATCGAAATGGTCACCGTGATGACCATCATCGTCATTCTTGCCGGCCTCGTCGTGGCTGTCGTTGGCTACGTCAACAGGAAGGCCGCCATGACTCGTGCCTCTAGTGAAATCGAAACCCTGAGGCTTGCATGTCAAAACTACAAAGCCGACACCGGTGGCTATCCGCAGGACACGAAGGCAGACGGGACGGCGGGTGCCACAGATACACTCAGTCCGAAAAAGCATTTCAATCCTCTGGCCAGTGAATACACGAACGCAGGCAAGTATCTCTATCAACAACTGACCGGCGACAAAACCGGATTATCCGGCGAGCCAGATGGCATTCCAGACGTTGGCGAACAAATCTATTTTAAGGACTTTGACCAGCGCATGTTGAAATTGGACAGAGATCCTAGCTCAGGGCAAATCACTCGTGTTTATTATTTCTGGGATCCATTCGGCTATCCCTACGGCTATTCCACCGCTGCGATGCGCGAGGAGCAAATTTATCAAAATGCCATTAAGGATGGAGTGGCGGGGACAAAGAGAAAGACAGGTGATGACCTGCCAGGCTTCAACGTCTCAACCTTTGATTTATGGTCAACCGTTGGTGACAAAATCACCTCCTTGCCGGCCTCTGACGCAGATAGACAAGCGGAGCAGAACAAGTGGTTGAAAAACTGGTGACGGGCGCGAGTCACTGCGTTTCGTCATCCCCCTTCGCTGAGCCGCTTCTTCGGAGCATCGTCAAGCAGTGCGTGTGACTCCCGCAGGACGGACGGGATATTTTCCGCAAATGGAGAGGCGCCGCAGGCGCGAACGATCTGTGCGTCGTCAAATATCCGCGCCTTCTCGCCGGGAAACCAGTGCGCACCCGGCCCGCCGAGGAGATTGTAGCGCATCTTCCCCCACTCCACGAGACCGAGGCCGCGTGCGTAGGTGAAAAGGCGCGCGATTTCCTGCACGTTGATCTGGCCGGGGACATCCACATAGCTGGGCAGTCCAGTCGGCCAGCGGGCGCACCAGTCGCTGCCGAGGACGCGTTCCATTTCCGCCCGCAACCGGGCTTCGATGGGCGCGGTGATTTCCGTCGCGCGCTCGTAGTGCTCAAGCGCGGCGATGTGTTCATCGAAATCACCGGGACTGGCCGCGCCAATGGAAAGCGTGTGAATTTCCGGGCGTGCGAGGCACCACAAATCGTTCCACTGGATCGGCGAAAGCGGGGCGCATAATTCGCGGAGACGCTCGGGCGGTGCGTAGAGTTTCCCGCCTTTGTCGCTCGGCGAAATGATGAAGACGCCCATGTCTCGCGCCTTCGCAGCGAGGACTGCCGGCCAGTTTAGTTCGTTCACGAAATACCAATGGAGATTCACGTAATCGAAGCCGTCGCTCTCGACGGCCTTCAAAATGAAGTCCGTCGTCGCGTGCGTGCTGAATCCGACAAAACGACAGCGACCTTCGCGCTGGAGTTTGCGCGCCTCTTCGAGACAGCCGCCCTTGCGCAGCGACCAGTCGAGAAACTCCGCGTTGTTGATTCCGTGGAGCGAAAGCAAATCCACATGATCCAGTTTCAGATTCCGCATGGACTGCTCGAACGTCTCGCGAAACTCCTTCGCAGTGGCGCAGGGCGCGACTTTTGTCTGCACGATCATCTTTTCGCGCGGCAGTCGCGGGAGAATCCATCCGAGTTGCATTTCGCTCGTGCCGTATCCACGTGCGGTTTCGATGTGGTTGATGCCCAGTTCCAGCGCGCGAAGAATTGTGGCTTCGAGATTCCGCTGTCCTTTTTCCTCGATGACCTCCGGCGCAAGATCATCCCACGACTGCTGATACCGCATCCCTCCGCAGGAAAAGACGGGCATCTGCAATTCTGTGCGGCCAAAGCGGCGGTAGCGCATTTTAGTCATGCTCTGTTTTGGTTTCGCAACTGGCGTGAGTGCAAGGTAGATCGCGAGCGTGAGCGTATCCTTCGTCCAATTTTCCAACCACACAAAGTCCGCACTATGTGCTGTGGTTGCGCTCGCAGCGTTATTTTTGACCATGAAACTCACCGCGAATCCCAACGACGAAGACCGCGTAGCCGCTGCGCGCAAACGGTGCGAGGCACCACTGCGTGCGCGTTTTGAAAAAGCAGGCGCGAAGTATCCGGCTGAGGAAATTTTCTTTCGTGCGATGAAGCGCGAGGCCGTCGTCGAGCTTTGGGCGAACAGCAGCAAGGGAGGGCAACTGAAACTCATCGCTACATTCGCAGTAACAAGGGGCAGTGGCGGGCCGGGACCGAAGCGTGTCCAGGGCGACGGTCAGGTTCCCGAGGGATTTTATGAAGTGGATCGTTTCAACCCGATGTCGCTTTTCCATCTCTCGCTCGGATTAAATTTCCCGAACGCCTCCGACCGTATTCTCAGCAACCACGAACGTCCGGGCGGCGATATTTTCATCCACGGCAATTGCGTGAGCATCGGCTGCCTGCCGCTCGGTGATGAAGCCATCGAGGAAGTTTTTCTCGCCGCACTCGACAGCCGCACACGCCCGGTGCGCGTCCACATTTTCCCCGCACGAATGGATGCACCGGACTGGCCAGCATGGCGCGACGAGCAGACGAGGCGGAAACCCGCGCTCGCACCATTTTGGGAACAACTCGCACGCGGCTGGGAGTTGTTTGAAAAAGATCATCGTCCACCCGTTGTCAGCGTGAGCAAAGACGGTTCCTACAATTGCTCCAGCGGGCGCTGACGAAGCTGGCGCGACGCTCGCCACATAGGGTAGTGCTGTGCGATGCGCTACATCCTCTCGCTCCTCTTTCTCGCGTTCACGCTGCACGCGGCGGAGAAACCAAACATCATTTTTGTTTTCGCCGACGACCTCGGCATCAACGACCTCGCCTGTTACGGGCGCAAGGATCACCACACGCCAAACCTCGACAAACTCGCCGCCGAGGGGATGCGCTTCACGTGTGCCTATTGCGCGCAGTCCATCTGCTCGCCGTCGCGTGCGGCAGTGATGACTGGCAAACATCCCGCGCGTCTTCACCTCACTACATTCCTGCCGGGTCGGCCCGATGCTCCTTCGCAAAAGCTGCTGCATCCGCGCATCGAGGGACAACTCCCGCTGGAGGAAGTCACCATCGCCGAACTGCTGCACGATGCAGGTTACGCCACGGGAATGTTTGGGAAGTGGCACCTCGGCGGAAATGGTTTTGGGCCAAAGGAGCAGGGTTTTGATACCGTTGTAATGCCGCAGATGAACACGAAGCCGGGCGCTGACGAAGGCGGCAAAGGCGAATACGAAATCACGGCGGCTGCGGAGAAATTCATTGAGGAAAACAAAGCACGCCCGTTTTTCTGCTACGTGCCGCACAACACACCGCACATTCCGCTCGGTGCGAAAGCCGACCTGACGGCGAAGAACAAAGACGCCTTCAACCCCACGTATGCAGCGATGATTGAAACGCTAGACGACTGCGTGGGACGGCTCATGCAGAAAGTCGAATCGCTCGGCCTCAGCGAACGCACACTCTTCGTTTTCACCAGCGACAACGGAGGACTTCACATCCTCGAAGCGCCCGGCACTCCCGCGACACACAACTCCCCTTTCCGCGCAGGCAAAGGGTTCCTCTACGAAGGCGGATTGCGCGAACCGCTCATCGTCCGCTGGCCCGGCGTGACAAAGGCGGGCGGTGTTTGTGAGACGCCCGTCGTGCTCACAGACCTCATGCCGACATTTATGGATGCTGCGGGCATTGATCCCGGCAAGACTACCGGCCCGCTTGATGGCGCATCGCTCACCAAGCTGCTACGCGGCGAAAATCAGCGCGCCCGCACGATGTTCTGGCATTTTCCGCATTACACAAACCAAGGCAGCAGGCCTGCGGGAGCGATGCGCGAGGGCGATTTGAAAATGATCGAAGACTATGAGACAGGGCGCGCCCAGTTGTTCGATTTGTCGAAGGACGCAGGCGAGACGAACAACCTCGCCGCGCAAGAGCCGGAGCGCGTCGCTGCGATGCAAGGAAAACTCAAGGCGTGGCGCGCGAGCGTCGGCGCGCAGGAGATGGAGCCGAACCCCGACTTTAATCCCGCTCTCCACAAAACACTCTACGAGGACATGGATTCGTCACTTTTAAAACCCGATGCTACCGCCGCGCTCACCGCAGCGAAATGGAACGAGTGGCGCACGGCGATGAACAGCGTCACGGATGGACACAAGCCACGTTTGACTCCCACGAGCGGCGATATCCGCCTCCACGCAAAGGACGCGCACGTTCACGCAAAGACAATGCGCTACGAAGATCCGCCATTCAAAAACGTCCTCGGCTTTTGGGTGAAGGCGGAGGATTGGGCGGATTGGGAATTCGACGTGAAGACGTCCGGGAAATACGAAGTGGAAATCCAGCAGGGCTGCGGCAAAGGCAGCGGCGGCGCGGAGGTCGCCGTGGAGATCGGCGGCTCCACACTGAAGTTCATCGTGCAGGACACAGGGCACTTTCAAAACATGATCCAGCGCACCATCGGCGTCGTCGAGCTACCGGCCGGAAAAGCCACGCTCGCTGTGAAACCGCAGACAAAACCCGGCGCTGCGGTGATGGATCTGCGACGAGTCGTTCTACGTCCGGTGCAGTAGCGGCTTCGCGCTTTATCCAGCAACCGCGCTGGAAAATTGCGGCGTCCTGCGCCATGCTCTGCACACATGAAACGCGTCTTCGGCCTCGAAACGGAATATGGCATCACGGTGGACGGCATGACCGACGTGGACGTGGTGCGTGAGAGCATCGCCATCGTGCGCAGCTACACCGAGCACGGCGCGCACATGAAATGGGACTACGCCGGCGAAGACCCGCACAACGACGCGCGCGGTTTTCGCGCCGAGGAGTTACGACAGGACACCGACGAAGCCGCCTTCTACGAACTCGACAAGCACCGCAACCTCACCTTTACCGAAATCAAAAGCGACCTCGTGCTGTCGAACGGCGCGCGCTTTTACAACGACCACGCGCACCCCGAATACTCCACCCCGGAATGCGCAACCCTCCGCGACATCGTCGCGCAGGACAAAGCCGGTGAACGCATCCTCGAAGAGTGCATGAAACGCCGCAACGGCAAGCTTACAGCCGGACAGACGTGCCGCCTGTATAAAAACAACACCGATTTCCAAGGACACAGCTACGGCTGCCACGACAATTTCCTCATGCGCCGCGACGTGCCGTGGGAGCGCCTCGTGCGCGACATCGTGCCCTTCCTCGTCACGCGCCAGCTTTTCGCGGGCGCAGGAAAAATGGGCGTCGAGGGCGAGGATGAACGTGCGCAGCCCGGCGTCTTTCAACTCGCGCAGCGCAGCGATTTCTTCGAAGTGCTCGCAAGCATAGACACGATGAACCGCCGCCCCATCGTGAACACGCGAGACGAACCGCACGCCGACACCGCGCTCTACCGCCGCTTCCACATCATCGCGGGCGACGCCAATATGTCCGAGTGGGCAACCGCTATGAAAATCGGCACAACCGCGCTCGCGCTCGAACTCATCGAATGCGGCCACGCACCCAGACTCTCCCTCGCAGATCCCATCGCCGCCACGCGCATCATCAGTCGCGATCCTTCGTGGAAATGGATCATCCCCGCCGAAAGCGGCGCACGCATCAGCGCGCTCGACATCCAGCGCGAATGGCTCGTCGCCGCGCAGCAGCACTGCGAGCGGGACGCCGACACAGAATGGATTCTCACCGAGTGGAACAACGTCCTCGCCGATCTCGCCGCCGATCCACTCAGCACGCGCGACCGCACCGACTGGGCCGCCAAGCGATATCTGCTCGACACGTTCCGACAGGCCGAGAGCATCGAGTGGAGTAACCCGTGGCTGCAATCGCTCGATCTCGCTTACCACGACATTTCGCTGGATCGCGGACTCTACTACGAGCTCGTCCGCGCTGGCGAAATGCGCCGCGTCGTCAGCGAGGACGACATCCACCACGCACTGTTCCATCCGCCCGAGGGCACGCGTGCATTTTTCCGTGGGCGCGCAGTTGCGCGGTTTGATCGCGACATCGCCACGTTGCAATGGGACTGCATCCATTTCGGCAGCGATGGCAGCACATTTAGCATCGAATTCCCCCACCCTGCCTTCCACGCCGATCTCGACCGGCTGAACTCACTGATTCAAACCGCACGCAATGTCGGTGAGCTAAAACGATCTCCCTAAGTTTGCGAAAAAATGTGATCTTTCGTTTGCTCCTTGTTCTTACTTGAGCTTCGCCTTTGCGGTCTCGACGGTGGTGGTTGCTTTCGCGATGTCGGGCTTGATGTCTTGCACGAGCTTGTCCGCAGCAGCGTATTCGGGCGTGCCTTGCTTGAGCTTGGCACGCGCTTCACGACGCTTGGCGATCTCTGCGTTGAGCGCATCGAGTTTCTTCTGCGCTTCGGCGATCTCCGCCTCGGCCGCTTTGTTTTCCGGTTTCGGCGCAGCGGGAGCCGCATCAGGCTTCTTTTCCTCCACCTTCGCTATGACCTTTGCGAGTTCCTCGGCACTGACGCCCTTCACAATGTTCAATTTGGGTAACGCTGACTTGAGCGCGGCAATTCCAGCGTCGGTAACTTTGGTTTCAAAAACGTAGAGCGATTTGAGATTCGTGAGTCCGCTGAGTTGGGAAAGTCCCGCATCGGTAACAGCGGTGCCGTAGATGTTAAGATAGGTGAGGTTGCCCAGCCCTTTCAAATGTGCGAGGCCTGCATCGGTGATGGGCGATTTTTCGAGATGGAGCACATGCAGGTTTTTCAGCCCGGCGATCTGCGCGAGGTCGGCGTCTGCGAGTTGCACGTCGGCGAGGTTGAGTTCCTGCGTATTCACCACGTCCTTGATCGCGGTAAAAATTTTCGCGTCCGGCTTTTCCTTACCGAGACGGACAAGAATCGTCTGCCAGTTGTAACTAGCGGCGACAGGACGCACATCCACGCCGAGCTTGCCCAGTTCCGCGATGGCCTTGGTCTCCGCATCCGAGGGCGCGGGACCGATGTCGGCCTTGGGTTCATCAGCCAAGGCGCTTGCTGTAAAGGTGGTGGCGATAGCGAGGAGCAGCGTCCATTTTTTCATAGAGTGGAAGAGTTAGCCAACGTCTCGCCCGCGTAGCAACGCCAAAGCACCGCACGCGCGGCAGCTTGCCCGCTACCCGCGCATCATGCAGCGTGGCGCGCATGACCGTGCTCCATCTCGCCGACCAAAAACCTTTCACAACGAAGGACGGCTCCACCATCCGCAGCATCCTCGACCGCAGCATCGCACCCGTGGAAAACCAGAGCCTCGCCGAGGCGCAAGTCCCCGCAGGCACGGCGACACAGCGGCATTACCATCGGCGCTCCGAAGAGTTTTATTTCATCCTGGAAGGCAGCGGTGAAATGGAAATCAATGGCGAGACGCGTCGCGTCGGCAGCGGTGACGCCATCCTCATCCCGCCCGGCGCATGGCACACCATCATCGCACACGAAACACTGCGCTTCCTCTGCTGCTGCGCCCCGCCCTACGCGCACGAGGATACTTATTTTGAATGAGCAACCAAGAAACTCTCCGGCCAGCAATGCCGCACCACATTGAGAAAATAATGCGTCCGAACTGACTTACCGCTTTTCCAAGACCACGAGCATTCGTGATGCAAAAAATCTCGGAAAGAATCGCAAGATGCGATCCGCCAGACGCACGAAAAACAGAAACGGTTGACGACAAAAATCCGGGCCGCGAAAACCGCCCGTGAGCAGCCATTCCATCGCGGGGAAATATGCGACTTCCACCACACGCCAGGCTGACAAATCCCATTTGGAATGCTGACTGCCGAAGATACGCCACGCATTTCCTTGCGCGGCATAATATCCTGTATTTTCCAAGGAAACAGATGCAGCCGGCAGCCATGAGATCGGCTCCTTAAGACCAAGCGGTTCGTGATGAAAAAGACCAAGCGCCAACCGGCCCAGCAGTCCGGCTGCCGGTTCAAAAATGATCAACCTCCCCTCCGACTTCAAAACGCGTGCGATTTCAGTAAGCGCCGCGCCCGGATATTGGAGATGATGAAAGACATCGAACAGGATGACAGCCGCCAGACTCTTGTCCGGAAATGTGAGGGAGTAGACATTCTCGGTCCTATCGAGCCATGGATTTGGAAAAAGATCGCTCGTGATGACTTCTGGAAGGACATCCTTGACGCTCCCCATTCCCGATCCGCACTCAAGCATTGTCGCGGGATCGAGGTCACACAGGCGCGCTGCGATCTCTTTGTAGAACCCGTGATATACCCGACGCAATCCCGGCTTACGATCCCAATGCCGCCTGTTCTCGTGGATCTCCCTGTTGTGTTGTTCAAGGTCCGTTGGTTGCAAGTGGATGAGCGGCGATAGTTGATTGAAGCAAAAACTGGAACGTCGGTTTCAAATGCGATGGCGCTGCACTGATGTCCAGAGGAAACCCGATCCAGCAGGCGAACCCAATTTACTTGTTAATTCAGGGGAATCCTCATCTAAAGAAACTTTTCTCCGCTGCACCAAGGTGATGGCGGAAAACGCGATTTCATGAACCAGCCAGACCAACTCCTCCAAAAGCACATCGAGTCCGTCCGCGACCACTACGACAGGGCCGATTACGTGCAGACAAAAGGGGCGGAATCCTACCGCGCGATACTGGCGCATTACTTTAATCTGCTGATTCCCCCAGACGCCAGTGTGCTTGAAATTGGCTGTGGTAGCGGAGGCCTACTCAGCCGACTCCGATGCGGAGAGAAAACCGGCGTGGATGTTTCGCCGAAGCAAATTGAGCGAGCACGCGAACGGGTGCCCGATGCAAGATTGATTGTATCCTCGGGTGAGGCGCTGGCGGATCTAGGCAAATTTGATGTCATCATCATCTCGGACACACTGAATCACGCAGCCGATGTTTCAACTCATGCTACGGCAGGCCCTCCGCTGCGCCACGCCTTCGACAAGGCTCATCCTGAATTTTTACAATTCTCTTTGGAGGCCGCTTCTTTTTCTAGCCGACATGCTCGGCGTGCGCTCTCGAAATCCCGAGAGCAGCTGGCTCTCCCGCGCCGATGTGGCAAACCTCCTCAAGCTGGCTGGCTGGAGCGTAATTTCGATGCAGCCGAAGATGCTGTGCCCATTTAAAATTCCACTCATCGAGCGAATCTTCAACGCCGTGCTCGCACCCCTCTTGTCGCACTTCTGCCTTACGATTTTTGCCCTCGCGCGCCCGGCACCAGTCAAACAAACGGGCGCTGCGGCTCCGTCGGTATCGGTCGTCGTCCCGGCGCGAAATGAAGCCGGCAATATCGAAGCTGCTGTCAGGCGAACTCCCAACATGGGCGCATGGACTGAGATCATATTTGTCGAGGGCGGATCCACAGACAACACGTGGGCGGAGATCCAGCGTGTCGCAGCCGCTAACCCCGGGCTTCGGATTAAAACTTTGCAGCAGACGGAGCGCGGAAAAGGCAACGCAGTCCGCGAGGGATTCGCCGTGGCGGAAGGCGACATCCTGATGATTTTGGACGCCGACCTCACTGTGCCGCCCGAGGAACTCACGAAGTTTTATGACGCTGTCGCATCGGGCCACTGCGAATTCGCCAATGGCTGCCGTCTTGTTTATCCGATGGAGCGACAGGCCATGCAGTTCCTGAATTTGATCGCCAACAAATTTTTCGGGATCGCATTTTCCTGGCTGCTCAACCAGCGACTTAAAGACACCTTGTGCGGCACGAAGGTGCTCCATCGCACCGATTATCTTCGCATCGCGGCGAACCGAGACTACTTTGGAAACTTTGACCCATTTGGCGACTTTGACCTTCTCTTCGGTGCGAGCAGGCTGAATCTCAAAATCTCCGACGTGCCCATCCGCTATCGGGACCGGACTTACGGCTCGACGAACATCCAACGATGGAAGCACGGAATGCTTCTGATCAAGATGGTTGCCTTCGCGGCACGAAAGCTAAAATTCGTCTAGCGCATGGAAACTTTACTGCGGAGGCTTCGATGCATTGGTCTGCTCCTAATTGTCCCCCTCATCGCGCTGATTGGCATTCGTGATCTCACGGAAAAAAAGGGCCCGCTCTGGCTTTCGCCGAACTTGGATCCCAGCTACGTTTATTTTCTTAATTCTCTTTTGATCCTGCATGGCCAGCCACCTGCGCACATAGACCATCCGGGCACGCCGGTGCAGCTCATCGGAGCGGCGGTTTTGCGTTCCAAACATCCGGAGCCCGTCAAAAAGATCACGCTCAATGCGCTGAAGAACCCGGAGTCCTACTTAAACGAAATCCATCACACCCTGCGGAACATGATCGTTGTGGCGCTCTTCGCAGCAGGAGGGTTGCTCGCATGGAAATTGAACAGCATCCCCGCCGGCATTCTTTGCCAGGCGACTCCCTTTCTATTTGTGGATTCATGGATGGCTGCGATTCGAGTCACGCCCGAGACTTTGTTTCCCTTCATCGCGATTCTGTATTTTGCATTTTTGATCGTAGCGGGGGAAAGGAAGCTGGCAGCGAAAACAACGTGGCCCTGGGCGCTCCTTGCCGGTCTCTTCGCAGGCTTGGGCGTGGCCAACAAACTGACCTTCCTTCCGCTCCTCGCATTTCTCCCGGCCATCGTGCCCGGTCTGCGAAATTCCCTTGTCTCCTCGGGCTCCTTTTTCCTCGCGCTGGCGGCTTCGCTGTTTCCCATCTGGCAGAAGCTCTCCGTGTTCTGGACGTGGACAGCCGGTCTGGCCACCCACACGGGACGCCACGGATTCGGAGAAACAGGCATCATTAATCCCCACACCTACGGCACCAACTTTGTCACGACCTTTGCCGACGCAGCACCACTTGCGCCCATCGTAGTGCTGAGCGTAATCGTCGCCGTCTGCTGCCTGCGCCATAACCAAACAGACCTGCCTGCGCGCGAGCGTGCATGGCTGCTTTTGAAAATCGTGATTTGCCAGATACTCGGCGTGGCATTTGTCGCGAAACATCCGGGGCGCGTCTACACAACGCCGCTGCTCTTCTCCGCCTCGCTCAATGCATGGCATGTGTGGGTCATCGTTTTCAAAAACTTGAACTTCAAATGGCTCCGTGCGGCAACAGCCGCATTCGCAGTCTGCGTGCTCGTTTTCGCCGCATGGGAATTTTCAGTCGCACAACGCGTCTTCGCCCAGCGCACCCAGATGGAGTTGGCTGACGCGCGACGTATCACCGATGAAGCCGGAGGGCGTCCGATAATTCGCTACTACTCCAGTTCGTCGCCTGAATATGCACTGCAACTTGCGAACAAATACTCGGGCACCTACTTCGCCGGTCGCTTGGAAGCCACCTATCCCGGCAGCATGTGCTGGGACTTCTTCGTCGGCGGATTCGAGACAGTCGGAAACACAGCCGTTCCTCCTCCCGATTTATCGAAAGGCCCCGTCTATCTCACCGGAACTCAGCCATTGGAAAACTACACAGTCAAACACGACAGCCTTGTCCCCGAAGGCACCCAGCTCATCCTGCTCTGGGAATCAAGATACGACGAACCTCATCACCTCATGGCGCAACGGCCCACCTATCTTTACCGGCTGGAATTGACCGCTCCAAAAACTCCCGCGCCCGCTACAAATCCGCAGTAAAAACATGCGATTCCCTGTCAGTGACTCGCGATTCTTTTAAAGACAGCGCGGACACACATTGAAGCGAGCATCGCTCCCCCGTTTTGACCGTCGAATTTCCCCAGCCCTCCAAATCTTTTGCACAAACCCACGAACCTCGCATAGCGTGCGCCCGTGGCCGATGTGGTGAAATGGCAGACACTAGGGACTTAAAATCCCTTGGGGGGTAACCTCCGTGCGGGTTCGAGTCCCGCCATCGGCACCATTCCTTTCCCACAGAACTTACAGGATGTGAACGAAGAGTTCCGGTTGTCCGGAGACTTGTTTTGGTGGTTCGGGGAAGACCCAGTTGTGCTCCTTGTCTTTCTGCAAGGTGTCGTGGTGGATAATCTTTTTGATGCCGCCCGTCGGTGCCCACAGCCCGCCGAGGCCGTCCCAGTTGTGCACGCTCATCGTGCCGATCTTCGCGGATACGAAGCTGTCGCTGAAAAAGCGCGGGATGGTCTGGCCTTTGGGCACCTTGAGTCCGCTGACTGTGAAGCTTTTGATCGTCGCGGTGGGTGGTCTGGAGGCATCGCCTGCGTGACGGCTGCTTTGCAATTCGTTCAAAGCGATGCCCGCTCCAAAATCACTATGTTCGCTCGCGCCAAGCGTGAGCTTCGTGATGTCACCAGCGCTTCGCACGAGGCTGTCTCTCGCCCTGCCTTTCACCGTGATGGCGGCCACTTTTGCCTGAAGATCCAGCGTGGCTGAATCGAGGTCATGCGCCACGGTGATGACGCCTGTTGCTCCCGCGACAGACCAGTAGGCGCCCATCAGAGAGCCGCCGACACTTGCGCTGCCCAGCGTCTGCTTTGCGAGTGGATTGGTCAGTTCCAAATCCGCGCTCACATCACCGAGGACGCTCACTTTACCCAAGGTAGCCGCACTCAGCGCACCGCTCCACGTTCCAGCTTTCAGCAGACTCAGTGCGCCGACGAGAGTGAGATTTGCATCCAGCGTTCGTGTGACTTGTATGGATGTCGCTTTCGGTGCCGAAAGTTGACCATTCGTCCATTCCACGGCTTTGAGCAACTTGAGTGGACTGCCAAAGGTGAGATTGCTCCCAGTCTCGATCTTCTGCGCTGTGAAACTCACACCCTTCACTGCCTGCGCACCACCGAGCGTGATGTCAGCGCCGTTCTTCAGGTCGTGTAGATTGAGCGCGACAATGGTGTTGTTTGGCAGTGTCAGTCCGGCTCCTGTGAGGTCGAGAGTGCTTGCGGTGAGTTTACCGAGCGAACCGTTGCCTCCGAGTTCACCGAGCGTCGTCAGCTTGTCGCCGGCGTGGAGCTTCGTGTCGGCTTTCACCGTCACGGTCAGCGCGTCCTTCAGCGACGTGCCGTCGAGCTGGATCGCGAAGAGATCGGCGGGGGTGAGGTTCGAGTAGTGGCCGCTGCCATCCGGCAGGATGGAGCGGAGCAAATCCACGCGGCCATCCTTGCCGGTGAGCGCGACGGTGACGAGGTCGCCATTCGCGTCGGTGAAGGTCGCCTTGGTCTGCTTCAGCGCGGGATCGAGCACGATGAGCTGGCCCTGCACGCCGAGCGTGAAGGTGTGCTCATCAATGCCGCCGTGGTTGTCATCCACGCGCACCGTCACTGGTGTGGAGGCGAGGTCCGCCGCGTGCGACGGCGTGCCGCTGAGCGCCCCCGTCGTGGCATGGATGCTCAGCCACGCCGGCCCCGCGAGCAGGCTGTAGTGCGTGCCTCCGACGCCTTCGTCGGTGGAGTTGAGATCGAAGCTGAACGGCTGCCCGAGCAGCGCGCCCGGCACGGTTTGCGTAGCGAACGTGCCCACCACATCGACCACGTGCAGCGGGAAGGTCTGCGTGGCGTGATGGCCTTGATCGTCGTCCACGCGGAGCGTCACGAGGTAGTCGCCAACGCCCGCATTGTCGAACACGCCGCTGAGTGCGCCGGTGCTGGGATCCACGGCGAGCGTGCCCGCCCCGGCGGTGAGAGACCACGTGAGCACAGGGCCGAGACCGTCGGCATTGCTCGCCGCATCGTAATTGTAAGGCCCGTCCTCCCTCGCCCCGGTGATTGGCACGGAGTTGATCGCGAGAAAGTGAACCGTCGTCGCCGCGTCCGGCGTGGGCGGAGGGAGTTCGACGTAGCCGACGTTGTCCCGCGCGACGCTGTAGAAGGAGTAGGCGTGTCCATCCTGCACCGTGTAGCGTGCGGAGGTGGTCGTCGTGTCGTGGAGCCAGAGCGTCGGCGCGCCGCCATTGTCCGACACGTAGAGGTCGAAGGCCGCAAGCCCAGAGCCGCCCGCGTCGTCTGCGCCGGTCCACTGCACGAGCAAGTCATCACCGAGCCAGAACCCCGGCATCGCCGTCACCGCGGAAGTCGGCGCGCCTGCGTCGCCGATGACGGTGCCGTCGAGCGTGCTGTGCCGCGCGTAGATGTGCTGGCTGTTCAAATCCAGCGTCGCGCCCGCGGGCACCGTGAGTTCATCCACGTAGAGCGCCTCGCTGCCGGTGGTGTTGGCGGCGGCGTTCTGGAGTTGGAGGGTGGCGCCGTTGACCGTGAGCGTGCGGTAGCTGTAGCCGCCCGCAAACCCCGCATCGGTCCAGCCGAGGTCGCGATCCATCACCTCTACCTGGCGCTGCCCCGGACCATCGAAGCGCACCGCCGGATCGCCCGCGGTGCGCACCGCGCCAGTCGTGTCGCCCGTGAGGTCGCCCGCGATCGTGATCAACCCGAGCGCGTCGCCGCTGAGCACACCCGCTCCGGTCAGCACGACATTGCCCGTGAAGCTCAGCGTGCCGCCGCTCGTCGCGGAAAGTTGGCCGCGATTCGTCGTCGCGCTCTGCACGTAGAGCGTCTCGCCCACCACGTCGGCGGTGATCATGCCCGCATTGGTGAGTAGCGGCACGTTCACTACACCGCTGCCGTGGACGAGCTGATCCGCACCGAACGTGAGCCGCTTGCCCGCCGCGCCGGAGATCATCGGTGTGTGGATGAGTTGCAATTCGCCGTGGCCGTTCAGCGTCACGTCGTCGTTGAGGTAGATGGCGCTGCGACTCGCATCCTGATTGTCGGAGAAGAGCTTGATCACGCCGTCGTTGGTAAAGTTGCCGCCGCCGAGATTTAGCCGCACCGGTGCGTAATAGTAGCCAAGCAGGTCGAACTCACCTGCCGCGAGATGCATGCTGCCATTGAGCGTGGCGGTGGTGTAGGGCACGCGAAAGAGTCCTGCACCGCTGCCGGTCCACGTCGTGCCGTCCGCGCCAATCGTGCCGGTGAAATCGAAGAGGCTGTTCGGATTGTCCGTCGCCACAAAAGCGCCGCCGGTCACCGTCGTGCCGTCTTGTAAAAGGAGACGCCCGCCGTTCGCGCGCAATGTGCCATTCGGGTTCGCGATCGTTGGACCGGAGAGGTAGAGCACGTTCGCGCCGCCATCGGCTTCGATCGTGCCGCTGTTCGCATAGCTGCCGGTGATGATGCCGTAGCCATGCACCTTCTGCCCGGCACCGATGGTCAGCGTCGCGCTGGGCGCGGTCGTGAGCAGCGGGTCGTCGATCAGCTTGAAATCTCCGCTGCCGTTGAGAGTGGCGTTGCCATCGATCCTGAGCTGCCCGCGGTTGGCATTCTGCCGATCACTAACGAGCTCGATGGTCCCGTCGTTCGTGAAGGTCGCGCCCGCGGCGAGATCCGCGTAGAGCGGGGAGTAGAAGTCGCCGATGAGCGTGAACTTCCCGGCGGTGAGGTGCATCGCGCCGGCGAGCGTGGTCGTCGCGTGGAATATCTCGAACGCGCCGGCGCCGGCTGCGGTCCACGTGGTCGCGTCGGCGTTGATGTTCCCGACGAAACGGACGCGACTGCCCGCGTCGTCGGTCGCGACGAAGTTGCCATCCGTCACCGTGCTGTTCACCAGCTCGACGATACCGCCATCCGCGCGCAGCTCGGCACCGGTGTTCGTGAAGTTGGAACCGTTGAGTTGCAGTGTGCCCGCGCTCGCATGCATCAGCCCGGTGTTTGTGCCAGTGGCCGTGACGACGAGCGACCGGGCGGCGACATCGCTCGCGATGATGCCCGCGTTGTCGAGCCCCGGCACATTCACGTAGCCGACACCGTGCAGCACTTGGCCCGCGCCGAGAGTGAGCTTCGTGCCAGCAGCGCCGGAGATCAGCGGCGTCTCGATGAGCTTGATGTCACCCGTGCCCGCGAAGGTCGTGCTCGCGTTCAAGTGGAGCTGGCCGCGGTTCGCGTCTTGCGAGTCGGAGATGAGTTCAATGAGTCCGTCGTTGGTGAAGGTGCCTCCACCCATGTTCAACAACATCGGCGCATAGAAATTTCCGATCAGCGCGAACTTCCCACTCGCCAGATGCACATCGCCGTTGAGCGTCGCTGTTGTGTTGGGCACCTGGAATTCACCCGAACCCTGTGCCCTCCACGTCGTGCCGTCGGCATTCACCGTGCCGATGAGAAAGACGCGGCTCGCCGCGTTGTCCGTCGCCACGATGTCGCCGCCGGTGATCGTGCTATTTACCAGCGACACATTCGCTCCATCCGCGCAGATCGTTGCGCCAGTGTTCGCGAGATTTGCACCATCGAAGCGCAGCGTGCCAGCTGTCGCATCCATCAGCTTCGTATTCACGCCAGTGCTGGTGACCGTGAGCGTTTCACCTGCTGTATCGGCTGTGATCGTGCCTGCGTTGGTGAGAAGCGGCACGTTTACCACGCCGCTACCGTGGACGAGTTGATCCACGCCGATCGTGAGGCGCGTCCCCGCCGCGCCCGAAATCGACGGCGTGTGGATGAGGTTCAGAGTTCCGTCGCCGGTGAGTGTGACGTTGTTGTTGAGATAGATGGCGCTGCGACCGGGATCCTGATTGTCGGAGAAGAGCTTGATCAGCCCGTCGTTCGTGAACGTGCCGCCGCCGAGATTCAGCCGCACTGGTGCGTAGAAGTAACCGAGCACATCGAACTCACCCTCTGCAAGGTGCATGATGCCGTTGAGTGTCGCCGTGGTATACGGCACGCGGAAGAGTCCCGCGCCGTGTCCGGTCCACGTGGTGCCATCCACACCGATGGTGCCGTTGAAGTCGAACTGGCTCGCCGGATTATCCGTCGCCACGAAATTGCCGCCGGTCACCGTCGTGCCGTGCTGCAAAAGGAGATGCCCGCCATTCGCGCTCAGCGTGCCATTCGTGTTCACGATCGTCGGCCCGGAAAGGTAGAGCGTCTTCGCACCGGTGTCGGCTTCGATCGTCCCGCTGTTCGCGTAGCTGCCGGTAATGATGCCGTAGCCATGCACCTTCTGCCCGGCGTCGAGAGTCAGCGTCACGCCGGGCGCCGTGGTGAGCAGCGGATAGCCGATCATCTTCAAATCGCCGACACCCGCAAACGTGGCGTTCCCTTGAATCGAGAACTGCCCGCGGCTGGCGTCCTGCTCGTCGGACACGAGTTCGATCGTGCCGTTGTTCGTGAACGTGCCGCCCGCGTAGTTGAACCGCATCGGTTCGTAGTAGTAGCCGAGCAGCGAAAACTTCCCGCCGGTGAAGGTCACGTCGCCGCTCAAGGTCGCCGTCGTGTAATAGACTTGGAATTCGCCCGCGCCTGTCGCCTGCCAACTCGCGCCGTCCGCATCGACATTGCCCACGAGCCGGATGCGGCTCGCGGGATTATCCGTCGCGATCCAGTGCCCGCCGGGCAGCGAGCTGTTCACGACCTGCACGATGCCGCCGTCCGCTTTCACGAAGCCCGCAGTGTTGTCGAACGTCGTGTTCGCGATCTGCAACGTGCCCGCACTGGCTTGCAACGTCCCCGAGTTCACGCCGCTCGTCGTGACGAAGAGCGTCTTGCCTGCCACGTCGGCGTCGAAGAGGCCCGCGTTATCGAGCGACGGCGCGTTCACGTAGCCAAAGCCGTGAACCTTCTGCCCGGTGCTAATTGTCACATCGGCACCCTGTGCAGCATTCAACATCGGGTAGCCAGTGAGTTGAATATCACCCGTGCCAGCGATCGTCGTCGCCTCGTCGAAATAGAGCTGGCAGCGATTGGCGTCCTGCTCGTCAGAGATAATCTCTATGCTCCCGTTATTGGTGAGAGAATTCGCCGCCGTAAGGTGCACGTAAGTCGGCGAATAAAAACTGCCAACAATGTCGAGGTGCTCCGCATTACTCAGGCTGTGAATGTTGATCGAACCCGCCAACGTGATCGTCGCCGTCCCCGGCACGTCGAGCACTACGTTGTATTCGTTGCCCCCGCCATTGTTCGGCACCACGCCGATGTTCCATTTCGATGCGTCGCTCCAGTTTCCATCGCCGCCAAGCCACACCGCTGTGATGAGCGCCGGAGCGATGCGGGATTCGAGCAATTCGATGCAATCAGCCGCCTGGGCGCGTCGTGTGGACGAATTACCGATACGAGTTCGCTCCTCTTGCCCTCCAACCACCGCCCCCTTCCCTTTCAGCGTTGCCCAACTCGATGATTTATTAAGTGAGCGATATTTCATAGAATCAAAGTCTGGATCAAACTTCTAATCCCGCTCACCCAGACTTGGCGTCTGATACACATCCCTTGTTCTCGCAGTAACAATTCAATCAGGCGGACTCCCCCATGCGGGAACGGCTTGGCCTCCCCGAGCAGCCACGAAATGCGCTGCTGCGCGCTGCGAAAACACGCGCACGCTTGCTTTTTACTTATGTGCCTTGTGGCAGGATTTGCAGGTATTCGCGCTGTCGAATTTGTCGGCGGCATCCTTTTCCTTTTTTTCAAGCGCATCCATTGCCTCCATCAGATCCCCCACCCGCGTATTCCAGTCTGCGAGATCTCCCTTGGGTGGCTTTGTGCCTTTGAGCGTCCTGTAGGATGCGATCAGCTTTTTCGTTTCGTCCTCCGTCGCTGTGCCGTCCACGACTTTTTGTGCGAGAGTCGGTGTGCCCTTCGGCGCCTTGCAGCAGACCTTCATCACTTTTTCGATGACGTCATCACTCTCCCCTCCGCCATGCTCCCCTTTCCTCTGCCTGCCTTCCTTCCATTCGGCGCGATGTCCGTGCTCACGGTCACCATGGTGTTCGTGCTCCCTTTCCTCCCGCTCTTCGGCGCGTGCAAGCGGCGTCGTGGGATTGAATGCGGTGAAAAGCGCGAGCGTCAGCATCGCGGTGGGAATGATCGTGCAGGCGAGTTTGTTCATGGCTGAATGGAGGGCTGTGCATTTAGCACGACAGCGCAACTACACAACGCGATTTTTGGTGAGCACAGAACGAAATAACCTGTCCGTCTCGAATGGCACAAAATGAAGCCCGTTTCTGGATGCGATTTCAGCAAGCTTCCCGATGACGAACAGCCCTTGTTGCAAGGCATTCTTCCCCCTGCTCAAACTTCAGCACCGGCACAAAGGGATTTCCTCGCAAAAAGCGGTGATTATTTTCGCAGGGCGCAAACATTCCGCATCCGTGGACGGGCGTTTCCCCGCCCCGCCGATAGCTCCCCCCGGTTCTCCTAAAACTTTAAATGCTCCGTCTAAAACTTTAAATGCTCCGTCTAAAACTTTAAATGCTCCGCCTAAAACTTTAAATGCTCTGTCTAAAACTTTAAATGCTCTGTCTAAAACTTTAAATGCTCCGTCTAAAACTTTAGATGCTCCGCCTAAAACTTTAAATGCTCCGTCTAAAACTTTAAATGCCCCGTCTAAAACTAAGTCCGAGCCGCCGGAAACCGCGTCCAACAGAGAAGAACCCGCCTTTTCCCCTAAAAAACCCTCCACCCGCCCTGCAAAAACCTCGCGCAAAGCCACCAAGACGCAAAGACGCCCGCTTTCACCAAAAAGACCATGCCGCACAGGAAAAGGGCGGCAGGACGAAAGCAGCGGAGCCTTCATGACCTTCAAGTTCTTCATGGTAAAAACCCCCGCGCCCGCACCCGCCTGT
>CAIYUV010000218.1 GCA_903929475.1 uncultured Spartobacteria bacterium
ATAGATGTTTAAGTTGAGTTGATTCGTTTGGTGGCTCGTTTTTGACTTCACCGTGCTAGGAGGCACTCCACCAGATGAAGCCACTCCTCCTTGCCGGTAGCACCGGCCCAGCGCGTCAGCAGAAGCCGCAGTTCGCCCGAATCCGCTTCGCGTTTTGGTGGCCCGGTCTGGGCCACCGCTCGTAGCGCGAGCAATAACTGCATGGCGGCATCATCCGGCGCAGCGACAAGCCCCATGACCTCATCCCATTGCCCTTCTGCGGCTCGGTCGTCCAGTATATCGCGAAGATGCCGCGTCAGTTCATCGCGCACCCGGAGCGCCAGCGCCGTTAGCTCCGCCACAGCCTTGACCTGTGCTTTTCCAGCCAGCGCGACCGCACGCCGCACCGCAGTTACATCACGCTGCACCGGCTCCGCGTCACGTAGGGTTCGCGCTGCGGCCTTTCGGTATTCGTAATCCAGTAGCAGCCCCATCGCATCCTCCTTTCGTTCTATAGCCAGAAGGTGGCTGATCCCATTATTAAACCCGTAATGCTTCAGGCTGGCACCAAAAGCATCGTCTTCCCTCCATCGAGTGACAGTTTGCGAAAGCCTCTCATGAGCCGCCTCCAGTTCGTGCCGCTCATCCAGATATTCTCGCCACACGGCCTGACGCAGGTAGTCGTGAAAAAAGCTCAACTGCCCTTCACGACTCACCAGCGAGTCTTCCAGCGCTAGGAAAAGCGGAGCCCAGTAATGGCGCGGCAGCGGCCGAGCCATTGGCTTCTCCTCGGATGAGAGCAGTTCCAAGAACTCGCTCTCTGCAAGCCCGCGCCGAGACACTCCCATCAGCCCCAGCGCGGTATGCACCATCCCGGGATGCTCTGCGGGCGTGAAGTCCCGCTCTAGGTTCTTGAGCACATACACAAATAGGGCCGCAGGATCTGCGCAGCGCAGCATAG
Source organism: uncultured Spartobacteria bacterium (assembly GCA_903929475.1). GTDB lineage: Bacteria > Verrucomicrobiota > Verrucomicrobiia > Chthoniobacterales > Chthoniobacteraceae > SXWH01. Next base: position 941 of record CAIYUV010000218.1, read on the forward strand.
CCTCAAGGTTGGATCCCAGATCCTCATGTCGGGAGCGCAACCGCAGTTCATTAAGAACCGTTCGAAGGAATAGTGGGTTGGCCGTCTGCAGCGCATCAAGAATTTTCTCCTGCAGTGCTTTTTCCAGACTGCGGGAAAACTGTTCCAGATAGAGATTCATGATCGAATGCTTTTCCTCGGCCCGCAGCGGCGGCACCGCAAGACACTGCTCTGCCCCCGTCCACCCACGCCGCTCCATTTCGCGCCACGCATCGCCCGGAAGCGTGCTGAAAACTACCCGCACGTTCTCCGGCCATTGCTTCGGCCACCACCACAGTTCCCGGTCTCGGGCACGGCTCATCTGATTAAGCGCGTCCAGAAGAATGACACCGCCGCCTGCATCCGAAAGCTTCTCCATCCACGAAGGCAGCAGCGCCGCCATTGCCTGCCCATTCTCCGGTATCTGTTCCGAGGCCGACACCACTCCCCTCTTGCGCAAAGTGGCCAGCAGACGGCGCAGTAGGGCCTCCGCGCTCACGCTCTGGGGCGTCGCTCCCGTAAAATGAAAAAACACCACGCGGTTCTCATGCCGCGCCAGCCATGCGGCCAGCAGCGCGCTCTTCCCGCTACCTGATTCCCCAAGCACCACACGGACATTTGTCCCATTGCCTTCCGCATGGGCGTCCAGCTCCTCGAACAATCCTTCGCGCTCCGTGTAAGCCCGGATGCGGCTGTCGCGAAACACCTGATGATCGAGCGTTTCCTGCTCAAGGGCGTCTGGCACCTCGCTAGCGGGAAAGGCAGTATCGATATGCCTCCACAGATCCTCCCGCACCATCGCCGCCACCTGCTCAGGCGTCTCATACAACTTCGCTGCGTGTTTTAGCCCAGACTTCAGCACCCGCTCCTTGAGCGATGTTTGCCTAGCCTTTGCCACGATCGGCCCATCCTCTTTCTCGTTGGTAAAGTCCTCAGGCTTTAAGTGCGGGTAGGATTCCGCGATCTCCCACCAATGCCGCTTCTCATAGCCATCCTGCCGAAAGTAGAAAAACGCACGCTCCGCCATCGCTAAGTTATTCAACACACCGTGCAGTATTTCCAGCTCCGTCACGCTCTTGCCTCCGACATGCTCCCTGACCCACCCAAGCTCCGGATCTTCCAGCATGTCCATGGGATAGTAATCCGGGGGCGGCACCCAGCCGTAACGCTCGCCCAGCAGCCCGATGAAAAATACTGGCAAGCTGGGCCGACACCTGTTGATCTCCTGCAGGCAGATATTCAAAGTCGCTCCCTGTCGGCTCTGCTCCTCGGTGATACCCCAGCGCAGATCCACCTCCAGCAGCTCGATAAACCTCGCCTTGCACCGACGGCGCAGTTCGGGAAACACCCGCTTCACCAGTTCATCACGCTCCCCCATGAAGTCTCGGAAAGTGCTGCTGATGAAAATGCGGATTAAGCGGGAGGATTTCATATAAAATCAAGCCTCCCCGAACGTGATATCAAACGTGGTTTCTCTTTCGCCATTCAGAGGATTAACGCAGGAGAAATCAATGTTTTGGTGAGTGCGAGATCGAAACAGTTCAGACCCTTCACGGTTTTTGATCAGCACATAGAGATCCGGTCGTTCTTCCATTGGAGAGTCGCCGCTCTCCGCATCCTCAAGGTCAAAAATAAACTCAACGCGACCTCCGGTTTGCACGACGCCCGAGGCCAATTGATCATCTGAAAGCGGGTCGTAATCCATCAGGAAAGCCTCGCATCCGGTCAATACCGGTGCGTTTTTAAGACACGAAAGGGTTGCGTTTACTTTGACGATCATAGTTGTGAGCGGTGTGAGTAGAAGAAGCCACTGCGGCCATCATCGGGCAATCGCAGCAGCAGCCTCCTTTGCGATGGTGAGCGGCCAGTCCTGATTCAGCAGGGTTTTGTCTCCCGACGCCTTCCTGCTGTTGTAGTTTCTGAGGAACTCCCGATTTATCGGAGAGTCCTTCACTTGTAAATCAGGGTAGAGAGCAATTGCTTTATGGATGGAGTCGGACGGTTTGCCGGGGCTGATTTGAGCGGTCACTGGACTCTCCGCGAGCATAAAGTTGTTTGAATTTGCAAAGCCAGTCAGACGGCCATAACGAATTGGCACCCATAGAACGGTTTCGGTGTTCACGGATTCACCGACTACTTCAATGCCTGTGGCAGTAATAGGAATCCGTGCCACAATATCTCCGTTCAACTGCGGTCTGCTGCGGATTGAAAGATAACTTCCCGGCGCGATGTTGCAAACGCGGTAAAGTTGCACCGTGAACTGAGTGGAATTTTGCGATACACTTGGAGGCGAAGGCCGTAGCGCGGTCTGCTGCGCTTGCGATATATGGCTGGTGTTACTTTGGCTGACAGAACCACCGAACTCACTCTCAAGCGCTTGAGTCATTTTTCGACTTTCGGCCCACGAGTGTCCGGCAGTAACTACCACAGTAGTAATTGGTTGCAATCTTGCGGTGTCAAAGGGTTGAGGTCATGTTTTGCAAGTAGTTCAAGCAATATCGATTATCCCTGCAACCCGGTTGTCCTACGCTCGGCCCCCTTGCCGGGCAATCCGCTGGTTGAGTTTCGACTCGACGAGGATATCCTCCGCGCAGTGCTCCAAACCTACGACCCAGAAACGAGCTTGGAGGAAGGCACTATTCCCTATCTGCGGAAAAGGTTGCCGCTTTTCTCGTCGCCTGCATCTCGCCTCAATGGTCTAAGTCGATGGCTGGTCGGATACCCTGAAAAAGGCATACGCATCTATGCCTGCGTTCAAGAAGCCTCAAAAGGTCTTGCTTCATCACCCGAGGGAAGCATCGTTGTCATTGATTTTAATCAACCAATTTTTCAGCCATGACCACTCAATTCCGCACGGTTCGCATCTTTCTGAGTTCCACGTTTCGTGATTTCGCCGAGGAGCGGGATTTGCTTGTTCGCAAAGTGTTCCCTGAGTTGCGGCGCAAATGTCGCGAGCGGCAAGTTGAGCTGGTGGACGTGGACCTGCGATGGGGCATCACCGAAAAGGAAGCGCAGCAAGGAAAGGTGCTGCCGATATGCATTGCGGAGATTGACCGCTCCCGGCCATGGTTTATGGGGTTCATCGGGGATCGCTACGGCTGGGTGCCGGAGAGTAACCAGTATGATCTATCCCTGCTGATTGAGCAGCCCTGGATGGAGGAACATCGCGGCGGCAAGAGCGTGACCGAGCTGGAAATGCTCCACGGCGTGCTCAACAACCCGGCGATGGCCGGGAGGGCGTTCTTTTACTTCCGCGACTCGAAGTGGTCGAAGAAGAAGGGCGGTTATTACTTGAGCGAGGGCAGTGAGGAAAAGGCGAAGCTCGAAGTGCTCAAGGAGCGCATCCGTCAAAGCGGTTTCCCGTTGCAGGAAAACTATCCCAGCCCCGAAGCGCTGGCGGAGCGGGTCAAAGAGGATCTGTGGAAACTCATCGACGAAGCTTACCCCGAAAGTGAAGTGCCCGATGCGCTGACGCGAGAGCGCATGGCCCATGAAGCTTACGCCGCCACACGTTGCCGATTGTATCTAGGCGGTGAAGCTTACTTCAAAGCTCTGGACGAGGCCATGAAGGCAAAACCTTTCCGGCCGGTGCTTATCACCGGACAATCCGGTGGAGGCAAGAGCGCGTTGGTCGCAAACTGGGTGGCCCGTTGGAGCCGGAAGCACCCCAAGACCGCCGTGATCGTGCATCACCTGGGCAGCGGCTCAGACGCGGCGGACCCAGTGCGGTTGGTGGTGCGGCTGATGCGGGAGATCTCGCAACTCACGGGCGATGCGTTTAAGCCGGAAAGCGATCCTGAAAAACAAATGGAGCAGCTGTTGCAGTGGCTGGCTCTGGCTAGTTCCTGGGCGCAGCGCAGCAAGAAGGAGTTGCTCATCGTGCTGGATGGGTTGGACAAGGTGTCCGATCGCAAGAACCTGCGCTGGTTCCCGGGCTTCTTGCCGCCCAAGGTGAAGCTGGTGGTCTCCTGCCTGCATGGCGAGATCTTGGAGGTAGCCAAGGGCCGCTTGGACTGGCGGGAACTGAAGGTCAAACCGTTCATCAAGACGGAGCAGAAGACATTCATCGGTGAATACCTCGGTCGCTATCGCAAAGCACTGACGGCGAAACAGATGAAGATCCTGCAAAGTCACCAGCTAAGTGGCAACCCGCTGTTCCTGCTCACGGTGCTGGAGGAGCTGCGGGTGTTCGGCGTGCATGAGGAACTGGAGCAGCGCATGCAAACGCTGCTGTCACCGCCGCAGAGCAAGGGCGAGGACGAAGCCCCCACGGTGGATGATGTGTTCGAGCATGCGCTGGCACGCATCGAGAAGGATCTTGGTAAAAAAGCCGTGCAGCAGGCCATGGAAGCCATCTGGGCAAGCCGAGCGGGGCTCTATCAAGACGAACTGCTGGCGATCGCCAGGATTCCACCAGCAAAATGGGCCGCCATTCGGAATGCTCTGGACGAATCAATCTATGAGAGCAGCGGGAAGATCAGCTTCGGGCACGACTACCTGCGCAAGGCGGTGGAGAATCGGTATTTTGATACATTGCCGAAAAAACAAAAATCACATCGTAAAATTGGACGTTTCTTTTTTGTTCAGGATAATTATCTAGATACAAAACACACTGCTCCGAATCAGCGCAAGGCGACCGAATTATCTTTTCAATATTTGGAGTCTGGTGAATCAGGCAAATTACTAAAGTGTTTGACTGACTTTGACCTGTTGATGGCTGCGTGTCATTCCGGCCTCTTCCCACAATTCTTTGTCGACTACACAAGAGCTGCGCAGGTGCTTGCGCCAAACACAACCACGATTTTCTTTGTATGGCTTCGCTTTCTCCAACAAAAAGCACATGTTTTAAGCAGAGCTGATGGAAAATGGCCCGCGAATCGGATTCTTCTACAACTAGCTTGGGAGACTGGTAAGAATAGCCCAATTGCAAAAGCAGCAGAAAACTGGATAGCCTGCGGCTATTGCAATTGGCCGCGTTTTCAGATGGCCAAGCAACCAGCGATCTGTAAAGGCAACGCTAACGTCATACGATTGGAAGCTGTTTCGCACACAATCAAAGGGATAACCGAAACAGGCTCCAACAGGTTGCTGGGGTGGACAAATGAGGAATTAATTGAATGGGACACTATTACTGGGCGTATTACAAAAATATGGATGGACGGAAAGTCCCGCCAGCTTGCTAATTGTCCAACTGGAGGTTTTCATATTGCATCCGCTAATGCCATAGCTTCAGTGGATGAAATCCGCTTTCTCTCG
>CAIYUV010000219.1 GCA_903929475.1 uncultured Spartobacteria bacterium
CTCCCAAACCCGCGCCCGCCCCCAATCCGCAACCCGTCCGCCCCAATTCGCCCCGTAACTTCGTGCCCTTCGCGTCTTCGTGGTTCCACCCCCCCCGCCCAAAGCCCGGAAAATCCCCCACTGCCACTGCGCCGAAGCCTGCCCCGGCGGACATGTGTAAGCGTAGCTGCGTTTTCATACCCCGCATCATCCACACGCCCATTTCCCGCGCAAATGAACCGACCATTACCCCGCAGAGGGAACAAATTTCTCATCCCAAACCAACGTCGCCCCGCCCCCGCCGGTTTTCCACATCACCGCCGGCCTGCATTGCGCGGGTGGGTCGCCCGGCCTTCGTAGATGGCATCGAAGTGCGGGATGTGAATAAGCTGTTTGTCGCCGTTTTTGGAAGCGTGGCTTCTTGACGCCGTGGCGGCATCCCGCAACGCTCGCGCATGAACATTTCTTCCCTGCCTCGCCCCGGTGTTGTTTTCTCCCGCGCCGTCATTTCAGCCGCAGCGCTGCTGATGCCACTTGCGGGCTGCAAGAAAAAGGAGGTGCCGGTGGAAAAGCCGCCGCGTCCGGTCAACATCCATCTCGAAGTGCAGATTTTCCGGCTGCCGCGTTCCGTGGCATTTACACTGGTGTTCAATCTGCCGAAGAACACGGACTACACCGCCGTTCTCAAGCAAGTGCAGGCGCTCGTCGCGGAGAAGAAGGCGACGCTGATTGCCACGCCCTCGATGAGCACGCAGAGCGGAAACAGGGCTGTCGTGGAATCCATTACGGAGTTTCGCTATCCGACGGAATTTCAGGCACCGCAAATTCCGCAGCAGATGGGTAACAGTGGCGGGGGCGTGATCGAGCCTGCTCCCAAAAAGACAGTAACGACGAAAACGACGACGACCTCCGTGACCGTTGAGACAAAGACAACCACCCCTGCGACCTCGGCGACGCCAACCGCATTTGAAACGAGGAATCTTGGAATAACGCTCGAATGCGAACCCGTTTACGACAAGGAATTCGACACGATCAGTTTCCAACTGGCACCCCAGACTACTGCGCTGCAACAGATGATCAAATATCCGACCGAGAATGGCGGGGTGGTTGAACAGCCTATATTTTACCAAGAAAAGGTTACCACCAACTTGACCATCAAAAACGGCGGGACTGCGTTTCTCGGTACGTTGGAGCCGGACAAGACATTGAACAAGGATGAGGATATGACCGACGTGGTCTTCTTCCGCGCCGCGACTTGGTGAACTTCGTCTTGCTGAAAAACGGCCAGACCATCGGCAAGAAGTTGCTGAAAATCCAAGTCCAGCGCCGCACTGACAGCACGGTTCTTCCGATTCAAGATTATCTCCTAAAGCGTCTCGCGCCGATTTATGCAGTGAGTTTTCTGGGCGTCATCATCAGTCCCATCATCAATATTTTGATCGTCGTGGACGCGCTGCTCATCTTCCGCGCCGGACGCAATACGCTGCACGACGACTTGGCAGGTTCAAAGGTGGTCCGTATTTCCGCATAAGCGGAAGCAGCCATCCGCGAGTGACACGGAGCCGAGCGCCCGGGTGAATCGCAGCCCGGAGGGCTGCGGGAAATTAGCCGGTCGGCAAGTCCGCCGCAGGCGGACGCAGCCACCGGATCACCGCCACACACCGACATCCGCCCCGGATGGGGCGGCGGAACCGCGACGCCCGGTTTCCCGCGCCCCCGCCGGGGCGCATTTCGTTTTGGGATCGTGATCCGGTGGTTCTCGCTCGCTGTGCTCGCTCCACCATCGGCTAATTTCCCTCAGCCCTCCGGGCTGCTAGGCATCACGCCAGCTTGTGCGCGATCTGTTCGTCGAGGATTTCCTGCACGGTCACGGGGATGATGATGCGCTGCTCCTCCACAAAGAAGCGCTGGATCTCCCGCATCGCATCGCTGGAGAAATCGAAGCTCACGAAGAAGCCCTTCTCGCACTTCGCGCGGCGCATCGCCGTCTCGAAGGCGTCAATGTCCGGTCGCCCGGCCTTGTCCTTCTGCTTCACCTGCATCGCGTAGAAGCGTTCCTCCAGCGCGAGTTCGTCCGCGCCGGCCTTGCGCACGTTGTCCAGCGCGGAGACGGGGAAAATGCGCCCGTCTATTCCCTTGTCGCCCACCTGCGCCTTGTTCTTGCGTCCGCCGAGGGCGATGACGGCCCAGTTCTCAAACTCGAAGGGCGGCAGCGCGCGCAGCTTCTCCACCGTCCACGGCAGGTCGCGCACGATGAAGCCGCGCCCGATGCCCCACAGATCTTCATCCTCCGGCAGGCCGCAGACTTTCTTGTCTTTCAGCCGCTTGGCCATCACGCGGCAGGAGGTGGGCGAAATGTCTATGCCGATCCACTGGCGCTTGAGCTTCTGCGCCGCGACGAGCGCGGTGCCGCATCCGCAGAACGCGTCGAGCACGATGTCGTTCTCGTTGCTGCTCGCATTGAGGATTCTTTCTAAAAGCGCGAGCGGCTTCTGCGTGGGATAGCCAAGGCGTTCGTCGCTGCCGGAAATGAGCGGCTTGATGTCGTCCCAGAATGTTTGCAGCGGCACACCAGGCATCTCGTCGAGGTAATGCTTCAGCATCGGCATTCCCGTCGTGCGATAGTAAATCGTCCCCGCGGCGTGCATCTTCTGCATCTTCTCCTTCGAGTAGGCCCAATAGCGTCCCTTGTAAGGCTTCACCTTCTTCCCGTCGGGCGTCGTCCATTCGTAGGAGACATCACCGCCCGGCTTGTTCGCGGTCATGTCTGACACGCGGAAGACCCCCTTCTCGTCTTTGTAACGGTAGTTCTGCTCGACGTATTCCGGATCATACGCCGTGAAGCTCTTGTTCCATGTCCACGTCTTTCCGCCCGTATAGAAGAAGATCGTGTCGTGGTTAGCGCCGTATCTTTTCGAGTCGCTGTGCGCGCTGCTCCGCTTCCATACGATCTCATTTTGAAACTGCATCTCCCCGAAGATCCCATCGAGCATCACCTTCACGTAATGCGAGGCGTGCCAGTCGCAGTGGTAGTAGAAGCTGCCGGTCTTCTTGAGCACGCGGGCCAGCTCCACGCAGCGCGGGCGCATGTAATCTATGTAGGCCTTCGTGCTCTCGTGCCGGTCCTCGAAGCTGCGCTTCTCCTTCGTCTCGCCCCAGAAGA
>CAIYUV010000220.1 GCA_903929475.1 uncultured Spartobacteria bacterium
CCACTAAAAGCATCGTCGCACGGCTGCGGCCTCATACTCCTGAACGGGGTGCCCATCGGCCTTGCGGCCCCGGGCCCACCAGTGGCGTCTCGAGGTGTTGCTGCGCTTGTGTCCGCCGCACCAGTTGCACGACCTCTGCGCTTTGCCAAGTTACTTCTGAGCATCGAACCCGGCACGGGGTTCAGGTGCTAACCCCTATGAAAGGTGTCAAGGTGTAGCGTGGGGAAAGTTAGAATTGGATTGGGAGCTTTGTGTGTTACATACGGGGATGCGGTGGGGCTTTGGGGCTTTGTCTCTTCGCTCGCTGTCCCGCTTGGTGCCTTGTTTGGCGTGAGGGTTTCCGTCGTAACACAGAATCCGCCATATCTTCACACGCCTGCAATCAGGCTGTAACGATGGGGGTTTAATAATGCGGTGGTGTTACAAACATTCTCCATCGTCCTTTGCTGCCTGCCGACGCAGGCGGCCATCTCGCCCGCAAGCCTTCTGCCGCATTTCGCATGAGTGCTTTGATTCAGCAGATTTTGGTGGCGGACGACGAGGCGGATGTCGTGAAGCTGGTTTCGCAAAACCTGACGGCGGCGGGATACCATGTGACGCACGCTTGCGATGGGCGGGAGGCGTTGGAAATGGCGCGCCGAACCGAGCCGACGCTGATCGTGCTGGATTTGATGATGCCGCACATGAGTGGCACCGATGTTTTGCGTGCGCTGAAAAGCGAACCGCGCACGGCTCACATTCCCATCATCATGCTCACGGCGCGGAAGGATGAAGTGGATCGTATTGTGAGTCTCGAACTCGGGGCAGATGATTATGTGACGAAGCCTTTCAGCCCGCGTGAACTCACGCTGCGGGTGAAATCCATCCTCTCTCGCCGTTCGGGGCCTGCGCCGGTCGTCCGCTATGCAAATGTGGGTGATATCATTCTCGATCTCGATGGGCATGAGGTGAAGGTGAAGGGAAAGCGCGTGGATCTGACGGCTGCTGAATTCAAACTGCTTGCCGCGTTCTTTCGTCAGCCGGGGCGTGTTTTCTCTCGGGATGAATTGGTGGGGATTGTGTGGGGGGCGGAGACAGAGATCGAGATTCGCACGGTGGATACGCATTTGCGCCGTCTGCGCGACAAACTCGGCTCTGCCGCAGAGCATATTCAGACGGTGCGTGGGTTCGGCTACCGTTTGGATGCGTAGATTTCGCTGCGCAACTTCACTGGAACGTTTCCGCTCTGCCATACGACTGTCACGAAAGCGCTTTTAAGTTGTCCCACTATGTTCCTGAGCGCTCGTTGCCAAATCTCTTCGCCTGCAAATCGCAGGGGGATGCGCGTGGCATTGTTGTCTGCTTTTTCCGCACTGCTTAGCACCACGCACCTTTGCGCAGAGGAACAGGAAAAGACGATGTTCATCCGGGAGTTCCGGGTGCTGGGGGCGAAGCATATCCCGCGCATCGAGATTGAGGAGGCGGTTTATCCTTTTCTGGGGCCGGGGCGGACGGTCGTGGACATCCAGAGCGCGGCGTCTGCGCTTCAAAAGGTGTATGATGGAAAAGGCTTCAGCGGAACGCGTGTCCAGATGGTGGCAGAGCAGAGCGGCAATGGCGGAGTCGTGCTGCTGGAGGTCATTGATGGAAAAGTGGCGAGCCTCCGCGTGAAGGGCGCACGCTATTTCCTGCCGAGTGAAATCAAGGCGAAGGCGCTCTCACTCGCCGAGGGGAAGGTGATCAATTTCAACGACGTGCAGAGGGACATCGCCGCGCTGAACAAACACCCCGACCGCAGCGTGCAGCCGAAGCTGGTCGCGCGCGAAGACGAGCCCGGACTCTACGATGTGGAACTGCTCGTGAAGGACAAATCGCCCTTCCATGGCAACGTCGAACTAAACAACCGCGCGAGCGCGAACACGACCGACCTCCGCCTCAGTGGATCATTCAGTTACGCAAACCTGTGGCAGCTCGGTCATACGATTGGTGCGAGCTATCAGATGTCGCCGCAGGACACGAGCGAGGTGAAGGTGTTCTCCGCATATTACCTCTGGCGTTTCCGCGACATTGATTCGTTCAGCCTCATGCTCACGGGCACGAAGCAGGACAGCAATGTTTCGACGCTCGGCAGCGTGGCCTCCGCTGGGCGCGGAGAAATTTTCGGTCTTCGCGGGATGTTCACTTTGCCGTCGCAGGATGGTTTTTACCAATCGTTCAGTCTCGGTCTGGATTGGAAGCGCTTTGATCAGGCCGTGACCATCGGTCTCTCAACGGATAAAACGCCCATCACTTACTACCCCGTCAGCGCGACGTGGGATGGAACATGGCTGCACAGTCGCGACGTGGCGGACGCGGCGAATCCCGGAAAAACGAAACGCATGGATACAGGCGCAACGACTGCCAGTGCCGGAGTCACGCTCGGTATTCGGGGCACGGGCAGCGAAGCGTCGGAGCTGGATCGCAACCGCTTCGGGGCGGATGGAAATTTCATCTATTTCCGTGGCGACATCTCGCACACGCAGGAGCTTGGGCGCGGCTGGGAGATGTTCTTGAAATTGCAGGGACAAGCTTCGGATCAGCCGCTTGTGAACAGCGAGCAATTCGGCGGCGGCGGCATGGGCACGGCCCGTGGCTACAAGGAAGCCGAGGCGCTCGGCGACAACGCAATTTTCGGCACATTTGAACTCCGCACTCCGTCGCTTTTGAAAACAAAGCGCACCGTAAAAAAGAAAAACGCCTCGGGCGTGGAGGAGGAAAGCGAGGAGAGCACCGGAAACGAATGGCGCTTCTACATTTTCACCGATGCCGGAACGCTCACGCTGCACGACACACTGCCGGGGCAGGATTCCTCCTACCGCCTCGCAAGCTTCGGGTTCGGCAGTGAAGTGGAGTTCTTCGATCACCTCCACGGCATTGTCGAACTGGCCCTGCCGCTCACAACCATCGGCACCACGCAAGCGCACGACACGCGCGTCAATTTCCGCCTGTGGGCGGACTTTTAAACCACATCACTTTTTTACGAACGACTCACATGGAAATCGCACGCACAACGAAAACAAACTGGATGAAACTGATGGCCGTCGCTGTCGCCGGGCTTTTGCTCAGTGCAGCCGCTCATGCCGGTGACTGGTGGGATGGCGCGTGGACGATGCGCAAGAAAGTCACCGTGGACACCACGGCTGCTGGCGGAAATGTCGCTGAGCCCATCGGTGCGAGCACAGTGCTCGTGCGACTTTTCGGCGATGGCTATCCGCTGGCAAAGGAAGATTTGAGCGACCTTCGTTTCGTTGCCGAGGACGGCAAGACGCTGCTCACGCATCACGTCGAAAAAATTGATGCTCTGATGGGCGAAGCCTACGTGTGGGTGAAGCTTCCCGATGTAAAACAAAACGCAAAAACGACGTTCTGGATGTATTTCGGATCGAATGATGCGAAAGCGGCGAAGGCCGACGATCCGAAGGGCAGCTTCGACGCGGACACCGTTCTTGTTTTCCATTTCAATGAGAGCGGACAGAACGCCGGTGACTCCACGAAGAGCAACAACACCACCGAGTCCGCGGGTGGAAAGCTCGAGAACGCGGAAATTGGAAGCGGCATCGCTTTCAGCGGTAAAATCAACGTGCCGATTGCCGCTTCCGGCTCGCTGGTGTGGACGGGTAATTCGCCAGCGACGATCACCGTATGGGTGAAGGCTACGCAGCCAAATGGCGTCATCATCAGTCGTCGCGACGACAAAAACTCTTTCGTAGTGGGGGTCAATAATTTCACTCCTTATATGTCGATCTCCGGGCAGCGTGTTGAGGCTCAGCAACAACTCCAAAGCGGCTCGTGGGCACACATCGCAGTCGTGTGCGATGGCGCGGCGACTACGTTCTTTGTGAATGGAGAAAAGGCTCCCGCCGCCGGCGCAGGTCTTCCGGCCATCAACGGCAACTTCATCCTCGGTGGAGATAAAACCTCCGGCGCAACACCATTCACTGGCGAGATGGACGAACTTCAAATCCACAAAGTCGCACGCCCCGCTGGCTGGATCGGCCTCGCAGCAGCTTCGCAAGGCGGCGAGAAAAACACGAAGACCATCATGCTGGGCGCGGATGAAAAACCAACCAACTGGCTGAGTTGGCTGACGACCGGCACGTTCGCCGTCATCATCGCCAACCTCACTTTTGACGGTTGGGCCGTCATCATCATCCTCGCGATCATGGCGGTGCTGAGCTGGTATGTGATGGTCACTAAAACGCGCTATTTGAACGGCATTGCGAAGGGGAATGAAATTTTCATGCGGGAGTGGCGCCACGTTGCATCCGACCTCACCGTTCTCGATAGCGATGACGTTGAGACTTCCAAATCGCTCGGCGGGCGCGTGACCAAAGAGAACGCAAAAAGCCTGCGCCGCTCATCGGTGTATCGCATCTACCACATCGGCGTGGAGGAAATCCGACACCGCATGGCCGTGGATCGCGAGGTGGGAGTGCGTCGCGGTCTTGCCGGGCGCAGCATTCAGGCAATCCGCGCTGCGCTCGATGGTGGACTCGTTCGCGAGACGCAGAAAATCAACAAGCTGATCGTGCTGCTCACCATCTGCATTTCCGGCGGCCCGTTCCTCGGTCTGCTCGGAACAGTCGTCGGTGTGATGATTACCTTCGCCGCCGTGGCCGCTGCCGGCGAAGTGAATGTGAACGCCATCGCACCCGGCATCGCCGCCGCGCTGCTCGCGACCGTCGCCGGTCTCGCCGTCGCGATTCCTTCGCTCTTTGGCTACAACTACATCCTCTCGCGCGTGAAGGACGCCAAGGACGACATGCACATCTTCATTGATGAGTTCGTCACGAAGATGGCCGAATTTTACAAGGACAAGGGCGAGTAAACGGAAAGGAACCACGCACCATGCAAGTTCAAGACGACAAGCCCTACGACGACATCAACATCACCCCGATGCTCGATCTTGCCTACGTGCTGCTCGTCATTTTCATCCTCATGTGCACGGCGGCGGTGCAGGGATTGAAAGCGGATCTGCCACCGGGCAGCGAGGCCACCAAGAGCCTCGCTGAGAAAAAGGCAAAGGGCATTACGATCAACCAGGCCGGCCAGATTTTCCTCGATACGACGCCCGTCACCCTCGGCGAACTCGAAGCGCGGCTCGCGCAAATCAAGGCCCAGTATCCCAACGTGCCCATCATCCTCAAGGGCGACCGCGTCACGCAGTATCAGGCGATCATGGACGTGCTCAACGTCATCGGTCAGGTCGGCATCACGCAGGTCGGCATCGCAACCAAAGCCTCGAAATAACCACGACCATGCAAGTTCAAGACGACAAACCTTACGACGACATCAACATCACACCGATGCTCGATCTTGCCTACGTGTTGCTCGTCATTTTCATCTTGATGACCACGGCGACGATTCAGGGAATCAAAGCCGGCATCCCGCGCGGCAGCAACGCGCCGCAGAAAAAAACGGACGACAAAAACAAAGTCAAAGTCATCAGCGTGGACGACGCCGGGGCGATGTATTTCGACAAGGAACCGGTCACGCTCGCCTCGCTGGAAATGCGCCTCACGCAGGCGAAGGCCCAAAACCCTGACGTGCCCGTAATCATCAAGGGCAGCAGCGCCACGCAATATCAGAAAGTCACCGACGCACTCGGCGTCGTCGTGAAACTCGGAATCAAACAAGTCGGCCTCGCAACGTCCGGAGGTCGCCGCTGACACAGCAAAAATCCCATGAACACAAACAACGACAACGAAGGCGGCATCGCGACACTCGAAAGACCAATTGCCCAATATGCGCCGAAGGTGGCTGCACCAGCCCGGACAACTCACGATGACTGGGGGGATGAGGATGAAAAGCCAACAGGTTTCAGGAAATGGCTCGCACCACTCATCGTCAGCGGACTGACGATCACCGGGATCATCTTTGCAGTGAAAGTTTTCTCCAAGGCCGAAACGGGCGGCGGGAAAAAAGAAAACGTCACGATGGTGTCGGTGCTTCCGCCGCCACCGCCACCACCGCCACCACCACCGCCACCACCAACGCAGATGAAGGAGGAGATGGTCAAGGAGGAGGAGGAGAAACCAGATGATCAGCCTCCGGAGCCTGCTGTAGCAACAGCGGTGAAAGGACCCGCCAACGGCGGCATCCAGATCGCAGCGGGTAATCGAAACAATTTTTTCAGACGCCCGGCGACAAACAACAAATCGAAGTTCGGTGGCTACGCCGCACAGGTGCAGGCACGGATCACAGATGCACTGCGCAACAACCCACGCACGCGCATGGCGAGCATGAAAATCGAAGTTCGAATCTGGGCTGATTCCACGGGGCGTGTGACGCGTGCCACGCTTGGTTCTTCGACTGGCGACAGCGCTCTCGACACCGCAATTCGCGACGAAGTCCTCAACGGATTGCAACTCAGCCAGCCGCCGCCGAGCGATATGCCAATGCCCATCGTGATGCGTCTCAGCGCACGCCGCCCGAACTGATCTCACAATTTTACCGAACTCGAATGTCTCAATCAAAACACTCACTTCGCCCGCATCTCATCGTCGCACTGGCGTCATCCATTTGCGCGACCGCAAATGCAGGCAAACCCGTCGAGCCAGCACTCCCCGTCGGGCCAACCTACGCACAGAACGATCCAGCACCGAAAGTTGATGCACCCATCGCCGTTTCAACGGATGCACCTGTGGCTAAAGCGCCAGCGGCAGACGCAAAGCCTGCCGATGCTCCGGCGAAGCCCGTCGAACCAGCCGCAAAGCCTGCCGAACAGCAGGACGCGCCGCCGCCGAACGTGACCGGCCAGCCCGATCTTCTCGGTGGCCAGTCCAACGTGCCTTCGCAAACCTTTGCCGTGAATTTGCTCAAGCTCATGGTGAAAAAGGGCCACATCACCAAGGAGGAGGGCGATGAGTTGATCCGCCAGGCGGAGCAGGACACCGCCATCGCGCGCACTCAGGCGCAGATGGATGCACAGTCGGCTGCGCTGACCGTCGTCGAACAGGCCAAGGCGGACAAAGTGCTGCCCGCTGATCCATCGCCCGAGGATGCGCTCCGCATTCCTTTCATCCCCGACATGGTGAAAAAACAAATCCGCGACGACCTGCGACAGGAAGTCATGGCGGCGGCGAAAACCGAGCATTGGAACGCGCCTTATCAACTGCCTGATTGGGTTTCAAAATTCCGTGTCAAAGGCGACATCCGCCTTCGCTACGAAGGAAATTATTACCCGACTGGTAATGACAACACCGGCGCGTTCCCAAATTTTCAGGCTATCAACACTGGCTCGCCGTTCGACGTAAGCGGCACCGTGTTTTCTCCGCAGCTCAATGTGGATCAGGAACGCCAGCGTTACCGCATCCGCATGAGACTCGGTGCCGAGGTGGACATGGGCGACGGCTTCACAGCCGGCGTGCGCATCGGCACGGGGCAGGACAGTTCGCCTGTTTCTCCAAACCAATCGCTCGGAGCATCGGGCGGCAATTTCAGCAAATACGCCATCTGGCTGGATCGCGCCTTCCTCAAATACGAGGCCGGTGCTGATCCCGATCGCCATCTCGCGATCACTGGCGGACGTGGTGACAATCCGTTTTTTGCCACGGAACTTATTTATGACGACGACCTCGGTTTCGATGGTCTGGCGATTCAGGGCCGCTACCGCATCGCGCCGTGGTTCACACCGTTCGCGACGGCGGGCGTGTTTCCGATTTACAACACGGACTTCAATTTCTCATCCAACCAGCCCGCGAAATTCAGCAGCACCGACAAGTATCTTTACGGCGGACAGGTCGGCTCGGACATCAAGCTGGCAAAAAATCTCACGCTCAAATCGGCGGTAGCCTATTATGATTTCGACGGTGCGGAAGGACGCCAGTCCACGCCCTACACGCCGCTTACGAGCAGTGACGCGGGCGACACCGACAACACACGTCCGTCCTTCGCGCAGAAGGGAAACACCTACATGCCGCTGCGCCGCATCATCCCGAATGCGAGCAACAATTTCGGAACGACGAACCAGTTTCAATACTTCGGCCTCGCTACGAAATTCCAGCCGCTCGCGTTCACGGCACGGCTGGACTACAACGGGTTCGAGCCATGTCAGTTTTCGCTCATGGGCGAATACATCAAGAACCTCGGCTTTGATCGGGAACAGTTGAACGCACTCGGCATCAACAATCGCGCGCCGGTTAGTGCGAAAGGAACTCCCGGCAGCTACGCAGGTGGTGACATGGCATGGATGCTCGGTCTGCGTGCAGGGGCTGCGGCGCTTCAAAAACGCGGCGACTGGCAGGCGGGCGTTTATTATAAATACATCGAGTCCGATGCGGTCGTGGACGGCTTCAACGACTCCGACTTCGGCGGGGGCGGAACCAACATGAAAGGCTACGGCCTTTGGGGAAACTGGGCGCTCACGCCGCGCACCACATTCGGAGTGCGCTGGGTGACGGCGACGGAAATCGCAGGCCCGCCCTACAGCAACGATACGCTTTACGTGGACTTCACCGGAAAATTCTAAGCATGAAAATCATCACCATTTTGACCAGCGTCCTCTTCTTTTGCACTGCGAGTATTTACGCGCAGCAAAGCCCGTCTCCAAACGAGGCGCGGATGCGTGAGCAGCTCAAATCCCTCACGCTCCGGCTCAACGCTGCAGAGACTGCGCAGGTGACATTGCAGAACGAAAAGACCGAGCTCGAAGCGAAGCTGAAGACCAGCGAAGAAGCGTTCGCGAAACTCGTCAAAACCACGGATTCGGAGAAGCAGGCCGCAAAGGAACAGGCGGAAAAGTTGAACGCCGACATCGCTGCTCGGGAAAAGGAAATTTCCGCGACGAAGAACTTGCTCGTGAAGGCGGACAGTTTCGGAAAACAGGCGGACGCACTGGCAAAGAAGACCGAAGCCGAGCGCTCCAAACTCGCCGCTGAAAACCGTGTGCTCAAGGACACCGTCGCAGATCATCGCTCGAAGAACGCGAAGATGTTCGCAATCAGCAATGAAGTGCTCAGTCGCTACGAAAAGTTCGGACTAGGCACTGCACTCACTGCGCGCGAGCCATTTGTCGGCATCACTCGCGCACGTTTGCAGAGCATGGTGGATGAGTTCGGCGGCGACCTCGCTGCGCAACGCATCAAGCTCGATGGGACGACTCAAAAGCCAGCGCCCAAAGATCGCCCAGCCGATGGAAAACCCGCCGGGAGTAAAACCGCTGCCGCAAAACCGTAACACGTGACTGCAAAGCGTAACGTGAAACCGCCAATTTTCAGGCGTCTGTAGCCGTAGCCATCACATGACGAGCAAACAGCCCAACGAAAACCCGCTGGAAATTCCGCTTTCTGATTACCTGCGTGAAAAACAAAGAGCCTCGGAGCGTGCCCTGAGGCCACAGGTTGTATTCGACAGTTTGGGAGTTGGTGCCGGGGCAATCACGTCACGCATCGCGCTCGCGGCTGCGCTTGTTCTTTTCGGCAGCACCGCCGCCTACGCAGGCGACATCCTGCGCGGCGGCGCAACGCTCGGCGGACGCAGCTGTGGTGCACAACAAGCGGGCACCATCAACGCAGCGGCGGAGACTGCAAAGCAGAACGCCAAGGACACCCTCGCCCGAACGACGCAGGCGATAAATTCTGTCAAAGCGATGCAGGATGCGGCCCGCGCAGCCGCTTCCACGAAGAGTGCGGTGAGTTTTTCCGGCAAGATGCTGCCGACAGTCCCGAGTGGACTCGCGGTGGGCGGCTTGCAAGTCGCGCCCGGTGTCCCCGCGAATCTGGCGAGTCCGCAAGTCGGGGAGGATGCGAAACTTTGGGTGGGTGCCGGTCTTCCATCGCAGACGGAAACGAACGGCAGGGCGATAGTCACGATCCGCCAGAACAAGCCGCAGGCCGTGCTGAACTGGAAGACTTTCAACGTCAGCAAGGACACCACGGTGCGCTTCGACCAAAGCGCGGGTGCCGACAACAAAACGCAGTGGACGGCCTTTAATAAAATCAACGACCCGTCGGGAAATCCGACGCAAATCCTCGGGCGAATCGAAGCGCTGGGGCAGGTCTATCTCATCAATCAGAACGGCATTCTTTTCGGCGGCACGAGTCAGATCAATCTGCACGGCCTCTTTGCCTCGTCGCTGCCGATCAATGACAACCTGATCGCGCGCGGCCTGCTCAATAATCCCGACGTGCAGTTTCTGTTTTCCGCGATTCCATCGGAAGGCAGCAGCACGCCGCCTCCAAATACGCCCGGCGGAAAATTCGGTGACGTAGTTGTTCAGGCAGGTGCAGTCCTCAATAGCCCCACCACACCGGAGCATGTCGGCGGTCGCATTGCGCTCATCGGGGCGAATGTAAATAACGAAGGCACCATTTCGACGCCGGATGGACAGACCATCCTCGCGGCGGGTCTTCAAGTTGGCATTTCTGCGCACCAATCGAGCGACCCCACTTTGCGCGGACTTGATGTGTATGTCGGCGCAGTCAACGCGCCCGCGCCGGCCCCTGTAGAAGGTCAGCCGCAAGCCCCGGCACCTGCGCCTTACGCAGGCACAGCAACAAACACCGGCCTGGTTGATGCACCTCGCGCAAACGTGACGATCACGGGAAAAAGCGTGAACCAGTTTGGTGTCATCGCGAGTTCCACATCGGTGGCGCTGAATGGTCGCATTGACCTTCGTGCAAACTACAACGCCGTCGGTAATGTTGGCTACGATCCGATCAATCTGCCCAACGTGCCGCCGTTTCTTTTTCAAAATGCGGGCACGGTGACACTAGGTCCGGACAGCGTTTCTCAAATCCTCCCCGAAGCCGATCCCACGCAGACGGTGATAGGCACGCAGCTCGCCTTGCGCTCGCAGGTCGTGGTGCAGGGACATGCCGTCCACTTTGCGAACGATTCGCTGCTTTTTGCTCCGAATGCAGTCGTGGATGTGAGCGCGGGCACTTGGAAATTCACGCCTTCCACAACGAAACCTGTCAGCCAGTTCGCATCCTCCGGAGGGCAGATATACCTTGATGAAGGCGCACAGATTAATGTTGCCGGAACGACCGCGGTCGAGGTTCCGATCACCCAAAACATTCTCACGGTAAAAGTCCTCGGTGCTGAAACCGCCGATTCTCCGCTGCAACGCGACGGCCTGCTGCGTGGAAGCACGCTCATGCTCGATCTGCGCAATCACGGCCCGTGGGATCCGACGTTGAACGGAGGACTTGGTGGCTACACGTGGGTCGGCACGCCGCTGGCGGATGCGCGTGGGTATGTCGGGATCATCCAGCGCTCGGCGGATCAACTCACTGTGGACGGCGGCAGCGTGAAGTTGAGCGCAGGCGGTTCGGTGGTGATGAAGCGCGGTTCGACCGTGGATGTGTCAGGCGGGTTCATCAATTACACGGGCGCGATGGTGGAGACCACGCGCGTCATCCTCGATGGGCACGTGGTGGATGTTTCACAGGCCACGCCGGATCGTATTTACCAAGGCATTTACACCGGCACTTTCACGGTGAATCACCCGAAATATGTGGTGTCGGAAACCTTCGGCCACGCACTGCCGCTGACCTCGACCCATTTTGAACAGGGCTACATTGATGGTGCAAAAGGCGGCTCAATTACCATCTCTGCACCTTCGGTTGCGCTGGATGGGAACTTGGTCGGCAAGACGATCACCGGGCCGAGACAGCGCTCGGAACCGCCGACACTGAGTTCGCTCTCCATTGCTTTTCAGGCGCAGGATACAACCATCGTAACGCTGCCATATTTCTCGCCCACGCCGCCGAGTATTGTTTTCCAAAACAACATCCGTCTTGCGGCTGTGCAGCCATTTTCCACGGACAACAATGGAGAGCCTCTCGCGCTGAGCCCGGAGCGTGTGGGTAATGTGGTGCTTTCGCCCGACCTCGTGGGTGCGAATGGATTTGGAACGCTGATCGTGGACAACAGCGATGGCGACATCTCCATTCCCACAGGCGTGGCGATCAACGCTCCGGCAAAAGGCTCGATCACTTTAAAGGCAGCGAATCTCGACATCGGTGGAAAGATTTCCTCACCAGGTGGCAGTCTCAGTCTTTCGGCGTATCAAGTTTCTGCAAACACGCTGGCGAAACTCAACGCGCTGCCGGGCGGCGAAGCGCACACGCCCGCGCCTGATCCTTCACGCGGCCACTTCACGCTCGGCGCGGTGGCATCTTTGAGCACGGCTGGTTTAATTGTGGATGACAGGGCGACTTCTCCCGCCGCACTCACACTCCCTCTCGTCGTGGATGGCGGCAGCATCATCGTGACCGGCTACGACACGGATTTGGCGGAGGGCAGTCTGATGGATGTCAGCGGCGGCATGTCCTTCAGCCCGACGGGCAAGCGCGCATTTGGCAACGGCGGCAGCATCACTATTCGCGGAGGACAGGATGCAAACATTCAGGCCATCATCGGGGGCTCGTTAAACCTCGGCGCAAAATTGAAAGGATTCTCCGGTGCGAAAGGCGGGTCGCTCTCGCTGCTGGCACCGCTGATTCAAGTCGGTGGCACGACAAAAAATCCTGACACCCTGCTTTTATCGCCGGAATTTTTTAATCAAGGCGGTTTTGGCAGTTTCGCACTCAGCGGACTCGGCGAGCCGACGAGCAATCCCGATAGATATCTTCCCGGCGTGTTGATCGCGCCCGGAACGGACATCGAACCAATCGCACAAAATTACGTAGTCGAAGCATACTCGCCAGAAGCAGGCGGGATTAA
The DNA here is from genome assembly GCA_903929475.1 of uncultured Spartobacteria bacterium. GTDB lineage: Bacteria > Verrucomicrobiota > Verrucomicrobiia > Chthoniobacterales > Chthoniobacteraceae > SXWH01. The sequence continues at coordinate 12,688 of CAIYUV010000220.1, forward strand.
GCTCGTTCCGATGGTGTTGCCGCAGGCGCTTCGCACTCCCGTCAGCCTCGCTTTCACAGCCGTGGGTGTGAGGGACACGTTTAAATCCAGCCCGGCGGACTTAATCGTGCGTGGTGATTTCGTGATGGGCAAAGGTTCGTCCATTCACACCGATCCAAAAGCCAGCGTGAGCATCGCTGGAGATACTGCGGCGGTGCTCGGCACGATCGTCGCGCCCGCTGGTTCCATTTCCATTTCCGGCGGCAGGACATTCCTCGCATTGAACCCACCGTCTATTGCTCTGCCAACCGTGGACATCGGCCCGACGAGCTATCTTTCCACCGCAGGTGCCACCCTTTTCACACCGAACAACTACGGCGCGCACACTGGCACTGTGCTGTCTGGAGGAAGCATCAACATTTCGGGAAATATCGTCGCCGAGCGTGGGGCCGTGCTCGATGTATCCGGCGCGAGCGGGATGCTCGATTTTTCGCCACTGGTCGCGCCTCGCGATAATTTGTCCGCCACTTCGCCGCTGGTTCCAGTGAACAGCGGAGTCAATGCACCGCTTTTCGCAACCAGCTACGTCCGCACGCGGATGGACAGCGATGCCGGAACGATCACACTTCGCGGAGCGCAGGAACTTTTCACCGATGCGACGCTACGCGGCGAGTCGGGCGGCCCGACTGCGCTTGGCGGTAATCTAGTTCTTTCATCCGGACGCTTCACGGCAGTGGGCGTGAGCACGTCGCTCACACCGCTTGATGTGACGATGCAGGTGAAACAAAGCGGTGCCACCATTCCAAAGATCTTTTACGGAGCGGGTCAGTCGGCCATCGGCCACGCGGTGCTTGATAAGCAAGGAGCGGCGCTTTTCGGCATGGGTTACTTTGCGGCGGATCGTTTTGCCGAGGGCGGATTTGATTCACTCGCATTGCGGGGCACGGTGAAGTTCACCGGCGCAGTGACGCTGAATGCGATGCGCACGCTCGCTGTGGCCGATGGCGGCGTGATCTTCGGCGATGGCGCGATCCATCTCACCGCGCCCTACGTCGCACTCGGCACGCCGTTCGTTCCGCCGGCGCTCCCGCAGGATCAGCAAAGCCCCTTCGTCATTGACGGAAAACCTTTCTACTTCGATCCGACATTTGGAAACGGCGTCCTCACGGTAAAGGCGGATCTCATTGATGTCGGCAGCCTTTCGCTCCAGGGCATCGGCAAGGCGAAATTCATCGCGGATGGCGGTGACATCCGTGGCAACGGCGCACTTAGTGTGGCCGGCGATATCGTGATGCGCGCAGCGCAAATCTATCCGCCGACAGCGGTGAGTTTCACCATCGCGGCATCGGACTACAACGTAGGAGACACGGCACACAAAGGGTCTGTTACGCTTATCGGCTCCGGGACTGCTCAACTGCCACTTTCCGCAGGTGGCAGCCTGAATATTTACAGCTCGACGATTAAACAGGATGGCGTGCTGCGTGCGCCGATCGGTCAGATCAATCTCGGATGGGACGGCACCGGCACAGCGCCGCTGGATCCAATCACCGGGAAGGCCGTAGCAGCCACGCAGCAACTCACGCTCACTTCGCGCAGCGTCACGTCGGTCGCAGCGTTTGATCCGACGAACAGGCAGGAGTCGCTCATACCATTCGGCCTGATTCTCAATGGTATCGCGTGGATCGATCCGACTGGCGCGGACATCACAGCCGGCGGTGTAGCCGGGAAAAATGTGAATCTTTCCGCAGCAAGCATCGCCACCCAGCGCGGTTCCTCGATTGACCTACGTGGCGGCGGCGATCTTTACGCCTATCGTTGGGTCGCAGGAAATGGCGGCAGTAAAGACATTCTCGCATCGTCCACGGGCTTCGCAGTCATCCCGAACTACGGCACAGACTACGCGCCTTATGCGCCTTTCAACCCCAACACGAAAGCGACCAATCTTGGCGGCGACGCGGGCTACGTGAACAGCAGCCTGAAAGTCGGCGACCGTGTTCATCTCGGCGCGAGCGATGGCCTGCCCGAGGGCGATTACACGCTGCTGCCCGCGCGCTATGCGCTGTTGCCGGGCGCATTTCTCGTCACGCCGCAAAGCGGCACGCCATACAACACAGTCGCGCTGCCGGAGGGCGCGAACCTCGTGTCCGGCTACCGCTTCAACGACCTCAATTCCGAACGCGTCGTCCATCCGCTAGTCGCGCGCTTTGAAGTGGCATCGTCCGCCGTCATCCGCAACCGCTCACAATACGACGAATTTCAGGCGAACACCTTCCTGCTCGGCGGCGCGCTCGCGAACGAAACGAGCATACCACGTCTGCCCAAGGATGCCGGACATCTCATTTTCCAAGCTTCTACGGCGATGGTCTTACAAGGCTCCGTCTCCGCGAGGGGAATGGGGCAGGGGCGCGGCGGTCTCGTAGATATCAGCAGCCCGGTGGATATTTTGATCAGCGGCGCGACCGGGGCTGGCAGCGTCGGCACGCTCACACTGAACGCAGGGCAACTCAGCAAATTCGGAGCGGAAAGCTTGCTCGTCGGCGGCACACGCACGCAGGGGACCAACGGGACGACAGTCGTCGTCAAATCCGGCAATGTCTCGCTGGATAATGCAGGGTCCCCGCTCACCGGCGCTGAGATAATCCTCGTCGCAAAGAACAATCTGACGCTCGCACCCGATGCGGAAATTCTACAAACAGGCAAGCTCGGCGGGCCTGCAGATACACTTTTACTCGGCGATGCGAAAGTCGCAGGCAGCGGTGATGGAACGCTGCTGCGTGTGACGAGCGATCCTGCTGCACGCATTGTGAGAAGCGGCCTTGGGAACTCGACGCTCCCGAAGATGACCGTCGGCGAAGGCGCACATATCTCGGGGGCAGGCATCACGCTCGATTCCACCTACGCAACTTCACTCGATCCAACTGCGACGCTCACCGGCACATCCATCGCGCTCAACAGCGGCCAAATCAGCGTCCAACTCGACAACCCTGGAATCCTCCAGCCGACGACGGGACTTGTGCTTGCCGGGGCAACTCTCAAAGGACTCGAAAGTTCAAAAACTTTGTCGCTGCTCAGCTACACGTCGCTCGACTTTTACGGCACGGGCGAATTCAGCACGGCAGGAAACTTGAATCTTCACGCTGCGGAAATCCGGGGCTTCAACAATGGAGGCGGCACGCTGGATATCACCGCATCGAACATCCTCCTTGATAACGCACCGAATGGAACTGTGCCCGGCGCTGTCGCGGCACCGTCGGGAAAACTCGCTTTTCACGCCGGCACAATTCGCCTCGGCTCAAACCAGATCAAAGTAGATCAGTTTGCGACGCTCGAACTTGATGCTTCGTCCGGCCTCATCATCAATGACGTGGGCGGGCTCACCGCGCAGGGCGACATCGTTGCGAACACACCGTTCATCACCGCCGCGCGCTCAGCCACGCAGTCCATCGTTGCCGGTGGCTCGCTCACTTTTGAAAAGCCCGCGGACAGCACAGCCTCACCAAAGGCTGCAGGTCTCGGCGCGAGCCTGACTCTGCAGGGCACGAGCATCGTCGCAAACAGCGACATCATCATGCCGAGCGGACTGCTGACTCTTCACGCCACGGAGAACGATGTGAGCATCGGCGCTCATTTCGACGTAGGAGGAAAAGCGCAGTCGTTCTACGACCTGATCAAATATACCAACGGCGGCCAAATCCGACTCATAGCCGACAACGGCTCAGTGAGCGTCCTTGCGGACAGCACTCTGCGGGTCGCCGCGGAAGCTGGCGGCGGAAACGCGGGCAGTGTCTCCGTCACCACGCCACACGGCGATTTCACGCTGGATGGGACGATGCTCGGCAGCGGTGTGAAGGGCGGATCCTTCTCCATTGATGTCGGCGAATTGCCAAGTCTCGCATCGCTCAATTCCGTTCTCGACGCAGCAAAGTTCACGGAGGCGCGTAGCTTCCGCGTGCGGACGGGTAATGTGCTTTTTGACGGTGCTGCCATGGCTCATCGCTTCAACGTTTCCGCAGATACAGGCTCCATCACCGTCACGGGCAATGTGGATGCGTCGGGCGAACGCGGCGGTGTCATCAACTTGGTCGCGGGCGGAAGTGTCACGCTCGCACCGACGGCGAAACTCTCGGTCGCAGCGCAGAATTTTGACAACGCAGGCAAGGGTGGCGCCGTCTCGCTCGAAGCTGGCTCGCAAATCAACGGCGTCATCAACACTGCGGCAATCCTCGATATCGAGTCCGGCTCCACGATGGATCTCAGCGTCGCAAAAACGGCGGGCCTCGGTCAGTCATCAGGCACGCTGCATTTGCGAGCGCCGCAGATTTCAAACGGCACCAACGTCGCCATCGCGCCGATCGACGGCACCATTACTGGAGCTTCGAGCATCGTGGTCGAGGGCTACCAGCTCTTCGATATCACTGCGGGCGGCGGCGCGCTATCGAGCACCGTGCAGGGCAACGTGAGGTCGAGCGGTATCACTTTTGGAAACAACACCAGCACGATTGCGGGTCAACTTCTCGTGAACAACGAGGGCCTTTCATCTGTGCTCCACGTCAGACCCGGCGCAGAAATCATCAATCGCACTGGCAACCTCACGCTGAGCGCGGACTGGGATTTGGCAAACTCCGCACTCGGCGCATTCCGTTTTGGGCCGACGAACAGCGAGCCCGGCATCCTGACTTTGCGTGCCGCTGGGAATCTTGTTTTCAACGGAGCACTCAGCGATGGATTCGGCCCGGCGCCCACGGACACAAACATCCCCGGCGTGAAACCATTGTGGGAGGCTCCGCTCCTCGCTGCGGGCAGCCAGTCGTGGTCGTATCGGCTCTCTGCCGGTGCTGACTTTGATGCGGCGGATTTCCGTCAAGTTTTGCCCGTGACAAATCTGGGAGCAAACTCCGGCTCGCTCCTGCTCGGTGTGAATGGCGGAGCGAATATCTCGTTCACACCAGGGCCGAATGCAGTCTCCAGCAAGGTCATCGTCGGCCACTATCAGGTCATCCGCACGGGAACCGGCGACATTGACGTTGCGGCCGGGCGCGATGTGCAGTTTCTCAACGTATTCGCGAGCATCTACACAGCGGGCACTCAAGTCGCGGACCCAACTTTGGGCGGCACGTTTGATACACCAACTCCGAAATGGCTCGGCTCGCCTGTCGGTGAACTTGGTGCGATTCAGGATCGCCCGCCCTACGCTGTGCAATACACGCTCGGCGGCGGCAACGTGGCGATTTCCGCGCAGGGCGACATCGCCCATTATACAAAAAACATCGCAGGCGTCCTCGTTGCCGACTCCCAGCGTCAATTGCCTGAAAACTGGATCTATCGCCGGGGTTACGTGGATCCCGTGACCGGCGAATTTGGAATCTCCAAATTCGGCGAAGCGGCTTCCACAACATGGTGGGTAAATTTCAGCAACTTCTTCCAGAGCGTAGGCGCGCTCGGCGGCGGCAATGTGACCATGGTTGCCGGGCACGATGTCAGCAACGTGGATGCAGTGGTGCCCACGAATGCACGAATGCCAAAGGGCGTGCCGAACGCCGCAGGCCTCGTGGAGCTGGGCGGCGGCGATCTCTCGGTGAGCGCAGGCCATGACATCAGCGGTGGCATTTACTACGTCGAGCGCGGCACCGGCACTCTCGATGCAGGATTCAGCATCCACACGAACTCCACCCGCTCGCCCTCGCTCACGAACATCACCAACGAAGCTCCTTACGCGCCGGAGACGTGGCTGCCGACGACGTTGTTCGCAGGCAAGAGCAGCTACGATGTCGCAGCGCGCGGCGATCTCCTTCTCGGGCCTGTGGCGAACACGTTCCTGCTGCCTCAAGGCTACGGCAACACGTATTGGTATAAGACCTATTTTTCTACATTCTCGCAGGACAGCTCCATCAACATCTCGTCGCTGACCGGCGATGTGACATTGCGCACGAGCGCCACCATGCCGAGCACAGGTCTTTCAGCCGGTTCTTCAACGCCGTTGCTGGAGGCGTGGCTGCAAAACGTCCTGCTGCTTTCGAGGACCGGCACCTCCACCGGAACGCCGACCGCCGCGTATTATCAACCTTGGCTGAGAACGGTCGAAGACAAGATGGCTCCATTTGCCGGAGTGTCATCACTGATGCCATCCACGCTGCGTTCCACGGCTTTCTCCGGCGACATCAATGTTGTCGGCGACATCACGCTTTCGCCTTCCTCGCGCGGCTCGTTGGATCTTGTGGCGTCCGGCGCGATCAATGGCCTGCAGATCAACGGCGTCAATACGATCAACTCGGTGAGCACGAACACATGGGGTTCCGCGAAAATCAACATTTCCGACGCCAATCCCTCCTCCATCTACGGCACCGCGACGCCATACGGCTACCAGTCCATCGCGGGAACAGACAGCGGTCTGGCGGGTGGCACCAGTTTGCAGTTCCTGACTACGCTGGACGGTCTCTTTGATGAATCCGGCTCCACCTTGGGCGCGCGTGCCTCGGTGCAAATCAAACAGGCACTCCATGCGCCCGGTGTGCTGCATACGGGCGACGCGGATCCCGTCCACATCTATGCTGGCAGCGACATCTCTGGGCTCACGCTCTTTTCGCCGAAAGCTACGCGCGTCCTCGCCGGGCACGATATCACCGACATCGGGCTGTATATTCAAAACGTCAGCGCTGACGACATCAGCCTTGTCGCGAGCGGTCGCGACATCGTCGCCTTCAACCCCAACTCGCAGCTTCTCGTCGCTGCGCGCTCTGTCGGGAACAGCCTTAATTTCGGAAACAACCCACAGTCGGGCGATCTGCAAATCAGTGGCCCCGGCATGTTCGAAGTGCTCGCAGGGCGCAACCTCGACCTCGGCGTCGGCAGAAATCCCGGCGAGCCAGCAGACACGAACCTCGGCCTTTTCAGCATCGGCAATGCACGCAATCCATTCCTGCCATTCGATGGCGCGGGAATCATTGGCGCTGCCGGCATCCGCGGGCCGTCCGCTCTGGCTGAGAGCGCCCTCGATTTCAGCAACTTCATCGAACAGGTGCTCACGCCTGAAAAGCTCAGCAAATACCTCGGTGAAATTGATTCGAAAGCAACAGTCGGCACCAAGGCGTTTTCGGATCTACCACCGGAAAAACAAACGAGCCTCGCCCTTGATATTTTCTTCCGTGTGCTGAGGGACGCCGGGCGCGACTTCGCCACCACTGGAAACTACGATTCCGGATACGCCGCCATTGAAGCTCTCTTCCCATCGAAGACAAAATGGCAGGGCGACATCACCCTCACTTCGCGCGAGGTCAAGACGAAGAGCGGCGGCGACATCAGCCTCATCGCCCCGGGCGGCGGACTCGTTGTTGGTCTCAATGTCGCGGGCGCGCAGGCACAGGATCAGGGCATTCTCACGGAGTCTGGCGGCAATATTAACATCTTCACAGACGGCAGCGTCACGGTCGGCACCTCCCGTATTTTCACACTGCGCGGCGGAAACGAAATCATCTGGTCCTCCAAAGGCGACATCGCCGCAGGTGCCGCATCAAAGACCGTGCAATCCGCGCCACCCACACGCGTCGTCATCGATCCACAAAGCGCGGACGTGCAGACCGACTTGGCAGGCCTCGCCACCGGTGGCGGCATTGGCGTTCTGGCGACCGTTGCGGGCGTCAAACCCGGCGATGTGGATCTCATTGCCCCCGCAGGCACGATTGACGCCGGCGATGCTGGCATCCGCGTATCTGGTAACTTGAACATTGCCGCAAGTTCCGTCTTGAATGCAGGCAACATCCAGGTCGCCGG
>CAIYUV010000221.1 GCA_903929475.1 uncultured Spartobacteria bacterium
GCCCTCATCGCAAACGCTCTGGATGCGCAAATCGCAACCACGCCGCTTTTACCAAGACCCAGAGCCCCAGAACCCGATTTCGATACGATTCTACCCGGCGGCGACGGCATTTAGCCATTCAATCGCGGCGTTCGGGCTAAAGACACTCAATCGGGAAAAAATCCCGAACCAAGTGGGACAATAAGTTTCCGCGTATCGAAAGAAGGTCATATCCGAGTGGAGAAGCTATCGGGTTTAAAGCCTTCGGGTTTATTCCAACCGAATCAACAGGAAGTGGTGTCGCCGAAGGCGGACTTTTCTTATTCTGTAGACCCTGTTCTAGGCGAAGGAAAACTATCGGGCGCCTTGCTTGGTTATGAGGTTTCAGAACCAAGCACTGGCTCTGCAAAAATCTGGACCGACATTGATGATAGCGGTGGCGCGTATCAGTGGACGCTGAATGCAAAGAATCATCTCAACGGGGACTTCAAGGTTGTCTTGATCATTGAAACTGGAGAAAAACTCAGAGCCAACGACAATGGATAATCCAGAGCGGCCAGGAAAGATTTCCTCTCATGACCGGCAAGCGCCTGAAATCAGAAAAAATAGATGCCAAGCCTGCCGTTCAATAGCAGGGTCACTCTCAGCGTTCAATAGAGTGACTCTTTTGCAGGCTGCAGGTGTGGCTTTCAGAGGAAATGGTGGGGGCTGCGCTTACCAGAAGATGTGCCAGCGGGAAAAGAAGAGGAAGCCGATGAGGGCCAGAAAGGACAGCAGCACGGGCAGCGCATAGCGGAGGATGTAGCCGAGAAATGTGGGTGTGCTCACTTTGGAGTGCTCGGCGATGGCTTTGACCATGAAGTTGGGGCCGTTGCCGATGTAGGTCATCGCGCCAAAAAAGACGGCGCCGAGGGAGATGGCTTCGAGGGTGCCGGCGTGGGTGTGGGCGAATGTGATGACGTGGGCGGGGTCGGAAAGGGCGAGGTGTTGCTGGCCGAGGGCGGTGGCGAGGAAGGCAAGGTAGGTGGGCGCATTATCCAGCACGCCGCTGAGGGCGCCGGTGGCCCAGTAGTAGGAGAGGTCGCTGCTGAGCGGAGGGGGGCTTTGCTGGAGGTAGGCGAGGGCGGGAGTCATCGTGGCAAAGATGCCTGCGAAGAGCCATGCGACTTCCTTGAGGGGCGCAAAGTCGAAGTGGTTCATCTCGTGGACGCCGCGTGGTGTGGTGAACCACGAGCCCAGCGCGGCGACGAGCATCGCGCCTTCACGCCACCACATCGGCAGTCGCAGCACGGCGAATAGGATCAGCCCGAGAAAGACGAGGTTGCCGAGCCCGCGGAAGGTCCATTCTTCGTGGGCGGTTTCTTTTTCCCGAACGTCGCGCGGGGCACGGAGAAAGTTCGCGCGATCCAAGCAGTAGAAAATTACGATCAGACCCGCGACGGCGACGGCCCACCCCTGCCAGCAATGCTCGAAGACCCACCAGAAGGGGATTCCTTTCAAGTAGCCCATGAAGAGGGGCGGGTCGCCGATGGGCGTGAGGCAGCCGCCGACGTTGCTGACGATGAAGATGAAGAACACGATGTGAAACGCGGTGACGCGATAGCGGTTCATGCGAATCCACGGACGGATGAGCAGCATGGACGCGCCGGTGGTGCCGATGAAATTGGCAAGCACTGCGCCGATGAGCAGAAAGAGGCAGTTCACGAGCGGAGTGGCCTCCCCTTTCACCCGGATGTGGATGCCGCCGCTCACCAAATACAGCGACCCGATGAGCGCGATGAAGCCCAGGTATTCCTCCGCCGCGTGGACGAGCGGCGTGGCATCATGCAGCAGGTAAAACCCCACACTCACCAGCCCCAGCCCCACCGCCACGACCGGATACCGCCGATGCCAGAAGTGCGGAAACGCCACCGGCCCCATCGCGATGGAAAGTAGCAAGAGCGCGAAAGGCGCAAGCAGCCACACAGGCGTGGCATTCATGGCAGTGTCGGCAATCATCTTCGTAGAAAGGCTGAGGGTCGCCGTGGGAGAAAGAGAAAAATGGTCGGGGCGACAGGATTTGAACCTGCGACCTCCTGGTCCCAAACCAGGCGCTCTACCAAGCTAAGCTACGCCCCGATGCGGGGGGACGTGTAGCGGTGCTGCGGGGAAACACAAGGAGCATTACAATCTTTCGGCGGCGAGGAGGATGCCGGCGGCTTTGTCGAGGGTCTCCTGCCACTCGGCGGCGGGGTCGCTATCGGCGACGATGCCGGAGCCTACGTGAAAGTGCGCTTCATTGCCTTCGATGACGACGGTGCGGATGGCGATGGAGAACTGGCTCTCGCCATTGAACCCGAGCCAGCCAATCGCGCCGGTGTAGAGACCGCGCGGGGTGGTTTCGAGTTCGGCGATGATTTCGCGCGCGCGCTTTTTCGGTGCGCCGGTGATGCTGCCGCCAGGAAAGCACGCACGAAGCGCGTCGGCGTGATCCACATCGGCGCGCAGACGGCCCTCGATGGTGGAGACGAGGTGGAAGACTTGCTCGTGGCGTTCGAGCTTCAGCAATTCGGGGACGGTGACGCTGCCAAATTCGCAGACCTGGCCGATGTCGTTGCGCTCAAGGTCGGTGATCATGACCAGCTCGGCGATTTCCTTCGGCGAGGTGATTAAATCGAAGGCGCTGTGCTCGTCGGCGAGCGCGTCGGCGCGTCGCGGGCGCGTGCCCTTGATGGGACGCGTGCGCACACTGGAGCCGCTCATTTTTAAAAAACACTCGGGCGACGCGGAAAGAATACTGCGCCCGCCGAGGCTCATAAACGCAGCGTGCGGCGCAGGTGAGTAATGGCGGAGCGCTTCGTAAAACGCCCACGGTTCACCGCTCCACGCGGAGGAGAAGCGATGTGTGAGGTTCACCTGATAGATGTCGCCGGCGGCGATGTATTCCTGCGCACGGCGCACCATCGCGTGGTATTCCTCCGGCGCGAGCGCGTGGCGGAAGGCGGGGCGTTCGCAGTGCGCGGGCGTGTCGTCCGCGAGGCGCGAGGCGAGGTCGCCGGTCTCGTGCCATTGTTGCGTAGCGTGGCGGTAGATGAGCGCGTTTTCGTAAAAGGCGAAATGGAACGCGCCGTCGTATTCGATGCTGCCCGCAGCGAAACCGTGCGGCAGTCCGTCATCACGCCCGCCCGCGATTGTGCGCTCCGCGAGCGCCGCGCGGAATGCGGGCCAGTCGCGGGAGATGTGTCCGCGAAATTCCGCGAACGGTGCCGCAGCAACGATGGAGATGGCATCGGCGTCGGCCTTTGCGGAATCAAAAAAGACAAGACCCGGCAGATGACGCAGCCGCGCGGCGACCTCGGCAGGAGCGAGGTCGAGCGTGATGCGGCACGGCGCGGCGGGCTGAATGATGCTTGGCACGGAGTTGCAATTCGCGAGAAGGGCGGGCTTTTCAAATGAAAAATGTGCGCATAGCCTCCACGGACAAATTTTTCCGCAATGAAAACGCTTCTATTTTCGCTCCTCCTCGCCCTCCCCGTCTTCGCACAGGACGCCAAGCCCGAGGAAAAACCCGCGCCGGAAAAACCAAAGGCCGATCTGCCAGCACTGCCAGCGCCGGACGAAACGCCTGATCCAACAAAAGGCCAGCCCGGCGGACGCTTGAAGCCCGCTGCGTCGGTTTTGCCTGACGACGTGCCTCCTCCCCTGAAACGCAACCCCGACCAAATGCACACCCGCACCACATTGAAGCCGCCGGCCACCTCCGCAGATTTGGATATGCGCATCCGCTATCGCGAGGCACGCATCCGCTCGGCGACAGACCCGGCCGTGCAGTCAGCGTGGGAAGATTCCCGCACGGCGAAGACAGATTTTGAAAAGCGCGCGGCGATGAAGCGATACTACACCGCACTCTATAAAAAGATGCTCGCGCTCGACAAAGGCATCGAACCGATGGTGTCGGTGCGCGAACGTTTGGCGCTGCGCCGACTCGACCAGACGCGCATCGAGCCGACTGTGGATCCTCTTCAAGAAGATCGCGAATGACGCGGGGTTTGTTCCAAAAATTCCCATTGCCCGTGACGGAACGTGCCGGTAGTTTCCGCCCGCTTTTGCAAATGGCGCCTTCGTCTAGAGGCCTAGGACGCAGCCCTCTCAAGGCTGTTACACGGGTTCGAATCCCGTAGGCGCTGCCATTTCCTTTTGCGATCGCGAGCGGCTATTTTCGCTGCTCCTCGATGGACTGGATGTAGCTCTGCAAAGCGTCGCGAAATTCCTCGGGCCACTCGCCCGCGTTCGCCGCGCCGCCGGTCTTGTCCACGATGCGTGTGTTCGCCTTTTTTCCTCCGGCCGGGCCCTCGGCATTGGTGCCTGCGAGGTTGCTCGCGTTGCGCGAGGCATTGCCGCCCGCCGTTCGCGACTTGCTCATCTGCTGCATCATTTTCTGCATCTGCTTTTGCATTTGCGCCATGCTCTGGTTCTTCGAGGACTTGCCGCCTTTTTTGTCCGGAGGAACGAGGAGTTCAATGATGATTCCCTGCGTCGTCACCGTCTCCTGCCCGGTGTCGGGCTTGCGCAATGCGCCGCCTGTTTCGCGCATGAGTTCCTCCACCTTTTCGAGCAGCGGGCCAACTTCGCCCATGAATTTGTCGAACTTCGGATTCTCCCGCAGTTCCTTGATCGTCCCGCCGAGCTGGCCCTGCACACCGCCGAGTTTGTCAGAATCAGCCGCGTAGGTCGTGTTCGTCTCCTTTTGTTTTTCGAGTTCGCCGGTCTGGTCGCGGATGTTGTCCTCCGCCACGGCGGCGCGGACCAATGCGATCATCAATTCCATCATGTCGGGATCCATTTCCTGTTTGCCTTCGCCTTTGGATTTGCACTCGCTCTGGATCATCTCGGCCCATTTGTTGAGCTGGTCGCCCCAAGTCTTTGCGCGCCCGACGCTCTTGAGCGCGAGATTCGCGCGCACGAAACCCGCCAGCTCCCCCAGTTCACCCACCACGCGCGTCTCCTCCATCTCGCTCACCACCGCCTGGTATTTTTCATTCGGAACGCGGCGCAAAAATCCGGTCATGTCGGTCTGGATTCCGTCCACGTCCTTCACCGCGCCGTCCTGCCGTCCCGCGACACCGTCGAATTCCTTCTTCTGCCCGTCGCCGATTTCCTCGGCCTTTAAACCAATCGTTTGCTTGGCGAGTTTTTTCAGCCCGTCCGAGATTTGCAGTTCGCTCGACGCCGCGTGGCGAAGGCGGTTGTAGAAATTTCTCGCGAAGAGATTCTCGTTCGCCGTCTGCATCTTCGACGCCGCATCGCGCATCGCCGCAAGCGCGTTCTCCTGGTGCTCCTGCGATTTTTGTAAATCCTGCTCGCGCTGCTGCTGGCTCTGCCCTGCCTTTGCCATCTGCTGCTGCGCGTTCTGCATTTCGGGCTGTGCCTTTTGCTGGAGCGCCTCGGCGATCTTGCTCATTTCGTTCAGCGTGTCGTGCTGGATGTCCTTGTTCCGCAGCGCGTCCTTCATGATGTCGGCGATTTGATCGTTGAGTTTTTGCAACGCCTCCTCGTTCGCTTTTTCGCTGGTCTCGACCTTCTTGATGTCCTCGGCGGCACGCTCGCTGTTCAGCTCTTTTTTATTTTCTGAGATCGCCTTGTTCTCCTCGAGTGCGCGCTCCTCGTCACGGATGCGCTCGTCGAGTTGCTTGAGCACTTGATCCATCCGCTCGCGAATTCGCTCGGCGTGTTTTTCCGGCGAGAGCACGTAGATGGTGAGCTTGTAGGACTGGCTCGGCGCACGTTCCGGCAGATAGTCGAGCGCGTAGCCGGTCAGCTCGACAATCGTGTCCTGCGCCACGCCGAGATCAGCAGGCGTCCATGTGATCGGCCTGACGATTTCCTTCATCGTCTGCGCGCCTGCGATGCGCGGCATTTCACTCGGGCCGGGAGGCTGTATCTTTTTCACAGCGGCCTGCGCCTTCCATTCGTCCCAAAGTTTGCCGACCCAATCCTTGTCGTCGCTCTTCTTCGCCTCCGTGTTTGTTTTTTCCCCGAGGCGGCGGGTCGTCCATGCGACCCATATTTCCTTCAGCCCGTAATCATCGCCGCCCGCGAGCGTGAAACGCACACTTTCATGCGGCAAAATCGCGATCTCCTGCTCCTGCAAACCCTGCAACTCGATGCGCGGCTCCGCGTCCTTCGTCGTGCCGATGCGCAGCGTGTAGGGCTGCACGGGAGTGAGTCCGTAAATGTCCGTCCAGCGCAGCGTGATCTCTTTTCTCAATTCATCAAGCGGCGTGGCGGGCGTGGTAAAAATATCGCGCTCCACCGTGGCCGCACGAACAGTTTCGCCCGCACGCATCTCTCCGCTGCCCACGCTGCGGCTGATTTTTCCATCGAACGCGACCTTGCTCCCTGCGAGGAAATCCGCCGCACTGCCGTTGATTTTCACCCGCGTCTCCGGGTAGCCGAGGTAGTCGGGCAATTGCACACGCGCCGCGAGTTCCTTCAACTCGGGCCGGTGCAGCGGATGCACGGCGATGTCTTTCAAATAATCGCCAAAGCGCAGACTCAGCGTGCCCTCGCGCGTCTGGCCGGGAAATTTAAACAGCGCCTTTCCTTCCAAAACTTCCGCGACGATTCCCGGCTGCTGCGAAATCTGCGCCTTCGCACTCCCCGGCTTCCACTCCGCATCGGCGCGCAGGCCGACGACGAGCGGGAACTCCTCGCCGTGCGCCACGAACAACTCATTTGGCAACTGCTCGACGGTCGTGAACGTGTATCGCTCGATGTCCGCCCACGGCATCGCCCATCGCTGCACTGCGTTCGTCGCCGCGCGCGGCACGAAGACGAAAGGCGCAGCCGTCAGCGTGGTGACGAGGATCGCCGCAAACGCCCAGCGCCTCGCAGGCTTCGTAGGCACAGCCTGCTCGAAATTGAAACGCCCCGATTCCTCCGCAACCTGACGGACCGCCGCGCGCAGCAGTGCTGGCGAAATATTTTCCGGTAACTGATCCGTCTCCGTCAGTTCGATGACGCCCTGCAAACGATCGCCGAGCGTGCGAAATTTCTTTTGCAGCAGCTTCGCGAGTTGGGCCGGGCCGCGACGGTTCCACAACCAATACCGCGCCCACGATTGCGCAAACCACGCCGCGAGCACGGCACCGCACACCGTGAGCGCCATGCGCGCAGCGATGGGCGTATTGATGAAACGATCCGCGACGAAGAGCAGGACGTAAGTGATGAGAAGTCCCGCGACACCACCGGCAAACGCGGCGATGGTCTCCATTCTCCGCAGCCGCGCTTCGTAGGAGCGGAGCTGCGCCACGAGTGAATCCGGAAGTTGGTTCGTATTCATGGCTGTTGATTAGCGTCGGAAGTTTAGCGGCGTTTGGGACAAGGGAAATGGTTCTTTTGTCAGAAATTTGTTAGACATGGCCTTACACCAGCCCTCCGATTTTTCGCCCGACCCAATACAGTGCGAAGAGGCCGAGCAGCGCGGCGCACCACCATTTGTCGCACCACAGGCGGAAACGGATTTCCTCCGGCCTGCGCTCGGGCAGCAGGCTGAGGCTGTTCACCATCTGCGCGAGATCGGCGGGGCTTCCAAACTTGCCGTTCGTGAGCGCGGAGATTTCGCGGAGGATGCCGAGATTCGCTGGCCGTCCCTCTTTTTCCAAAGTGGGCACCGATACATCGAGCGTCGCCTTCATCCGGCGACCTGCGCTTTCGCACGCGACTTCCACCTCGTATTTTCCGCCCTCGCGTGGGATAAACACGCCGCTGTGGACGCCCCACTCTTCGTTCTCCGCCGCAAGCTCTATGGTCTCGCCCGTGCCTCCCGGTGCCTTCAGCGTGACGCTCACTTTTCCCTGCGTGATCGGTGCGCCGAGTTTATCGAGCACGGTCGCGTTGAGCCGCACTTTATCGCCGCGTCTCGGCTGCTCCGGCGTGTAGAAAAAGCGGATGCCTTCGTCCTGCGCGAGGTGCCGCTGGTGCGACATCCACCGCACCACCTGCCCCCAGAAACGATAGTGGTAAGTATCCTCCACGCCCTTGCGCCAGCGCCACGCCGAGTCGGTGCCCATGTAGAGCACCTTGCCGTTTCCCGCCGAACGCGTGACGAGCAGCGGGATGCGCCCGCTTTGGTTGCGCGCCACTTCGTGCGTGGCGAGAATTTCCGCGCCCTTCTTCGCCCTCACGACGGGCGCATACCAATAAAATCCCGGCAGCCCGCGCCACACAGCCTGGTTCGCATTCGGTTCGCTCGCGAGCATCGTGAGCCAGTGATCCTTGCCTCGCAATGAAAGCTCCAGCCGGGCTTCAGCACCGCTCGCAAAACCGCTGCCCTTCGCATAGTCCGTCTCCACGGGGATGAGATCGCCGAGCGCGGAATCCGTGAGCGATTTCTGCCGCCCGAGCGGGCCGGGGAGAAAGACGAGCCCGCTCGCCTGCTGCTCGATCAACCCTCGCAACAACGTCGCCTGCTCCGGTGAAAGCATCCCCGATCCAACGCCCACGTCGCCGAGGAAAACCACATCGTAGCCCTGCAACTCCTCGCGCTTGCTTGGGAACGCATTGAGGTAGCCCGCACCTTCGCCCATCCCGATCTGCGGATGATAGAGCACGGTATTCACCGACACGCCGGGGTCGCGCATCAGCGCATTGCGCAGGTAGCGGAACTCCCAGCGCGGCTGCGAATCCACGACGAGCACCTTCAGCGTTTCCTTGCGCACCGCGAGTGGGAACGTGCGCTCGTTGTTCTCGGGAAAAACCTCTTCCTTCTCCACGGGGATGCTCACTTTGAAATCGCCCGCGCCCTCCGCCTGCGGCGTGAAAACGATCATCTCCTGCGTCTGCGCCATCGGCGGAAGCGTCACATTTTTCGATCCCGTCGCGCCGCCCGGCCCGCTGATGCTGATGACCGTTTTTACTTCGCGCTGGAGATGATTTTGCAGTGTGACGACCACACTGATGCGCTCGTTTACAAGTCCGTAGGTCGGCGCGAGCACGTTCATCAATTCCACGTCCGGCAGATACGTCTCGCTGCCCACGCCGACGGCGAAAACCGGCACATCACGCTGCGCGAGCGCGCTCGCGGCGGTGATGGGAGACTTGCCGAGATTCCAGTCGCCGTCCGAGAGCAATAGCACTGCGCGCAAGTCCGTGTGTTGCTTCAGCGCGCGTTCGAGCGGTTCGTTCAGGTCGCTGCCGATTTCCGTTTCCGCATCGAGCATCTTTGGGTCATCGGGCGGCACGGAAAACGGCTCGACGGTCACGTTGTATCGCTTTCCGAGCGGCTCCCAAAATTTCGCCTCCACCTGCTGCTTCAACCACTCCGCGCGCGCCATCGTCTCCTTCTCGCCGGTGACGACGTCCTTCGTGTACATGCTGCCCGATCCATCCCACAGCACCACCACGCGCGGCTGTTCGCTGTGCTTCGCAAACACGACGCGCTCGGGCCGCAGCAGCGTCAGCGCGACGAGCACTGCGATGAGCAGACGCAGCACATGAAGCGCGACCAGTCCGCCATTCCTCCCCTCGCGTCGCAGCGAACGAAAAAAGAACCAGATGCTCGCGATGAGAAACGCACCCGCCGCACCGAGCACCCACGGCGCAGTATTGATCTGCCAGCCTTCGCTCATACAGCGACCTCCTCCTTTTTCTCCACCGGCTTTGCTGCGCGCGCCTTCGGTCTTTGCGGAATGAGCGTCTTGCTCGTGGCCAGCAGCATTTCAAGGCACATGAACGCCATCGTCGCGATCACCATCGCGTGCCAGACTTCACTTTGCAGACGGTCGGCTTTCAAATCGAGCGCACCGGCGAGCACCGTCAATTTCACACCACGTAGCAGCTCCGGTAGACGCTCGCGCGCGACGGTG
This sequence comes from uncultured Spartobacteria bacterium, assembly GCA_903929475.1. Lineage (GTDB taxonomy): Bacteria > Verrucomicrobiota > Verrucomicrobiia > Chthoniobacterales > Chthoniobacteraceae > SXWH01. Next base: position 9,825 of record CAIYUV010000221.1, read on the forward strand.
TCCGCGTTGTCTTCGCCATCCGGGCGATTGAGCGCGATGTAGCGACCCGCGCTTTGATAAAGCCCGGCGTGCCAGCGCGGGTTGCGGCGGCGATCCGTTTCGACGGAACTCCAAGTCACTTCGCCGGGCTGCCATTCACCGGCTACGGCCATCGCGGGCGGCGCGAGTCGAGTGCCGCCGAGCACGAGCGCACGCTGCACGAGCGGGAGAATCACGAAGCCTTCACCGAGCGTGCTCCAGTCAGCCTCCGGCAGAGTCGCGCACGCAAGCAGAGTTCCCGTGCCGATGCGCTGTCCCGTGAGAAACGGCTGCCCGTCCGCGAACGTCGCATACACGTGCGCCGTCTCGCCCGCGATGTGCACGAGCTGGCGGCGCGACACTTCGAGGCGCGCGAGCGGAAGAGCGGTGCCGTTGTCCGTGTTCGAGATCGGGCCGTCGCGTTCATCCCATTTCGTCACGCGGAAAAGTTCCTTGCCCGAATTTTCGACAGCACCCCACGTAAGACCGAGCGGGCCGGCGCTGCTCTCAGCGCCAGTCGGAAATGCGAGCACCACGCCGCCGCTTTCCACAAAAGCCTGGAGTTGCTTCGCCACCGCATCCTCGGGCGCTGGGCCTTGCCAGACGACGAGCGCGCTTTCCTTCCAGCGAATTCCCGACGCTCCCGTGGGCGCGAGCAGTTCCGCCATGCGATCCGTGCGCGTTTTGTCCGGCGCAGCGGCGTAACGCAGACTCGCGCCGGAGCCGGGCAGCGTGGCGACCACCGCCGCAGCGAGCGGCGTGGGCGTGCGATAGACAAAATATGCAGCGTTGTCGCCGGGATGATCGTCTGCGGGTAGTTCCACTTTTCCCCAGCCGCCAGCCTCCGCGAGTTTGGCCACGTCAAACTTCAACGCCTGACGCTGCACAGGTGCCTTGAGCACGAGATCCGTCTGCGATTTCGCACCGTCGCGAGTGACGAGCAGCGGGAACGTGCCGGTCGTGCCACCCGTTTTGATTTCGAGCGAAAGTGCGAGCTGGCCCTTGTCCGCCGCGCCGCGAGCGAGACGGAAATCCGCACTCTTCACCGCGACGCTGAGATTCGTTCCGCCCGCCGAAGAGAGATCGAGCACGCGCATCCGCGTCTCCTGCGGCAGCGCTGTGAAACGCGCAGCGATGTCCTGCCACTCAGCGCTGTCCGGCCGCCAGTTACTCGCCTGCAAATCACTCGCAAGCCACACTTCCGCGCTGCCCGGTTTGTTTTTTACGAGGTAATCCAACGCCGTTCGCAACATCGCGGGGATGTCCGCAGCGGTGTCCGTCGCCTCGGCCATCTGCATCGCGCCGAGCGACGCAGTGTCAGCGATTTCGAGCGGCTGACGCAGCACGTTTTCGATGAGCACAAACCGGCTTCCCGCGCTCTGCTTCGCCGCCTGTGCGAGCAAGGAGAGGGCGTGTTGTCGCTTGCTTTCCTGACTCTCCGGCGCGCGTCCCTCCATCGAGGACGAACGATCCAGCACCACAAGCACCACCTCCGGCGCGCCACCCGCCGCCGAGCCGAGCCAGCCGCCCACGATGGGCCGCATCATCGCCCACAGCAGAAAAAACAAAATCAACGAACGAAATAGCAGCAGCAGATATTGCCGCAGTTTCGCGCGTCGCGTCGCGGCCTTGTTCGCCTTGAGCAGGAAGATCATCGCCGCCCAATGCACCGTGCGATAGCGCAGCCGGTTCAGCATGTGGATGATGATCGGCAGCAACACCGCGAGGAAAATCCACGACGTCCATGGCTGGAGCAGACTCACCGTCCTCCTCCCTTTTTCGACGCGCGGAGGCGCTGGAGCATGAATTGCGTCAGTACTCCCTCGAAAGTCTGATCCAGATACGTGAAATGATAGTCCACATGGAACTGCTGGCAGCCTTGTCGCAGCGTCGTGAGATAGTCATCCAGCGCCTCGCGGTAGGCCTCGCGCACGATGGCAGGATCGGTGATCAAGTCGGCCCCGTTTTCCATGTCCACGAAACGCACCGGGCGCGTAAAATCGAAATCCATCTCCTGCCGGTCCAGCAGGTGAAAGAGCGCGACGTCGTGCTTGTAAAAACGCAGGTGCTTGATCGCATCGAGCAGCTCCGGCACTTCGCAAAACAAATCGCTTACCACGACCACGAGCGCACGGCTGCGGATGCGCTCCGCAAAATCATGCAGCGTCTGCACGATGTTCGATTCGCCCGACGGCTTCGCGTCCGCCAGCGTCTGGCAAAGCTGCCGCAAGTGCGACGGCGTGTGCCTCGGCGGCAAATCCATCACCTTCTCCGCAAAACAAGTCAGCCCCACCGCGTCGCCCTGATGCACCAGCAAATGCGCCAGCGTCCCCGCGAGCTTGCGCGCATAATCAAAGCGCGTCCCGCCGTCCGGCTGCGACGTGTATTTCATCGAGCCGCTCGTATCCACCACGAGGTAGCAGCGCAGATTCGTATCCGCCTCGAATTCGCGGATGAAAAATTTGTCCGTCCGCGCAAACACGCGCCAGTCGAGAAACTTGATATCATCCCCCGGCGCATATTTCCGATACTCCGCAAACTCCACGCTCGCCCCGCGCGTCGCCGAACGATGCAGCCCCGTCACCGACCCCAGCATCGGATTGCGCACATTCAAAATCAGCCGAGAAAGCCGAGCGATGACACCTTGGTCGAGAAAGTCGAGGTTGGCAGCGTCAGCGGCCATCAAATGCACCTCTTTTGCGCTTTGTCCCTGCGGGCTTCAGCGGACAACTGAAGAGGCGAGCAAATCACAAACGCGCAGTTCCTAATTTCAAGGAACGGCTTTTTCGTCATTCGCCATCCGACATTCGTCATTCTCTATGCCTCCGTCTCCTTGATCACCCGCTTGATGACCTCCGCGCTGTCTATGCCTTCGCTCTCGGCGTGAAAATTGACGAGAATGCGGTGGGCAAGCACGGGCTCGGCGACGGCGAGCACGTCTTCCAATCGCGTGAGGTAGCTCCCTTGCAGGACGGCGCGCGCTTTTGCCCCGAGGATGAGATATTGCACGGCGCGCGGGCCGGGGCCCCACATGACGTATTTTTTCACCCAGTCCGGTGCCTCGACTTCGCGCGGGCGGCACTTGCGGACGAGCTTCACCACGTATTCATAGACATGCTCGGGCACGGGGACTCGGCGGACGATGTCCTGAAAGCCGAGGATTTCGTGGCCTTCGATGATTTTGTTGAGCGGCGGCGGCGCAGCGCCGGTGGTGGCTTTTGCGATGAGCAATTCCTCCGCGGCACTGGGGTAGCCGACGTTGATGAGGAACATGAAGCGGTCGAGCTGCGCCTCGGGGAGCGGATAAGTGCCCTCCTGCTCGATGGGGTTTTGCGTCGCGAGGACGAAGAACGGTTTATCGAGTGCGAAGCTGTGCTTGCCGGAGTTCACGCGCTGCTCCTGCATGGCCTGCAAAAGCGCGGCCTGCGTCTTCGGCGGCGTGCGGTTGATTTCGTCGGCGAGGACGATGTTCGCAAAGATGGGGCCTTTCACGAACTCGAACGCGCGTCGCCCCGCCTGCTCGGTCTCCTGCAAAATCTCGGTGCCTGTGATGTCGCTGGGCATGAGGTCGGGCGTGAACTGGATGCGGCTGAACGAAAGATGCATCACCTCCGCAAGCGAGTGAATGAGCAGTGTCTTCGCAAGCCCCGGCACGCCCATGAGCAGAGCGTGGCCGCGCGCGAAAACGCACGTGAGCAGTTTTTCGACGACGTGGTCCTGGCCGATGATGACTTTGCCGATTTCGGCGCGGACTTTTCCGTAGATGTCGCGCAGGCGGTCTATGGCTGCCACGTCGGCTTCCTGGATGTTGTTTGCAGTTTGCATAATTGGGGTCGTGTTTGGTGCCGCACGCTATTCCTGTCGGCGGCGGAAATGACAACGCGAAAGACAGCCACGAATGCCGTAATGTTCACCACAATTCGCGGTTATTTCTGAAAACTAGAGCGGCAGGTGAATTGAATGATGGAAGTTCGGCGGTGAATATTGGATGCTCCGCACGTGCGCTTTTCCATCGTCACGCCCAGCTTTCGACAGCCTGAATGGCTGCGGCTCTGCGTGCGTTCGGTGGAGGATCAGGGCGTCGAGAATGAACAAATTATTCAGGATGCGGGCAGCGGCCCCGAGGTCGGTGAATGGGTGCGCACTGAAACGCGCGCTAAGTTTTTCGAGGAAAAGGACGACGGGATCTACGACGCACTCAATCGCGGCTTTGCGAAGGCAAGCGGTGAAATTTTGGCATGGCTGAATTGCGACGAGCAATATCTGCCAGGCGCGCTCGCTGCGGTGGATGCGTATTTTGGGGAGCATCCTGATGTGGACGTCCTGCTCGCGGACAATCTCGTCGTGGACGGTGAGGGCCGCTACCTCGCTCACCGCTTTTCGCTGCGGCCCATCGAATCGCACTGCTGGCTGCGTTTTCCCGTGGCGAGCTGTGCGCTGTTTTTCCGGCGGCGTGTGTGGAAAAACTTCGACACGCAGTGGAAGTCGGCCGGCGACTGGTGGTGGTTCATCGCGATGCTGCGCGCAGGTGCCCGAGTAGAAGTGATGCGCAGGTTTGTGTCGGCGTTTGCGGAAACGGGAGAAAACCTCGGCCTCTCGCCGATCACGACACGCGAACAAGCCGCCATCTCCGCAGCGCGCCCGGCGTGGGTGAAGCTGTGCGCGCCGCTGCTGCTCGCGGCACATCGCTCGCGGATGTGGGCCAGCGGAGCGTTTCGTATGCAGCCATTCGACTACCAAATTTTTACGCGCGGCAGCACGAAGAGGAAAACTTTCCGCGCAGAAAAACCTACAGCGCGATGGCGGCGCAGTTAGCGCGAGAAACCTGCGAGCCTTTCGCGGAAATAGCCGCCTCCTTTTGCGCCAGCAGGTAATCCGCACACAGCGCCGAGCCACGCTGCCCGCAGCACATCGCCGAGCGCGCTTGGGCCAAATCGGCGGAGATGTCGCAACGCATTGCCGGGCCAGTGGCGCACGAGGCTGCGCCCATGTTTCGTGCGGGCGGCGAGCATTGCGCAATTTTGCAGCATCGCGGCGTGTTTCATCCGTTCGGGGAAATCATCCACGACTCTGCCGCCGCCGGGCGGAAGATGCGCGACACGAGCAGCGGGAACGAAGACGCCTTTTGCCGCAGCGGTGACGCGCAGGGAAAAATCGAGGTCTTCGCCGCGCATCCAGAAATCCGCGCGGTGCAATCCGGCACGCAGCAGAGCTTCGCGATCCACCAGCAACGCAACGCCCGTTGCCCATGTGAACGGCACGGGTGAAGGGCCGCATTTTTCCAAATACTCGCCGGGTGTTGCGACGCGGCGGAGCACATCGAACTTCGCCCGCTCACTAAGCCCCGGAAACCAATTCAAGCGACCATCCGCATCTGCGGCAATCGGGCAGGCTGCGCCTGCTCTGTTCGCACGCATCGCATCGAGCATCGTGCCGAGCGTGGCGGGTTCGACGACTGCATCATCGTCTAGCACCCATACGTGGGTCAGCGTTGGAAATCCCCGCAGCGCCGTCTCCTCAGCGAGATGCAACCCGCCGCCACATCCCAAATTTTCTCCCGGCACGAGATAGCGGTGAGGCAGCGAGCAGCGTTCGACATTTTCCCGCGTGGCAGCATCGCCCGCATTGTCCACAATGACGACGCCATGCAGGGCGACCGTGCTTTTTTCGAGCGAAGCGAGTAGCCGCGAAAGCTCCGCCGGCCTGCGATGCGTGGCGATGACGGCAACCGTGCTCATGGCTGTTTGACGCTCTCGTGGAGCAATCGCGATGTAAGCACGCCGCGTCCAATTTGCGTTCGGAGGTGTTCGTAAATTTCCGGCCACACGGCGTCTGGCAGCAATTTCGTCATGCAATACGGCTCTTGGAAAAGACAGTAGTCGAAGCAGGGGCGCCACGGGCAAATATCGCGGATGACGAGGTGATGGATGTCGCCCCACGGACGGAACCAATCCGGATCGGTCGGCCCGAAAACAACAACCGACGGACGACCGCAACACGCCGCAAGATGGCCGGGGCCTGAGTCGTTGCAGACGAGGAATTCCACGCGACCCAACACGTCCACGAGTTCGTTCACGCCGAGCGCCGGCAACACCTGATCGCACAGCGGCGCGAGGCCGAGACCATAGCCATCGAGATCGGGGATGAGTGCGAGATGAAAGTCGAAAACTTCGCGCAGTTTGCGGACTATTTTTTCAAAATACGCCTCGGGCCAGCGGCGCACCGGAATGCGCGCGCCGGGATGCAGCACGACGAGCGGCTTCGTCACATTCGCAAAAAGCGCGTCCACTTTCGCCGAGCGATACTTTGCGTGATCGAGGCGCGGACCGTCGTCCATTTTGGCGAAGCCGAGCGCACGACCGAGGTCGCACCAGTCCTCCACCTTGTGCTGCTTCGGGCGCGAACGCTTCGCGGGGCGGTTGAGAAAATACGTGCTGGTCTTCCACGGAAAACCGTAGCGCTGGCGTGCGCAGGTAAGCCACATCACCAGATGGTCGCGCGGGTCGTTGCGCACGGATACAGCGGCATCGAATCTTTCGCGTCGCAGACGCGAAATCAGCCCCAGCAAAAGAGGCCAGCGCCACGCCCACAGACGGTATTTTCCGCGATAGGCCGTCCATGGGGCGTCGTAGGCGATGAAACGGATCTGCGGAAATGTGCTCGCGAGCAAAGGCTGCGCGTGAGCCTTGCCGACGAGCGTTACGTCATAGCGCTCCACGGCGGCGCGCAGCATCGGCGTCGCGAAAGTAAGATCGCCGAGGCCCCATAGTTCGAGGACGAGGAGCTTCGGTCGGTGGGTGATGTTCGATGAATCGTCGGCCACAGCGCGCCGCCATTTGGCCGCACCGGGCGCGCATTGCAAACGATTCCGTCATCCGGAAAATCAGAATCGTAGGTGATTTACACGCTAAACGCCCGCTCGACGAGCTGGCGCTGCTCGATGTCGCTCACGTTTTTGCTGCCGACTGCGGTGCTGGCGGCTTCGTCGCGGCCAGCGTAGGGGATGTCGGTCCATTTGCCTTTGATTTCGTGGAGCAGAGTTTGCAGGCGGGGCTTGATGAAACGATGGGCGCCCATGTTTTCCGGCTCCTCCTGACACCAGATAAATTTCATGGCGTTGGGGTAGCACTTGATTGCGTCAATGAGTGCGCGTTCGTGCAGCGGGTAGAGCTGCTCGATGCGGATGAAAGCGGTGCGCCCGATTTGGTTTTCGTCGCGGAATTTCACGAGATCGTGAAACACTTTCCCCGCGCTGAAAATGATGCGCGTCACCTGTTCGTGTTCGCAATTGAGCGATTCTGTGCCGTCGAAAATTTCGTGGAAACGCCCCTCGCTAAAGTCGCTCACTTTCGACGCAGCCGCTTCGAGGCGGAGCATGGATTTCGGCGTCATCAGCACGAGCGGCTTTTTGAAATCGCGCTTCATCTGGCGGCGCAGCACGTGAAAATACTGGGCGGGTGTAGTGAGCGCGGCGACCTGGATATTGTCCTCGGCGCAGAGCTGGAGAAACCGCTCCAGCCGCGCCGACGAATGCTCGGGACCCTGACCTTCGTAGCCGTGCGGGAGCAACAGCACGATGCCTGACGGTCGCTGCCATTTGCTCTCCGCACTCACGATAAATTGATCGATGATCACCTGTGCGCCGTTCACGAAGTCGCCGAACTGCCCCTCCCACTGGCAGAGCATTTCCGGGTAGTTGAGCGAGTAGCCGTAGTCGAAACCAAGCACTCCCGCCTCGCTGAGCAGCGAATTGTAGATGCAAATTTTCGCCTGCTTGCCGGGCTGCATGTTGTCGAGCGGACACCAGCGCTGGCGCGTGACGGTGTCGTAAAGATAAGCGTGGCGCTGGCTGAATGTGCCCCGGCGAACGTCCTGCCCGCTGAGACGCACGGGTGCGCCCTCCAGCAAAAGACTCCCCCACGCGAGCGACTCGGCGGTCGCCCAGTCAATCCCCTCGCCGCGCTCGAACGCCTGCCGTCGTTTATCGAGCACAAACGTCTTCACACGCGGATGCACGGCGAAGCCCTCGGGCGGAGTCGTCATCGCTCCGATGATTTTTGCGAGCGTGTCCTTCGCCACCGCAGTCGCCGCCGATGCGTGCGAATACGCAGGCTGCTGGACGGCCGTGCTGCCTTCGAATTTCGCATCACGTTTTTCGCGCCACTGCTTTTTCTGCGCGGCAGCAGCCTGCGCCTCAGCGAGCGCGTCTTCGAGCCGCTTCCACAGTTCCTTTTGAAAAGACTCCGCCTCCTCGGCGGTGAGCACTTTTTCGCCGACGAGCCTGTCGCGGAAAATCGTGCCGACGCTAGGGTGACTCGCGATGTCGCGATACATATCGGGGCTGGTGAAAGCAGGATCGTCGTTCTCGTTGTGGCCGTGGCGGCGGTAGCAGACCATGTCCACGAAAACGTCGCGCTTAAACTGCTGGCGGAACTCAAACGCCAACTCCATCGCGTAGCGCAAAGCGAGTGGGTCGTCGCCATTCACGTGGAAGACGGGCGCCTCCACCATCTTCGCCACGTCGGTGCAATACTGCGAACTGCGCGCGTCGGCGGGCAGCGTGGTGAAGCCGATTTGGTTGTTGATGACAAAATGCACCGTGCCACCGATCCGGTAGCCCTGGAGTTGCGACATATTCAGCACCTCCTGCCCGATCCCCTGCCCCGCGAGCGCCGCGTCGCCGTGGATTAAAATCGGCACAACCTTACTGCGCTCCACCGTGTCCTTGCGAATGCGCTGGCGTGCGCGCGTCATGCCCATCACCACGGGGTTCACGATTTCGAGATGGCTCGGGTTTGCGCTCAGCCGCACCTGCACCGTCGCGCCGCTCGGCTTCACCACGCGGTCGTTCACATAGCCGAGATGGTATTTCACATCGCCGTCGCCATAGACCGAGTCGGGGATGAAGTTCGGATCAAATTCCTGGAACATCAGCCCGTAGGGCTTTTTTAAAAACTCCGTGATGACCGCGAGCCGCCCGCGATGCGCCATGCCCATCGTGATTTCCTCCACGCCAAAGCGCGGGCAATTTTCGATCACCGCATCGAGCGCCGAGATGAACGACTCCGCGCCCTCAGCGCTGAACCGCTTCTGCCCCTTGTAGGCGACCGTGTGCAGGAAGCGCTCGAACGACTCCACTTTCAAAATATGCCGCAGCATCCGTTTCTTCGTCGCAGCATCTGCGACCCATTGCGCGCGGTTTTCGATGCGGTCGCGGAGCCAGTTGCGCACCCGCGCATTCGCGATGTGCATGAACTCAAAACCGATGTTGCCGCAGTAAATTTCCTCCAGCCGAGCGCGCATCTCGCGAAGCGGCATCGCCGCGCCGCCGAGGAAATATTTCGAACTGACGGTGAGATCGAGGTCCTTCTCGGAAAAGCCGAGTTCGCGCAGCGAGAGCAGATCGTTTTGCGGGCGGTTGTGTGCGAGCGGATTCGTCCACGCCAGCGTGTGCCCGAGTGTGCGGTAGGCATACACCAGCCCGTCCACACGCGTCTGCGAAGCCCCGTCTACTACTGCGGGCACCGCGCCATTCGCACTCGCTGATCGCTTTTCAAACTGCGCAAAGCCGAGATGAAACCCTTCGCAAAACGCCCGCATCGAAGGCTCCACATCCTCGGGATTTTTCAGCCAGCGTGCATAAGCATCATCGAGAAGGTCAGCGTTGTATCGGTTCGCAAAAGTCCCAGCCATGGCGTCACTCTACGCGCCGCCACGCCCGAAAACAAGAGGCGGAGAAAAGTCCCCGGTATCCTCTTTCTGGATTTGCGTAAGTGCGATTCCGATCATCCAAGCGCGCGGTCATGGAAGATGAATGCGTTCGTTCCCGCGGAAAACAAAGCGCCGCACCCACGGTTGGCGAGTGCGGCGCTAAAAATGGCTTCTTCCCCGGTTGCTATTTTTTCCCGTGGGTCATGAACTCTTCCTTGCTGAGTTTGCCGTCGCCGTTGGTGTCTTTCTTTTTGAAGACACGCTCGGCCATCTCGGGATTTTTCGCCCCGGCGAGGAATTCTTCCTTCGAGATGAAACCGTCGCTGTTGGTGTCCTTCGTTTTGAAGACTTCCTCCAGCTCGCGCTTGGGCTTTTCCGCGGCGAGCTTGGCGGCTTCAGCGAGTTTGGCGTCGTCTGCTGCTACGGCAAATGCCGCACCCACTGCGAGCGTGGCGATGGTGGTGAGGATGGGTTTCATTTGTCTGCTGTCGGCTGGCTTGTTTTTACGTGGAATAATTGTCCGCCTTTATGCCTTCTTTTTCTTTGGTGCGAGGAATTCCTCCTTGCTGAGTTTTCCGTCGTTGTTGGCGTCCTTCCGTTTGAAAACCTTTTCTGCCTTGGCGGCGTCCTTGGCGTCCTTGAGGAACTCCTCCTTGCTGATGCTGCCGTCGTTGTTGGCGTCCTTTGTTTTGAAAGTTTCCTCGGTGTATTTTTTTGCTTTCTTGGTTTTCTCGGCAGGCTTGGCGTCCTCGGCGCTGGCGAATGTGGCGGTGATTGCGAATGCGGCGAGGAGGGCGAATGTGTGTTTCATGTTTTGTTTATTGGATCTTTGTAATTACCCGGTGCGGGCTTTTTTCTAAGGATAGATTTGGCGGGACTATGCGACCTGTGGCTGCGTAAGCGCGCTCTGGCCGGGGAGGGTGAATTTGATCACGGGCAGCGGGTAGCGGATGATGAGCTGGTCATCGAGGTAGATTTCGACGTGGTAGTTGCCGTAAGTGGAAAACTGGACGCCGCTGAAGAGGTTCACATTGGTGGCCATGACATCCATGTCCTTGAGCTGAAATTCGAGAGTGCTTTCACCAATGATTTTTTCGTCGGGCGCGAGGATGCGGGCGGTCTGCTTGAACTGGCCGATGCCGTTGCACCAGCGGGTCCACATGCAGAGCTTGAGAAAGCCGACTGGCACTTGCGGGGCGGGCACGGCGTTGATGACGCCGACGAGGGTTTGCATGCCGGTGATCTCACGGCGGATGTCTTCGCAGAGAACGGATGCCTGGCAGTTGGGAAGGACGTATTTTTCGTTGAGCACGGTGGGGATGTAGTGGCGCTGATGCGCGGCGTCAATGGCCTACGGCTTCTCGCTCTGTTCGGTGAAGGCGGTGAAGTCGCCTTTGATTCCGACCTGCCTTATGACATCGAGGACGTAGATGAAAGCCCCGTGTGGAGCGCGCTTGTCGGTGGCGAGTGCGAGCTTGGGCGGGCGCGGGAGCTTTTGAAGTTTTTCAAGTTCACTGCGTAGTTCTTCGTGGGTGACTTTTTTAGCGCCGATGAAAATTTCCTCCTTCTCGGAAATGGATATGCGGAGCGCTTCGTCGCCCTTTTCCGCAGCGACGGCGGTCTTGGATTCGGGGAGCTTGATGGTGACTGCGGGAAGTTCACTTTTGAAGGTCGTCGTGACGATGACGAAAATGAGGAGGATGGCGAAAATATCAATCAGCGAGACGATGATCACCTCGGGTTTGCGACGGCGGCGGGGGAGGAAGTTCATGCGTCACCCTCGGTGGCGAAGTCGGCGAATGTGGAGGGGCGGCGCTGCTTTTGGTTGTAGCATTTGGTGAGCAAGCCGGAGACGAGCAGTTCGAGATCGGCGGCGATAACTTCGACGCGTTTGGCGAGCAGTCCGTGGGCGATGAGCGTGGGGATGGCGACGGCCATGCCGACGACGGTGGTGCTGAGTGCCTCGGAGATGCCGAGGGCAATGGCGTGCGGATCGCTCTGCGTCGCACTTGCACCGAAGGCACCGAAGACTTTCACGAGGCCGCTCACCGCTCCGAGGAGGCCGAGCAGTGGGGCAATGCCGATAATGATTTCGAGGATGTGCAGGCCGTGTTCGAGCTGGCCGACTTCGTGGCGTGCGACGGTCTGGACGGCGTTCATGTTTTCGTCCTTGGGCTGGTGGAGGTTTGAGAGGCCGACCTGCGCGATACGGGCGAGCGTGGTGCCGTCGTTGCGCACGAGACGCGAAAGGCGGACGACAGCGTCGGGCGTGTCGTTGGGCGCGAGGCGCTCGATTTCCTTCTGCAACTCGGCGGGAATGACGAGATGCCGGCGAAGCGCGAGGCTGCGCAGCAGAATCACCGCGACTGCAATGATGGAGCACGCGAGCAGCGGGACCATGAACGGGCCACCCTTGAAAAAGAATTGGAAGATGTCCTGAAAAGATGCGGCGAGAAGCATGGGCGTGGTTAGTAAATCCAGAAGGTGAACGGCACTTCGATTTGACCGTCGCTGAGCGCCTTGGCCGGCGGTGCATCGAAGGGCGTATCGCGGACGAACTGCTCGCAGAATTTCGCGAATGCTTCGTTGGAGCTGTTCTCGGTCACGGAAAAGGCGGCGACTTTTCCCTCCGCATCGAGCTTGAAGACGACGCTGACATTGCCCGGCTGAAATTCGCTCATGCGCGGCTGCACCGCATCAGTCCAGCGTTTGGCGAAGGCGGTTTTGATTTTCGCAGTGTAAGCGGCGGCGGAAATCGGACGCGGTGGCGCAGGCGGATGTTTTACGACGGGCGGCGGGGCGGGTTTTTCGACAGCAGTTTTATCTATCACTTCCGCCGGTGCCGGCGCTGGTTCGGTGACTGCGGGTGTGGGCACGGGCGCTTGAGCAGGCGTTTCGGGAGTCACTGTGGCCGCATCTGGCGGCGGTGTGGGGCGGCGGCGCGGTTTTGGTTTGGGCTTTGGAGTCTCGGGTGCGGGCGTGGCAACGACGACCGGCTTCGGCGGAGCGGGCGAAAACGGTGGATTGAGATAGCGACCGCCCGTCTGTGCGAAGGCGGGCGCGGCAAGTGCGACGAGGATGAGCAGGGTGCGGATGAGCATTTTAGTAGAGAGTGAAAGTAAAAGTATCCTCGAAGACGCCGTTCTTTAGCAACTCGGACGGTGGAGGCTGAATGTCGCCTTGGGCGTCGTAAAACGAACGTTCGCACAGTGCGGCGTGCGCGGCGTTGGATGTATTGTCGAGCAATTGCACCTTCATGACCCTGCCTTTTGCATTCAGCGTGAAGCGCAGGGTGACCGAGCCGGGCGCGATTACGCTGCCGTGCTTGGCGTCATGCACGTAAAAGGTCCATCGTGAGCCGATGGCCTGATTGACGCCTTTCAGGTAGCGGCCGCGCACAGTGGCGACAGCGTCCACGCCGCTCTCGCCCAGGGGCGCGTTGCCGCCTTCGATTTTGCGCTGCTCCATGTGCTGCGTGTAGCCGGGGTTTTGCACGGGTTGCGGGCGTGTGTTTTTAATCGCGACGATTTCGGAAACGGGTGGCGTGGGTTTTGGTTCCTCCGGATTTTTGAGCTCGGGCGTTGGTTGCGGCGTTGGTTTTACGGTCGGCTGTGGAGTAGGCTTTGGGGTGGGCGTGGGTTTTTGCGGCGGCTCAAGCGATGGATGCTCGACGGGGGCGACGGGCTGCTCAACCTGGCGGAGGTAGAGCGCGATTTGATCTTCGCTGGCCTCGATCACTTCCTTCATCGCTGGCGGCGGCGTTGCCTTGGCAATTTGCATCGGCGAAGGACGCGGTGTGGGCATCGGCGTGGGCATCGGCGTGGGCTGCGCGGCAGGCGCGGCATCGGCGGTCTTGGGGATTTTGTCAGTCGGGTTCTGCGAGGCGAGGGTGGCCTTTGGCACGGGGCGTGGCTTGAAAATTGGCGGCGGTTCGATGCCGGGCGGGCGGGCGTTTGGCATCGGGCGCGGACGGTTTTGAACTTCATTTTCAACGAGGATTTTTGCATCTCCCGCGTTGGCCTGCTGGTTTTTGAAATGGGTGAACGGCAGATCGGCGCGGCCGTCCTGAGCGGGCAGCGTGCTGTCGCCTTTGCCCGGTTTTTTTGTCCCTGCGACGCTGTCTTGCCAGCTTTCGAGCAGGGCGCGCTTGCTGAGGTTTTTCTTTTTGGCGAGGCCCTCCACATCAATGTATTCCTGCTGAATTTCCTCGGGGAGCTGGCGGAATTTTTCCTCGAGGAGATTTTGCTCCTGCACGGTGAGTTCCTTTTTTTCCTCCGCTGGTGGCGGAGTGGGCGTCATGAGGATCACTTCGAGTTTTTTGTTTGCCTGCTGTGGTGGCGGCGGGGCGGCGACGGCGGTCGTCATGCTTTCCGGGAGAATTTTTTGCAGCAGCCCGGCGATATACGGCCAGACCCACACAGCGACCATCACCCCTCCGTGCACGAGCAGTGCGAGCACGATGGCGAGCGGGAGGCGGACGCGGTCGGGCATGGCGACGAACGCATCGAGCCACCTGCGAATCGGGGACGGATTGGTCGTCGAAAAGTTCACAGCGGGCGAATGAGGCCGTCACTCATGGCACCGACTGCGGCAAAACGCGAGACTTGAGCGCACCATTCGATCTGGTCGCGCCAGCCCTTTGCTGAAAGGGCGTGGCCATTGCGCGCGGCGAGCAGTCCGTCGAGCGGCGTGGCGAAGGAGCGTGCCGTGGCGACGCAGGCGCGGGCGGCGTCGGTGAGTTCCGCATTTGGAAAAAAGGATGCAAGCAGTCCGGCGGCGATGGCGTCTTCGAGCGCGAATGTCTCGAAAGTTCCTGCGCAAACGAGCAGCACGCGCGACTCGGCGGCGATGACATTGCGCAGTGCGGCGAGATTCAGCAACGCGCCGACGAGCACACGCGGCGCGCGTTCGCAGGAACGGAGGGCGACAGTGCCGTTGGTGGTCGTGGTGATGATGCGGTGGCCTGCGAGCGCCGTGTATTCGAGCGGGTTGTTGCCGAGTTCAAAACCCTCGATGCGGTCGCCGTGGCGCTCGCCGGCGAGAACGGCTTCGGGCATCCGCGTTTTGAGGGCACGCGCTTCTTCGATGGTGGTGACGGGCCAGATTTCCGCCGCGCCGCAGGCGAGCGCGGTGACCATCGAGGATGTGGCGCGGAGGATGTCGAAGACCACGCAGGTCGTGCCGGAGAGGTCGCGCTGTGGAAGAAGGGCGATATCGGCGGGACTGAGTGCGGCGTCGAGGTGCATGGATGTGATTAGGATTTTTGCGGACGGCTGGTGCGTGCGTGGTGGAAGAGATACTGCTGCGCGTAGCCGCCGTATGCGCCGAAATATTTCGCGGCGTAATCACGAAGGCGAGCAGCGGTGACGCGGCGTTTTTTGGCGAAGTATATCTGCCGAAGCACGCGTTCGATCCAGACATCAATCGGGAACGCGGCGAGCCGCTCGAACGCGAAGAGCAGCGCGCAATTTGCAACCTTGGGGCCGACGCCGCCGAGGCGCATTAACTCGCGGTGCGCGGAATCGTCGTCGAGCTTCGTGATGGCGGTGAGACTGACTTCACCGCTGGCGATCTGCCTCGCGGCGCGGAGGAGATTTTTTGCACGATAGCCGAGAGCGCAGGCGCGCAGATCGTCCTCTTCGAGCGCAGCAAGCGCGTCGGGCGTCGGGTAGGCGAAAAGCGGGCCGTCGCCGATGCGTTTGCCGAACCGTGTGCGCAGCGTGTGCGAGATCTGCGTGATATGCGGCACGGCCTTTTGCGCGCTGGTGATGAATGATGCGATGCACTCCCAGTGCGGCTGGCGCACGATGCGCATTCCACGACACGCTGCGAGTGCGGCATCCATCGCGGGGTCGCGTGGGAAGGTCGCGTAAATTTCCGCGAGCGGATGATCGAGCGCGAAGTAGCGTCGCGCAATTTCCTCCATGCCTCGTGTGACAAATAGCGCATCGCCGCGTTGCTCCGCGTAGCAGGCTTTGTCGCCGATGGCGCCGACCCAGCCCGTGCCCTGCCGCTGCCAGTGAAAGAGCTGCCCGCACGAAAGTGTAAGCGCGAGATCGAAGTCCGGCGCAGCGACTTCAGCGAGCCGGGCGCTCACTTTACGAAATAACTGAGGTTCTCCAGTTCGATGGCGAGGTCCACATTGTTGACGACGATGCGCTCGGGCACGTGGAGCACGGCGGGGGCGAAATTGAGGATGGCTTGCACGCCTGCTGCGATGAGTTCGTTGGCCACCTGCTGTGCGACGCTGCCGGGCACGGTGAGGATGGCGAGCTTCACGCCGCGCTCGCGGATGAAATCGGTCATCTTCGAGGAATGGAGGATGGGCACTTTGATGTCGCGCGGGCGTCTGGTCTCGATGTCCGCATCGAACGCAGCGACAACCTCGAATCCCTCCTTCGCAAAACCACCGTAGCGCAGGAGCGCCGTGCCGAGCTGGCCCGCGCCGACAAGGATGACGGGCTGCAATTTCGCCATGCCGAGCACGCCGGTGATAGCCTTGGCAAGCGCCTCGACGTTGTAGCCAAGTCCGCGCGTTCCCCACTGGCCGAAGTAGGTGAGGTCCTTGCGGAGCTGCGTGGATTTCACGCCCGCTGCAGTGGCGAGCGCCTCGGAGCTGACTGTTTGGGCGCCCGTCTCGCGCAGCCGCTGGAGCACGCGGTTGTAGATAGAAAGGCGGTAGATGGTCTTGCGCGGAATATCGCTCTTGTGCATCGGCTTGTGAAATCGGACGAGAAAAGCGCGCAAGTAGCCATAGCTTCCGAAAAGTGCAAGCACGGGCATCTCACGCGGAGGCACCAGATCACAAAGGCTGCGGTTGACGATTGGCAGAATTGTGAAAAAATGTGCGCGTCATGTTTCCTCGAACGTTCTGCATCCTCGCCGCAGCTTCCCTCTTCGCCATGCCGCACGCACGCGCGGTGGTTCTCGCCGGTGGCGATGGCACTCAAAATACGACCGCACCGACGGATGATTTCGGCTGGGCGAATGTGGGGAGGGTCTATGACACGGCGGACGGTTTTTTTGTCAGCGGTGTGTATGTCGGGGATGGATGGATGTTGTCGGCATACCACGGAGTGCGCGACGGGGGAGCGACGGGTTTTCAATTTGGAACGGTGATTCTCAATGGATCGAATTACAGCGTGAACGCGGGGACGGCGGTGCGTTTGCAAAATGCGGACACGACACTCACGGATGTCGCGCTCTTTCAACTCTCCAGCACGCCGGCGGGCTTGCCGTCGCTCACGCTTGCGAGCGCGAACCCGACAAGCGAGCTTTCACTTTCCATGATGGGCAACGGCCCCGACCGAAATGCATCCGAGACACACTGGAATGTGAACACAGTGCCTGATCCTTGGACATGGGCGGAAATCGGCGGTGTCGGCAATGCGCAGGGATACAAGTGGACGCCGGGGCAGCAGTCGTTGCGGTGGGGGACGAACAACATCACGGCGTTCGGCAGCGGCTCGACGACGGCGGTGATAGACGACGGCATGGGGGTCATCACCACCTTCAAAACGAACTTCAACAATTCCACCGACGAAGCGCAGGCTGGCGGTGGCGATTCGGGCGGCGGTGTATTTTGGAAGGAAGGAAGCGACTGGGTGCTCGGGGGCATCATGCTTACAACGGCGGCATACAGCGGGCAGCCGTCCGGCACCTCCGTCTATGGCGACGAGACCTACTCCGCGAACGTCGCGACTTATCGCAGCCAAATCACCTCCATCATCCCGGAGCCATCTTCCGCTTTACTCGTAATGATCGGAATGGGGTTGATAGCCCGCAGGCGGCGTTTGTAAGCGCACCTGCCTAAATTTTCCATACTTTGGCCTCGCGGCTGCTATTGGGAGGACATCCCAAATCAATATGCGCTGGTTCTGCACAGGTCATTTCGCCGCCACATGGCTCGTTTGCTCGAGTCTGTTGTTCCGTTTTCATGCGGCGTCTGATCACTCGACGGCTTTCATTTTGTTCGCGGTAATCATCTGGCCGACGCTGTTGTGGCTGCTGCCGCTGAAAGGCTATTTCAAATTGAAAGCCATAACACTCGACCGACTGAAGGCACGGGTGTCGCGCGGGGAATTAAAAAAAGCGGTCGTGTTCGCGTTTGGATTTAGCACGAGCCTTCTCGCAGCAACTGCAATTGCGTTCACCGCATGGGCGGTAAAGGCGATGGACGGCTGGTTTAATAAGTGCGAAGGGATTCTTAGTTGGGCGCACATGTTGATGTGGTTTCCGGTAGCTTTTGCGCTCTGGGCGCTCGCGCCGGCATTTGTCGTCTCGCGGCTGGCACGCGAAAACCCGCAGGCTTAACACTACCTCGCAGGCGGGCGGCCAACACTGTAGTAGATGAAGCCGAGTTCCTTCATGGTTTTCGGGTTGAAGAAATTTCTTCCGTCGAAAACGAGCGCGGTGTGCATCTTCTTTTTGACCTCGTCGAGATCCACGTTCGCGAATTCCTTCCACTCGGTCGCGAGCACGAGCGCCTCGGCGCCGTTGAGAGCTTCGAGCGGCGAGTCGGCGAGCTTCACGCTGTCGGGGATCAATTTCCACTCGCGCGCCTTTTCCATGCCCTTCGGATCGTAGGCGGTGACGTGTGCGCCTTCTTTCACGAGCTGGTTGATCAATTCAATCGCCACGGAATTGCGCACGTCGTCGGTGTCCGGCTTGAAGGCGAGGCCCCACACGGCGATGTGCTTGTCCTTCAGCACCCACAAGCCGTCGCGCATTTTGCGCAGGAAACGTTCGAGTTGCGCGGCGTTGATGCGCTCGACTTCCTTCATCAAGTGGAAAGGCACTCCCAGTTCCTCGGCGATGGCGATGAATGCCTTCACGTCCTTCGGGAAACACGAGCCGCCGTAGCCGAGGCCGGCGTTGAGAAAGTGACGGCCAATGCGCTTGTCCATGCCGATGCCGTCGGCGACCAGCTCCACGTCCGCGCCGCTCGCTTCGCAGATGGCGGAGAGGGCGTTGATGTAGCTGATTTTGAGCGAAAGGAATGAGTTCGCCGCGTGTTTGATCAATTCCGCCGAGGCGATGTCGGTGACGAAAATCGGCGCTTTGAACGGCTCATAAACGCGCTTCATCAAATCCGCCGCACGGTCGCTGTTCGCGCCGAAGACGATGCGGTCCGGCTTCATCAAATCCGGCACTGCGCAACCTTCGCGGAGGAACTCGGGATTCGACACCACGTCGAACTCCGCTTCCTTGTTGTAACGCTGGATGGTCGCCTGCACGCGGTCGCCGGTTTTCACGGGCACCGTGCTTTTATCCACAACGACGCGGTAGGCACCGGGCTTGAGCGCTGCTGCGATTTCGCGCGCGACTTTTTCGATGTAAGTCATGTCCACCGAGCCATCCGGCTGCGGCGGCGTGGGCACGGCGATGAAAATCACCTGCGAACCATCCACACCCTCCTGTGTGCTGGTGGTGAAGCGCAGGCGCTTGGCGGAGACATTGCGATGCACCAGTTCTTCGAGGCCCGGCTCGTAGATCGGAATTTTTCCCGCACGGAGCATATCCACCTTACGCTGGTCGTTATCAACGCATATGACGTGGTGGCCCACTTCCGCGAAGCAGGCGCCTGTGACAAGCCCGACGTAGCCGGAGCCAATGATGCAGAGTTCCATAGTATAAAAAAGGGCGCGTCTTATGTCCGCGCGACGTGCGCCTTGCAAGGGCAAGTTCCATTTACGCCGCAGGGCGAAAGGGCGCGCTACAAGTCGGAGGACGGCTTGGGTCCTGCGGGAACCGGGGGCAGCGTGGGAATAGCGCCCGGTGCGGTGGAAGGCACGGCTGGACGCGGCGCGGGCGGTAAAGTTGTCGGCGGCAAGACGGGCGCAATCAAAGGCGGCAGTGCGGGCGCGGTATTTACGGGCGCAGGAGCGGGCGGCGCGGGAGCATCCACATCGGTCGCAGCCGCCGGGATGAGGATCACGTTGTTGTTGAAATTCACGCGCACGTTCTGTCCCTCGGCAGCGATGAAACGCACGTGCGTCCCGATACTCAAAGTCACGCGGCCAAATTGAAGTTGCACAGTCACCGGCTTCGTAATTGTGAGCACACTCTTCGGGGCCGCAGGCGCTGCGGGAGTGGAAGGAGCTTCCGGAGCAACTGGCGCTGGAACTGCCGGTGCCACAGGAGCAGCAGGTGCAGCAGGTGGCAAGGCGGGGACGCCTGGATTTTCGCCGGCTGGTTTCTCCGGCGCCGCAGGCACTGGCACAGGGAGAGCCGGGGCAGCTTCGATGACTGGAGCAGCAGGCGGCGCTACGGGTGCGGCGTTGTTCGGAATTTCGCCACCGGGCGGTTGGTCGCCCGGGGGATTTGCAGCGAGCGCAGGTGCCTGACCCACCGGGAAAGGCGGCGCGGCGGGCGGCGGCGGAAGAGACGGTGCAGATGCTGGCGCAGAAGGCACCGACTTCGCTTCGGTTTTTTTGGAGGTCACCTTGTAGAGATACACCGTCCCGTATGCCACGCCGAGAACCACGAGTCCGTAAAGCACACCGCGAATCGCCGACTCCATCACACCCGGCGCCACAGGGGCTGGCGGGATCACTTCATCCTCATCCTGCGACTCTGCGACTTTCGCCTTTGCGCCCGATTTCAATTTCTTCCTCCACTCCTCGCGCACCAACTGCGGAAAATGCTCCGCAACCGTCGGCAAAAAATAATCCCAAAACGCTGCGCGCGAATCCACCTCCCAGCTCGCGCTCTTTTTATCGAGCGCCTCGATGAGCACCTGCACGTGCGCCTTCGTCACGTCCTTCACCGCCTTGGCACCCTCCCCCTGGCAGAGGTCGAGGTAAAGCGACACGCGGTTCGAGCGGCGGTAGTCTATCTCGTCCTGAAAAAGTTCCGGGTGCAGCCGCAGTTTTTCATCCCCCCACTTCGCAAAACGCGACGTCAGCTTCGGACTTTCCAGCGCCTTGCAGATTGCCACTGCCGCCTCCTCATACGAAACGTCCTCCGCAAAAGTCGCCCCGAGGTATTTCAAAAGCGCCCGCTGTTTCGCCGTGGCCGGCTTCTTCGCAATACCGCTGCCCGCCGCGTTTGCCTCGGGGGCAGGTGGCGGCTCGCTGCGCGCGGGGTTCATCACCTCGCTCAGCGAAACCCACGCAGGCAGACCCTTGCGCCATGCCCTGTCGGTGGGCAGAAGCCCGCCGCGCTTGAGCTGCGACTGAATTGTTTCTTCGCTGAACGGCCCGACTTGCTCGCCGTTTCGCAGGACGAAAATTTCCATAGGTGGTGACTGTATGTGACCGATTTCAACACCGATTCTTAGCATCCGGTTGAAAAACGTGAAGCATCTTACCTGTTTGTCATGCTCGGCCCGATGCGGCGCATCTGCATTGAGCAAGCCAGAAGCAATGAAAGAAAGTCGCAGCGCCTCTCTATTTCCCCGGCTCCCACGCATTCACCTCGACGAGATGCACCGCCGGGTTCGCGCTGTTCTTGAGCATGTTCACCCGGATGTAGCGGGCGGGTGTCGCAGTGAATTTGTGCATGAAGCCCTTGTCGGTGCCGGGCGTTGTGTTGTTGCTGGCATCCACCACTTGCTTCCATGTCTTGTCGTCGGTGGAAACTTCCACGGTGTATTGGTAATAACGCCCGCCATCAAAATACGGCACGACCTGGATGCGATCCACGCTGTGCTCCTTCTCAAGATCCACCTTCCACCAAAGCGGCGCGGGAATGGCTCCCCAGAATTTGTTGCCGTCCACATCCCCATCATTCGCATACTCGGCCTTCTCGGGATTTTCATTGGTGCCGCCCACCGACTGCGCGCTGACGGGCTTGCGCGTTGTGAGGCTCGATTGAAAAGGAACGTAACGCAGCTTGGGAGCGACCGTCGTGTTGCCGACGCGTTTTCCGTCGGCGTCGAACACCACTGCACGGATGTGCAGCGATTTGTCGGCGGTGATTTTACCTTCGTAAACAGGCGAGTTCTCATTCGGTTCCCTACCGTTGATCTCGTAGCGGATTTTGCCGCCGGGAACGGTCGTGGACATCGTGACTCCCATCGGTTCGTCAAACACACCGTCCTTGAGTTTTCCCTCGGTGTTCACGGTCACAGGTCGGATGATCATATCCGCCCGGACGTTCTGCTTCACTACGCGGTTCTTTTTATAATCCTCCTCGATCACATTGTCCGGCCCCCACGTGCGCTCCTGTCGTTCGGAAGTTCCGGGAAGATAGCTGTTCACCAATGCCTCGTGACTCATCTCCCACATCGGGCGATTTGCACCGAGCACGCGATCCCTCGGAGTGAGCACGGTGTCGTTGCAGGTAAAGATGCTGAAATCCGGAAACGGCGGCATATCCCACGGCACTGTGATCGTCGTAAAGCCCGCGTCCTGTGCCGCCCGCGCCTGCCCTTTTGGGAACCACGTATAAACGATGATGTCCTTCGCAAGAATCGGATCGAGCGGAACACCCACGGGCCGCCCCTCCCACATGATCGTCTTCTTGCCATACTTTTTCACGATCTTCGCCATCTCCACGCCATACGGCAGCCAGATGGTGTGCTCGCCCGTGAGATTATGCTCCTTCATGTATTTCTTCACATGCTCATTCCCAAGATACCAGACGGGCTCCACTTCATCGCCGCCGATGTGAATATACGGCGAACTCTTGAACACCTCGCACATCTCGCCCACAAGCTTGTCAATAATCGGATAGACATCGGGATTGATCACATCAATGCAACGGTTCTTCACGTTGCCGAGCCGGCCATTCATCGCATCGAGCAGGCTGGTGCAATGCGCCGGCCCTTCAAATTCCGGCACGCACGTCACGCCACGCGCATCCGCGTAGGCAACCAATTCTTTCATCTCCTCCAGTTTATACGGGGGCAGTCCGCCCTTCGTATTCGCCTCGGGATATGCCGTGGAGGGAAAGGTGTAGGCGTTGTCGTCGTGCAGATGCAGATGCAGGTAGCGGACCTTGAACATCCGGCATGTCTCCACTGCCATCTTCAAAACATAAATCGGCTGATGCTGCCGCGCGCAGTCCACCATGATGGATGTGTAGTCCGCATACGGCCAGTCCTTCACGGATATTTTCGGCACCGAAGCCTTGCCTCCATCCAATGCGATGGCTTGCAACAAAGTCGCCGTGCCTTCGCAAACCGCACGGTAATCCCATCCCACAATCTCCACCCGATCCGTGACGTTGATGGTGTGCGCATACTCCTTCGTCTTCACCACATCCTGCCCGTGCACCGTGAGAATTTCCGCATCCGCCTCCAGCTTGCGGTTGATTTTCAAAACAATATCCCCCGCCTGCGCATCCCCCGTCGCGACCTGCATCCTGACCCCGGCAACGAGCAAAATTTCATCCGACAAAATCTCGGCCAGCGGCTTGAGCGCCGCATCCGTCGCCACGATGCGTCCCTGCGCCGTCAGCGGCATCTGCCCGGCGTCCACCTTCATCACTTTCGGCGTCGGGAGCAGTTTAAGCGGATTATCCGCCAGCACGGAAAAACCAAAGCTACTGACAACAAAGGTGAGCAGAAGAGAACGAAAGAATATTTTCATGATACCGCTTCACTACGGGCATCGCGGATGGCGAGTCAATGGACTAACGAAAGCATTACTTGGCGCTGCGCCAAACTTCTGTTCCCGTCGTTTCATGAAACTCGCCGCCCTCCTTTTCCTCGCGCTGCCACTCTCCATCTTCGCGGAGGACGACGGCTTCGTCCCGCTCTTCGATGGCAAGTCGCTCGATGGTTGGGTGAATGTGAACTGCGGCGCTGACACATGGAGCGTCGTGGATGGAATGATCCATTGCGATGGTCGGCCAACCGGCGCACTGCGCACACCGCGCCAATACGAAAACTTCATCCTCGAACTCGAGTGGCGGCATCTCAAGCCCGCTGGCAACGCCGGTGTCTTCATCTGGGCCAGCCCGCTCGCCGCGCCCGGCGTCCCTTTTCTCCGCTCCATCGAAGTGCAAGTCCTCGACCACGGCTACGGCAACACCGCCGACTATACTACGCACGGCGATGTCTTCGCCATCCACGGCGACACGATGAAACCCTTCCCGCCGAGCAAGGGAATGCGCAGCTTCCCCACCGAGCAACGCAGCAAACCTTCGCCCGAGTGGAACCACTACCGCATCACGTGTCAGGACGGCACCATTCGCCTCGCCGTGAATGGCAAGGAAGTCAGCGGCGGCAGCGATTGCGGCTGGCGAAAAGGATACCTCGGCCTTGAAAGCGAAGGCAGCCCCGTGGACTGGCGCAATCTGCGCATCAAAGAACTCCCCGCCACCGGAGCCACGCCCGAGCAATCCGCGCCTGTCCATGACAGCCTCTACGACGGACGCACGCTCCGTGGCTGGCACCCCGCCGAAGGCTGGAAACACGGCGACTGGAAACTCAAAGCCACCGCCACCGCCGCACCGCTCTGGAGCGAAAAAGCACTCGCCGATTTCGAACTGCACCTCGACTGGTCGTGGGACACCCTGCCTGCCACCAACGTTCCCCCTCTCATTCACCGCTCAGCCGACAACAAAGAAATCCCCCTCCCCGCCATGCCCACAGCAAAAACCAAAGGCTGGAACCACCTCATCGCCACGCGTCGCGGCACCACCATCACCCTCACGCTCAATGACGCCCCGGCAGGTTCACTCGAAGTGCCCGCAGAAAAACTCACCCCCGGCCTCCGCCCCGACGGCACCCCGCTCGCGTGCGGGAGTATTTTTCTGAAATAGCTACCCGAGCCAGCCAGCGAGAAAGGCCGAAAGTTCGGCCTTGTCCGCAATCGAAACGGGTGCGCGTCCTGTTTCGACGAAGCCGAAACCTGCTCCCCATGCTGCGCCGTTCACCACGCACGCATCGGTGTGACACTCGGCAATCTGCCTCGCTGCGAGCGCGAGCGCGTGGTCGCGCGTGCCGTCGAGTTCGTATTTCCAGCCGACGATTTTTGCCTTGGGGAAAATCGAGCGGAGTCGGGAGAGCACTTTCACGGTTGGTTCCAGCGTTAAGGTCAGTTCGCCGCTACGCGTGGGGATTTTTGCCGCGTCGAGCGATGTGCCATCGGCGGCGCGCACTTGCTTTACGCGATAATCACACAGGGCCGCTGCATGAAAAACGGCGTCTGCCACGCCGGCTTCGGCCTCCAGCTTCTGTAACAGATCCTCGTTCGTGGAGAACGTGACTATTTTCGCCCCCGCCGCTGCGACTTGCGCCGTAGCGCCCTCGCCTTTCAGGCAAAGCACCGTGTTACCCGCGCGGGCGAGCGCAGCCGACAGCATGAGGCCCAGTTCGCCGGTGGAAAAATTCGTGAGCCGCCGGACTTGATCGATCGGCTCGTAGCTCGGCCCGCAGGTGACGATGACTCGCATGACAGCAGTCTTGGATTACGAAACGCCGTGAGTAAAGTGCCGCCATGGATCGCCCAACCGCCAGCCAGCAACTCCGCGAGCACTGCAACACCGTCGCCGTCGCCGTGATGAAAATGCACCCGCTACTCAACGCCCTCGGCGACGACGCCACAAAAGGCGAAATCGTGAAGGCGCTCTACGAAGTGACGAAGAACATCGAGGTCGTAAAAAAACAGGTGATGCGCCTGGAGAAACGCGACGACAGCACGCTCACGTAGCAGGCGTAGCTTTCGCGATCGCCGCTGTCGTCCATACGAGCGGGTAGAGCTTTTCGTGATACCAGAGCTTCGCAAAATAGAAGCCAATCGGCGAAGGCTCGCGCCACGCTCCGCTTTCCACACGCGACACCAGCCACTCCACTCCGCGCTGAAACGCGCCGACGTGCTCCGTGCCCGCGAGCGCCTCGACTGCGAGCGCCGTTTCCTCCGTGCTCGAAACCACGCCACACACGCCGCCCCAGCCGCCGTCGTCATTTTGCGCGCAAGCAATCCACTCCGCGCCGCGCCGCCCGAGTGCCGCAGCGCCGGGTTCATCCGCCTCGGCAACTTCGCGCAACGCGGAAACCACCATCGCCGTGCCGTAGAGCGGATTTTCGTCGTCGGGCGCGTGCTCATTTCCAAACCAGAGCGGCACCCACGACCCATCGGCACGCTGCGTCTTTTTCAAAAAAGTCAGCGCTCGTGCAGTCGCACGCGCAAGTCGCGGTCGGTCGCCAGCCGCAACGAGAGTCCGCCACGCATTCCACGCACGCAGTGTGTGTGCAGTGAGATCAGGCGAGCTGCGATCAAATGGCAGCGCGCCCCAGCCTCGACAAAAAGTAGGAATGCCGCCGTCGCTGTTTTGCAAACCGAGCAGCCACCGCACACCCGCGCAGCCTGCGGCCTGCGTAATTTCATCCACTGCGCCGAGGCGTGTGAGCGCGAGTAGCGCACCGGGGGTGTCATCCGCGTCGGGCACACCACCGGGCAAA
>CAIYUV010000222.1 GCA_903929475.1 uncultured Spartobacteria bacterium
GAGTCTTTTCATCGGGGGCGTCCATGCCGCCGATTGGCCGCGGCTGCTCGGGCCGGCGGATAATGCGACTTCGCCGGAGACGAAGCTTTTGCGCGAGCTGCCGAAGGACGGGCCGCGTGTGCTTTGGCAGGTGGAGAAGGGCAGCGGGTTTGGCGGGCCGGCGATTGTCGGCGGGCGGTGTGTGATTTTTCATCGGGTGGACGGGCGCGAGGTCGTGCAGTGTCTCGACGCGGAGAGCGGGAAGGGGATTTGGAAATATGATTACGAGGCGCAGTATCGTCCGCGCTACGGCGGGAGCGAGGGACCGCGCACGAGTCCGGTGATTGCGGACGGACGGGTGTTCACTTTCGGCATCACGGCGCAACTCACGGCGCTGGATCTCGCGACGGGCAAGGTGCTGTGGCAGCGCGATTGCGCGCGGGATTTTGCGATGGGCAAGGCGTTCTTCGGCTATGGCTCGACACCGCTGGTGCTCGGGCAGCGGCTCATCGTGCAGGTGGGCGGAAAAGTGGACGGCACGCCTGCGAACACCGTCGCGCTCGATGTGGCGACGGGCAAAACGCTGTGGGCTGCGAAGCACGAGTGGGGCGCGAGTTACGCTTCGCCGGTGCCTACAAAAATCCACGGGCGTGATTGTGTGCTGGTGTTTGCCGGTGGCGAGAGCCGTCCGCCGACGGGCGGGCTGATCGTGATGGATGCCGCCGATGGCAAAGTGCTGTCCGCTTTCCCGCATCGCGCGAGCGTGGCGGAGTCGGTGAATGCGTCGTCGCCGGTGGTGAGAGGGGCGCGGGTGTTTGTGTCGGAGTCCTACACGGCGGGCGGCGTGTGCGTGGAAGTCGCGCCCGATTTTTCGGCGAAGCCCGCATGGAGCGCGGAGAACACGGGCATTTACTGGATGACGCCGCTCGTGCTCGACGGACACCTCTACGCCAGCGCGGGGCAGAGCGAGCGGCTGGCGGAATTCGTCTGCCACGAAATCGCGACGGGCAAAGAAAAGTGGCGCACGGATCTCGGTGGCGACTTTGGCCGCGCGAGTCTTTTGCACACGGGCGCGGGCGTGCTGTGCCTCGGGGAATTCGGCGACCTCGCGTGGCTCGACCTTTCGCCCGCTGGCGCAAAAGTCCGTTCGCGCTGCCGGCTTTTCCACGCGCCGGAGACGTGGACGCTCCCCGCGCTGGCGAATGGCCGCCTTTACGTGAGCCAGAACGAACGCGGTGACAGCGGGACAAAGCCGCGCCTCATCTGTTACGATCTGCGCGGCGAATGAACATCGTTTTACTCACACCCGGCACGGGCAGCTACCACTGCGGCGTGTGCATGCGCGACAACGCGCTGGCGAAGGAACTCATCCGCCAGGGCCATCGCGCGGTGATGCTGCCGATGTATCTCCCGCTCACGCTCGATGAAGACGCCGCCTCGCCCGCGTCGCCGATTTTCTTCGGGGGCGTGAGCACTTTCCTGCGTGAGAAATCGCGCATCTTCCGAGCGATGCCGCGCTGGCTGGATCGCGCGTTGAGTGCGAGGTGGCTGTTGAAATTGCTAGCGGGTCGCGCAGCGAAGACCGGCGGCCCGGCGGTGGCGGAGATGACGCTCTCGATGTTGCGCGGCGAGGAGGGAAATCAGTCTTCGGAAATCGAGGCGCTGATTGAGTGGCTGCGCGTGGCGTTCGACGGAGCGAAGCCCGACGCCATCTGGCTCTCCACCGCGCTGCAAGCGGGCCTCGCGCGTCGGCTGCGTGCGGAGCTAGGCGTGCCGGTGATCGGTTTCCTGCAAGGCGAGGATACTTTCCTCGACGGCCTCGGCCCAAGCGCCGCGCAAGTATGGGCGCTTCTCGCCGAGCGGATGCGCGACGCGAGCGTGTGGGTCGCGCCAAGCCGATACTTCACGGAACTGATGGCGAAGCGCCTCGGCTGCACCGCAGACGAAGCCGCGCGCCTAATCCGTGTGGTGCCGAACGGCGTGGCAATTCCCAACCAGTCACGAGTCACCAATCACCAGTCACCAACAGTCGGCTACCTCGCGCGCTTCGTGCCGGGCAAAGGCATCGGCCTGCTCATCGAGGCGTTCATCCTTTTGAAAAAGCGGATGCCCGAAGCACGTCTCCGCTGCGCAGGCTCGATGACTGCCGACGACGCCCGCTACGTGGAAAAACTGAAGGCCCGACTGCGCAAAGCAGGTTGCAGCGATTCGGTCGAGTGGCTGCCGAATGTCTCTCGCGTGGAAAAGACTGCATTCCTCGCGAGCCTCGATGTCTTCAGCACGCCGGCGACCTACAGCGAGGCGTTTGGGCTTTATGTCATCGAGGCGATGGTAGCGGGTGTTCCAGTCGTGCAACCGCGAGCGTCGGCCTTCCCAGAAATCATCGAAGCCACGGGCGGCGGCGTGCTTTTCGATCTCGCTGAAAACGAACACGCCTCTGCGGAAAACCTCGCAGCCGCGCTGGAGAATCTCCTTCGCAATCCCGACGAGGCCCGCGCTATCGGTGAGCGCGGACGCACCGGCGTGCAGCGCAATTTCTCCATGGCAAAGCTCGCCGATCGTTTGTGCGCGCTGACTTCCTCCTTTTCTCCCGGCGCTGGCTCCGCTTAGCTTCCGCGAGATGTCCTACGAATTCACTCTCACTCACCGCGTCGAATTTTCCGAAACGGACATGGCGGGCATCGTGCATTTCGCAAATTTCTTCCGCATGATGGAGAACACTGAGCACGCATTTTTCCGTGCGCTCGGTTTCAGCATCCATGCTCAGGAGGGAGTGAAAGCCGTGGGTTGGCCGCGCGTGAGCGCGACGTGCGAATACCTTCGCCCGCTGCGCTTCGAGGAGGTCGTGGATGTGCAACTCATCATCACCGAGATTCGCCCGCGTAGCATCCGTTACGTGTTTCGCTTTTGGAAAAAAGACACGCTCACCCGCGTGGAAGTCGCCCGCGGCGGCATGACCACCGTCTGCGCCAGCGTGGACAAGGCGACTGGCCAAATCGCAGCCGTGCCGATTCCGGATCTCATCCGCGCCAAGCTTGCCGAGGCGCCCGCTGAATTGCTGCCGCCATCCCTGGGTTTGAAGTCTTCGCCGTCGCCAGCAAAGTTTCGCGCAGCTCGCGAGTTGAAGAAGGAGACGACGCCACGGAAACGTCGCCCGTCGAAGTAGGGAATTTTCACAGAACACCTTCGCAATTACTCAATGTCTCAACCAAAAAACAAATCTATGACCTGGATACTCTTCGCTTTTCTCACCGTCTTCTGCTGGGGCGTTTATGGCGTCTATTTACATCGCGGACAGACCGAGATGGCCGACTTGGCGAACGGACGCTGGAAAGCATTTCTCTTTGTCGGTTTCGCCTACGTGCTCGTCGCCGTGCTCGCGCCGCTTTTCATGCTGCGAATGAACGGAGCCTCCACCAATTTCCTCGGCTATCCCGCCGCTGGAAAAATGTGGTCGCTCATCGCTGGAATCGTTGGCGCAGTCGGCGCATTCGGTGTGCTGCTGGCTTTCGGCGCGGCACCGCAGCCAAAGGCGGCTTACATCCCGGTGGTCATGTCCATCATCTTCGCCGGAGCACCCATCGTGAATGCGCTCGTATCCATGTGGCAGCATCCGCCGAGCGGCGGCTTGAGCGAGGTGAAGTGGCAGTTCTGGGCTGGCATCCTCATCGCCGCAATCGGCGGCAGCATGGTCGCTCTCTTTAAACCCGACGCCCCCGCCAAAAAGCCAGCGACTCCACCGGCATCCGCTGAGGCGGCCAAACACTAAACCACGGTGCGAACGAGCGACGCTTACGCCACGAAGCTGCTGTTCGTTTGCAGCAGAAACCGTATGCGCAGCCTCACAGCGGAGAGGATTTTTTCATCTATGGCTGGATACGAAGTCCGCTCGGCTGGCACTCAGCCGGATGCGCGCGTCGTCGTCGCCGAGGGACACATTGGCTGGGCCGACGTGATTTTTGTGATGGAGAAATCGCACGCCAATCGGATGAGGCTGAAGTTTCCAAGCGCGCTTGATGGCAAGCGGGTTGTGGCGCTGCATATACCGGACGACTACGAATTCATGCAGCCGGAATTGGTGGATGAGTTGCAGGCGAAAGTTGCACAGCACATGGAGATCCCCTGCGCATGAGTCAACTCGCCCAACTTCGCGCGCTGCTAGCCGCCATCGCGGAAAATCCGTTTCAGCGCAAACGCCTCGCTGGCGTCGGTGAAATCGCGAACATCGCGGACTTCACCGCGCGTGCCCCTTTCACTACGAAAGCCGACATCGTTGCCGACTTCGCAGCGCATCCGCCATACGGATCCAATCTCACATTTTCCCGCGCAAGCTACACCCACTTTTGCCAGACGAGCGGAACCACTGCGCAACCACTCGTGATTCTCGACACGGCGGAGTCGTGGGACTGGATGCTCGATAGTTGGGCGCACATCTACCGCGCTGGTGGAATCGCGCCGGGCACCGTCGTGTATTTCGCTTTTTCCTTCGGCCCGTTCCTCGGTTTTTGGACCGCATTCGAGGGCGCTGCGAAATACGGCTGCCTCTGCATCCCCGGCGGCGGACTGAGTAGCGCCGCCCGACTGCGCGCCATCGCCGAGAATCGCGCCGAAGTGCTTTGCTGCACGCCCACCTACGCGCTGCATCTCGCCGAGGTCGCCGCCTCCGAGCGCCTGCCGTTGCCAGATTGCGTGAGAAAAATCATCGTTGCAGGCGAGCCCGGCGGCAGTCTGCCGGAAGTGCGTAAACGCATCTCCGCAGCATGGCACGGCGCGGAAGTGCTCGATCACTACGGCATGACCGAAGTCGGCCCCGTGGCATTTCAGCGCACAGGAGAAGCGGACACGCTGCGTATTTTGGACGACAGATACTTTTCGGAAATCATCCACCCGCAGACGCTCCAGCCCGTCGCCATTGGTGAAATTGGTGAACTCGTCCTCACACCACTCGGTCGCACTGCATGGCCGTTACTTCGCTATCGCACCGGAGACCTCGTTCGACGTGGCGCGGATAAGTTGGAAGGCGGAATCCTAGGGCGCGCCGACGACATGCTCGTCATCCGTGGTGTGAACATTTACCCGAGCGCCGTGGATGCCGTCGTGCGCTCGATTCCCGAAGTCGCCGAATACCGCGTCACCGTCGCGAGTCGTGGTGAAATGCACGAACTCACCGTGGACATCGAAACCACCGACGACAAAGCCGCTAGCCAACTAGAGCGCGCCTTCACCGCAGCCTTCACCCTTCGCATTCCGGTCACCCGCGTGCTATCGCTTCCACGCTTCGAGTTAAAAGCCCGCCGCTGGCAGAGGGACTAATTTGAATTTTCGCGACTAAGTGCGGCAGCCGAGAGTGAGGAGGACGTTGGCCCACAGCGATTGATCTGCTGTTTGGATCGTGAGCACATGGTCTGGCGACTCGACGGCTTTGTAGAAGTCCCATTTTAAAACGGGGTCCAATGTGAGGTGCGGTGCATCGCTCGCGAGCACTTGACGATATTCCGCCCACACCGGTGGCTCGCCTTTTTGCGCGTAAGAATCATCGGCAGGGATGCCCATCGTATTCACGTGATCAATCGGCAGCGCGCTCAGCAACGCACGCAGCACTTGCGCGACTGTGGGCACGCCGGGCGTAAGTTGAAGGCAGATGAGTTCCGCGTTGGGGCCGCGCTTGGTGGAAGCGGGGTAGTTGCCGTCGGCGATGAGGATTTTTGAGTGATGCCCGGCGCGTGCGGCGATGCGGAGGATTTCAGGATGGAGCAATTGGGTTTTAAGCATGGTGTGAAATCAGGTGGTGAATTTTCGGAAGCTCTCGATGGTCTGCCGCGCGGCGGTGTCGGAGTCTGGCAGTGGGAGGATTTCCGCTGAGAGATAGCCGTCGTAACCAATCTCGCGCAGTGCGGCGACGATGGGTGCGGCGTTGGTGTGACCAAGGCCGATGGCGCGGCGGTTTGAGTCGGCGAAATGGATGTGTCCGACGAGCGCGCCCGCAGCGCGAAGTGCGGCAGCGAGGTCGGGCTCTTCGATGTTCATGTGGAAGAGATCGGCGAGGATGCGGAGGCGGTGCGTTTTCAACGTGCGCAGCCACGCAGCGGTGTCGGCGATGTTGTTAAAAAGATTCGTCTCGTAACGATTGAGCGGCTCGTAAAGGAGCTTCGTGCCGTGCGTGGCGGCGGCGTATTCGCCGAGGTCGTGTAGTCCTTCGCCGAGCCACGCAAGCGCCTGCTCGCGAGTGACGCCATTTTCCACGCGCCCTTGCATGGAACCGATGATCGCAGGCGCACCAAAGCCACCAGCGAGATCAATTATCGAGCGAATGAAATCGCGCGCGTGTGCGCGGATTTCCGCATCGGGAGAAGTGAGCGTCCACTTGTGAATCACCCATCCGCCGCCGCTGCCGATGGCGGCGACTTTCAGTCCATGATGATCGAGCAGCCCCTGCAATTCCGCGATGTCCACCGCATTCGCCGCCGGAGGAAAAATCTCAACCGCATCGAAGCCAAGCGCCGCCGCCCGCGCGCAGCCATCCGCAAGCCCCTCGTGAAAAACAAAAGGCCCGCTGCGAGCTTCGGGAACAAGGCAAACGGTGATGGCGGATTTCATTGGTGTTTAGCCCACGAAGAGCGGGCGGAGGTGGCGGGCGTAGAGGTTTTCAGTGACGTTCTTGGCGACGATGGCTTCGTTGGCCTTCAGCAGGTCGAGGTAGGTCGCGCCTTTTTTGGCGGCGAGCTTGAATGAGACGTGCAGGAGCTGGCGGAGGCTGGCGTTGAATTCGGGATGGCCGGGGATATGGCGGAGTGCGTTGGCAAATTGCGCACTACTCCATGTGCTGACGACGGCAGAGGAGGGGAGCTTCGCGCGATCAATATCAATGACACTGGCGTAGGGCGCGCAGAGTTCGTCCACGTGTTCGAGCGCGTAGGCGTAGATTTCCTTGCCGATCGCGAGGCCCTCGCCGCCGGCTTCAGCGAGGCCGATCAATTCCTCAAGCCACGTGGTGCCCGCTGTTTTTACATGGACGCCTGCGCCGGTGCGCGCGAGGGCGCGGCGAATGATGGGGTAGAGGGAAAATTTATCCGAGCCGCTGTGGACGCTGAGCTTGAGATTCTCCGGCAGACCGTAGAGCGCGACGGCGTGGGCGATGACGGCGAGGTCGTCGTTGAACTCGCGCTCGAACTGCACGAGGTCGCCGACATAGTCCACGCCTTTGTTGAAACGCCCGGTGAATTTCGGCGCGATGGTCTGCGCGGGCACGCCTGCATCGGCGAGCGCGGCGAGGATGACGAGCAGTTCCGGCGGTGTCTGCGGCGAGTCGGTTTCATCCATTGAGACTTCCGCGATGAAGTGGCGTTTGCCGATTTTGTGCGCGATGTAGCGGTAGATTTCACCGGCGTCGTGCGCGGCGCGGAGATACTTGCCTGCGATGCGCGCGATGTCTTCCTCGGTGGTGTGAAAGGGCGCGCTCACTCCGGTGATGTTGTGCGTGCCGATCAATTCCGAGTGGCGCATGACGAACGCTTGCACGTCCTTTTCATCGGCGGGCTGGCCGATGCTGTCAGCGACATCAATCGTGAAAAAATCCGACGCATCGAGAAAGCGGTCCACGGTTTCGAGGCGGATATGATCGGCGTCCACGTGCCAGCCATTTTTCCAATTGAGCGCCTCGACTGCGGCCTTCGCGGCGGCGAGCACCGATGCGGGTTCGCTGCCGATGAAGGTGTGTTCGCGGTTGGATTTGTTCCAAACGGGAATGACCTCCACGCCGTCTGCGGCGATGAGCTGGCAGGCGCGGAGCTGGGCCTTGGCCTGATGAGCGAAACGGTCGCCTACACCGATGGTGAATTTTTCGAGCGTCAACATGAGGCGCGGACGCTATGTCGCGGGCGGGCAGCGCTGCAAGAGCGTTGGCAGAGCGCGCAGTCTTTTTGCGATGGCGCTTGAACAAGGGTGCCCCTCGCGTGTCTCATCCGCCGCCATGTTCCGAACCATCGTCCTCGCCTGTGCGCTCTCGCTGCCATTGTCCGCCGTTGCGCAGAAAAAGAAAAACGAAGCAACGCCCGCCACGATCCCGGCTGCGAAATCCACGCTGAAGCCGCTCGCTTTCACCGAATACGATCTACCGAACGGCTTGCATGTGATTCTTCACGAAAATCACGCCGCTCCGGTGGTCGCGACTTACGTGCTCTACCACGTGGGCAGCAAGGATGAGCGCAGCGACCGGACGGGGTTCGCGCACTTTTTCGAGCACTTGATGTTCGAGGGCAGCGACAACATCCCGCGTGCGAAGATAGACAAGTTGATCTCGGGTGCTGGCGGTATTTTGAACGCGAGCACGTCTTTTGATCGGACGGATTATTTTTTCAGCCTGCCATCGAATCAACTGAAGCTCGCGCTCTGGATCGAGAGTGAGCGGATGATGCACAACCGCATTGATGAAACGGGCGTGGAGACGCAGCGCAAGGTGGTGAAGGAGGAGCGCCGGATGCGCTACGACAACCAGCCTTACGGTTCACTTTACGAAAAACTGTGCGGGCTTGTGTTCAAGGATACGCCGTATTCGTGGACGCCCATCGGCTCGGTGCAATATATTGACCAGGCGAAGATCGAGGAGTTTCGCGAGTTTTGGAAACAATACTATCTCCCGAACAACGCGACTCTCGCCATCGCGGGTGACATCAACATCGAGGAAACGAAGAAGCTGGTTGCAGATTACTTCGGCGGAATTGCGAAGGGCACACCGCCACCGCGCCCGACCGTCAAAGTGACGCCACCCACGGGCCCGCAGATTCTCGACGTGAAGGAGGACAAAACGCCGCTGCCTGCCTCGCTCCACGCGTGGCACGCCTGCACGATGAATGACCCCGACTCCTACGCGCTCGATCTTCTCGCGAACGTGATGGCGAGTGGTCGCAGCTCGCGGCTGTATCGTCGGCTCGTGGACAAAGAGCAGGTCGCGCTGAATGCGGAGGCTTTTCCGATGTTGTTTGAAAAGTCGGGAGTGCTCGGTGTTTTTGCCACGGGACAGCGCGGAGTCACGCTGGAGCAACTCGACAAGCTCATCACCGAGGAGGTGGAGAAAGTGAAGAGCGAGGGTGTGAGCGAGGAGGAGTTTGCAAAGGCACTGAATCAAAAGGAGGACGAGATATCCAACGAGAACGGCACGATGCTCGCACGCGCCAAAAGTCTCGCGAATGCGCATCTTTTTCACGGCGGCACTGCCGGGGTGAACAAGGAATTGGAGCGCTACCTCGCTGTGAAGCGCGCCGACCTTCAGCGCGTGGCGAAGAAGTATTTCGCAGCCGACAAAGTCTATATCCTCCACTATCCGCCGCCGGAGCCAAAGGCAGAGAGCGACGAGAGTGATCCCGCCGATGGAAAGGGGCAGAGCGAAGAAGATCTTCGTAAACGCAAACGCGCCGTCATCCCACCCGTCAAAAAGTAATCATGAATTCCCAATCTTTCTTCGCCATGCGCCGCATACTTCCATTTCTCTCACTCGTCCTTTTCACACCAGCACTGCACGCGGAAGTGGATCGCACGAAAAAACCCGAGCCGGGTCCAGCACCCGAGGCAGCCTTTCCCGATTTCACCACGAAGGAACTGCCGAACGGCTTGAAGGTTTTCGTTATTGAGGACGACCGGAAGCCGACGATCACGCTGCGCCTCGTTGTAAAAGCGGGCAATTCATATGATGGCGACAAAGCGGGGAAGGCGGACTTCGTCGCGAGCCTACTGAATCGCGGCACGGCGAAGCTCGACGCGTCGGCTTTTGCAAAGGCTGTGGACTCGCTCGGCGCGACGCTTGAAGCGAGCGCGGGGCCGGACTCGACGGCAGTGACGACGAGCGGACTCGTGAAGTTCACCGACCCGTTGCTGGAGCTTTTCGCCGACGCGGTGATACATCCTGTTTTCCCGGCGGAGCAATTCGCGAAGGAGCAAAAGCGCACGCTTTCGTCGCTCATGGCGCAGAAGAAAAATCCGTCGGCACTCGCGGGGAAGCTGATGACAAAGGTGCTTTTTGCGGGGCATTTCTACGGACAAATCACAACGCCCGAGAGCGTGCAGGCAATTACGCGCGATGAAGTCGCGGCGTATCACGCAATGTGGTTTGCGCCGAACAACGCGAGCCTCGCAATCATTGGCGACGTGAAGGCGGCGGACATTCTGCCGAAGATTGAAAAGGCGTTCGGCGTCTGGGAAAAGAAGGACGTGCCAATGATGAAGCGGGCAGGTGCCGTGCAGGTGAAAGGGCTCACGATTCATCTGCTCGACAGACCCGGAAGCGTGCAGAGCAACGTCATCGTCTGCCGTCAGGGTCCGCCGCGAAACAACCCCGACCTCGCCGAGATGAATGTGATGAACAGCATCCTTGGCGGAGGATTTAGCGGACGCCTTTTCCAAAACCTCCGCGAAAAACACGGTTACACCTACGGCAGCAGCAGCGCATTTGGTTACAACCAATACGCCGGTCATTTCCAAGCCACCGCCGAGACGCGCAATGAAGTGACCGCGCCAGCCGTGAAGGAAATCCTCGCCGAGATGAACCGGATGCGCGACGAAGCCGTTGGTGCGGACGAACTGGAATTGCAGCGCCAATACAACGTCGGCAACTACCTGCTCTCGCTGGAGAACGCGGGCCGCGTCGCCACGCGCGTGCAGGACATCGAGTTCTACGGATTGCCCGCCGATTTCTACAAAACGTATGCAAAGCGTATGTCCGCCGTGGACGCCGCGAAAGTCACGGAGCTGGCGAAGAAATATCTTAGCACCGAGGACGTCGCGATTATCGTCGTCGGCGAGGCCACACAAGTCGCGCCCGAGTTGGAGAAAATCGGCACCGTCATTCGCTACGACGCCGACTTCAATGAGGTGAAGTAGGCAGAAATCCCGCGTGAGTGCTTGCGTTCCTTGCGAAAGTCACTAGGAGTTCGCCCCTTCGTTCGGCGCCCGTGTCGTATCGGAGCGCATCATGGAATGCTTTTAACCCGGCAGGGAAATTCACCTTGCCACATTTGTGTCATGGCCCGTGTGGCCACTATTATTGCCTATGGCTGCTGAAGAGATCATCGAAACTGAAGGTAAAATTACATCCGTCCTCGCTGGAACCATGTTCCGCGTCGAGCTTGCCAACAAGCACCTCGTCCTCGCCCACATCTCGGGCAAAATGCGCAAACGCTTCATCCGCCTCACCTGCGGCGATCGCGTGAAAATAGAGATGTCTCCCTACGATTTGAGCAAAGCCCGCATCGTCTATCGCCTCGGGTAGCACCCGTCGCGGTTCGTAAAAAATTGCAGTCCCCCAATTCCCGCTCGTCATTTCCGAGAACGCGGGAGATTTTCGCGGTTGATGAAAACAACCCCGTGGAAGAACCACACCCTCGCGCTTCCGGCGCTGCTCACCGCCTCGGTGCTCGCACTTTTTTCCAGCGGTGCCATGGCTGGTGACCAGCAGGGCTACCGCGCATTTCGCAACCGCCTCATCGCCGATCGCACGCGCCCGACTTACCACCTGATCAGCCCGGAGGGGAAGGCTTCGCCCATGGATCCCAACTGCGCCATCTATTGGAAGGGGCGCTACCATTTGTTCTACATTTTTCAGGGCATATACTCCCACGTCTCCAGCAACGACATGATCCACTGGCGCTGGCATCCTGACCTGCGCCTCGGCACAGGCATCATGAACAGCGGCGGTTGCTGCATCAACAAGGACGGCAACCCCACTCTCATTTACATGAGCGACAGTTTAAAAAAAAACTGCACCTCCACTGCCTCGGATGACGACTTGGAAAAATGGAGCGAGCCCGTCGCCGTTGAGCCCCACATCGCCGACGGCAAGGACGGAAGCCTTATCAGCCATTGGGACCCGGAGATATGGCGGGAGGGAAACACCCATTACGCACTCTACGGCAACCATCCCTTTCAAATCGGCAAGGTTCCCACGTTGTTGAAATCCGCCGACCTCAAAACGTGGGAATACGTCGGCCCTTTTATGGCGAAGGAAATGCCCGACGTGAGCAGAAGCGCGGACATCAAGACGAACGAAGACATCTCCTGCCCGATTTTTTTTAAACTCGGCGACAAGTGGATGCTTCTTTGCATCAGCCACATTCGAGGCTGCCGCTACTATCTCGGCGAATGGAAGGACGAAAAATTCACTCCGGACTTTCACGCACGCATGAACTGGAGCCTATCCGACGGCATGAAAGACGGCGGGCACGGAGGGGAATTCTTTGCACCCGAAAGCCTCCTCGCCCCGGACGGGCGGCGCATCATGTGGGCGTGGTGCTTTGCCTCCAGCAAAAGCGGCGGCAATTCCTTGTGGGACGGAATCCTCTCCCTCCCGCGCGAACTCAGTCTCCCTGCCGACGGCATCCTCCGCATCGCCCCCATCAAAGAACTTGAAACCCTCCGCTACAACCCCGTCACCGAGCAGCCAGCCATCATAAAAAGCGGCACGCCCCGCCGACTCGAACACATCTCCGGCGACACCATCGAAATCAAAATCAACATTCAGCAGCGCGACGCCCGGCGCTACGGAGTCCGCCTCTTTGCCGACAAAGAAAACGGCAAGGGCCTCGACCTCATCGTCGAGCCCGCGAAAAAGACAATCCAGCTCGGCAGCACCACCGCTCCCTTCGAGCTAAAGCCCGGCGAAGACATCCAGCTTCGCATCTTTGTAGATCGACGCACCGTCGAAATCTTCGCCAACGACCGCCAGTCCATCGTCAAACAACACGACTACGAGCCCGAGGACACCGCCGTCTGCCTCTTCTGCGAAGATGGCGACATGGAGGCCCGTGAAATCCATGGCTGGAAAATGGCCGCAACCAATCAGTGGTAGGGTTGGCAGGCAGGAACCTGCATTGCCGCTCACTAGAGGCCGTCTGCAAAATTTTGCATCGCCTCCTCCTGACGCTCGATGCTTTCGACAAGACGGAACTGCGTGCGTGCGCGGTCGAGGTTGTGATTCGGACGATGCACCCGGAAATACGTGTCACCATTCAGGAAGTCCGTGAGGAATCGCAGGCCGATGGTGAATGTGATCAGCTTGCCCGAGAACGCGATCAGTGACCGCTCGTGTTTGTTCAAAAAAGTCGCCGCTTCGAGGTAGCCGCGGCAAAGCGCCTTAAACATCGGCATCCGCATCTGGATCCTCGAAAGATCGAGTTCGTCTTCGAGCGTGGGGCTTGTGGTTGTCCGCACCATGTCGCCGAAATCGTAGAGCGCACAGCCGGGCATCACCGTATCGAGATCCACCACGCACATCGCCTTGCCCGTCGCTGCGTCCAGCATCACGTTGTTGAACTTCGTGTCGTTGTGCGTGATTCGTTCCGGGATTTTCTTCGATGCCATCGCGCGCAAAATCACGTCGCACAGCTTCTCATGCGCGAGCGCCCACTC
Source organism: uncultured Spartobacteria bacterium (assembly GCA_903929475.1). Lineage (GTDB taxonomy): Bacteria > Verrucomicrobiota > Verrucomicrobiia > Chthoniobacterales > Chthoniobacteraceae > SXWH01. The sequence goes on from CAIYUV010000222.1 coordinate 13,375, forward strand.
GATTTCCACCTTTGCCGCACTCGCGCGGTTCACGCGATCCTCGCGCACTGCCTTCAGCAGGGATTCGTAGCGTTTCCGTGTGTTGTGAAAGTGCGGGATTGTGTCGTGCAATCGCGCACCCGGAAGATCCACCAGCAGGTGTTGGAACTCGCCAAACGCCTTGCCCGCCTCGTAGGCCTGCTCCGCGCTCTCCACCGATTCATACGTCCTCACGCGCTCGATAAAGACGAACGTGCGCCAGTATTCCCCGTCCGGTGAGCGGTAATAGCTGCGGCCGTCCTGCGCCGGGATCAATGTCAGAGCACGTCGCGTCAGATCGCGCACGCCGCGTTCCGAAAATTTGCTGCGCAGATGCGCCGTCACGCGCTGAAGATTGTCCATCACTCCCGCCGGATCCTTGAACACCTCGTGATTGATTCGCTGATGGATGTAACGCACCGGCACGCCGCCTTGGTCGTAAGTTGCAGTGTATGTCTCGTTGATGTGTCCCACCTTGCAAGGTTCCGCGTGAAGCAGTTCCCCGTAGATGTGAAAATGGCGTGAAACGCTGAGCAGACGTGCTGGGTCGTATCCTGGCATGGCTGGGAAGAAAACGGGACTAGCGCAAATGCGCAAGGCTGGAACGAAGCGCGACTATTTTTCCAGCCGCCTTTTCAACCCGCTCCAGCGCACCGCACGTCTCGCGAGTGCGGCGCGCAGAGCGGGCTCGCTCCACCAAATCTCGGCATTCGTTTTTGCGCGTGTGATGGCGGTGTAGAGCAGTTCGCGGGAAAGCACGGGGCTGTCTCGCTCGGGTAGCACGAAAAGGATGCGGTCGAACTCGCTGCCCTGCGCTTTGTGCACTGTCATCGCAAACGCCGTTTCGTGTTCCGGCAGACGCGAGGGTGGGATGCTGCGCACGCCGCCGTCATCGGCGAAGAAAGCGCGAAGCTCGCCGTGCTCGTCGGGCAGCACGATGCCGGTGTCGCCGTTGAAAAGTCGGAGGCTGTAATCGTTTCTTAGAACGATGAGGGGGCGGCCCGGATAGAAAGCATTGTTCGGCGAAATCAGGCCCGCGTCCGCCAGCGATTGTTCCGCGAGACGGTTGAGATTTACCACGCCATGCGGCCCGGCGCGCAGTGCGCAAAGGATGCGGAAGCAGCCGAGTCGCCGCAGCGCATGCTCCGGCGTCGCCGCGCCTGCGCAGGAGCGAAAGCCGTTGATGATGTGCTGGCGCAGTATCACTGCGAGCGCGGAGGGCGCGGGCGTTTTCATCGCTGCGAGATCGGCTGGCGGGTTTTCGAGCAGTGCAAGCGTAGCGGAATCGTCGCCGTCATTGATTGCGCGGCTGAGTTGGTAGATGCCGCTCGTGCCGGGAAAGCGGTGGTTTTTCACCAACTCCGTGATGCACTCGCGCGGCGCACCATCGCAGATGTCGCCGAGCACGTGGCCGGCCTCGACGCTTGCGAGCTGGTGTGGATCGCCGAGCAGCACGATGCGCGCATCCGGGCGCACGGCGTCGAAAAGTTTCGACATCAGCGGGAGATCCACCATCGAGGCTTCGTCCACAATGATGACATCGGCGGAGAGCGGATTCTCCGCGTCATGGCGGAAGCCTGCGCCCGGCACGCTGCCGAGCAGTCGGTGCAGCGTGCTCGCATCCGTGGGCAGCAGCGCGCGTGTGGCGGCGGGAACAGCGAGCGTATCGAGCGTCTGCGCGAGCGAATCCTTCAACCGTGCCGCCGCTCTTCCCGTGGGCGCGGCGAGGGCAAAGCGAGTAACGCCCTGCTCGGCAAGCAATGCCAGCGCAACGGTCGCCGTGCGCGTTTTCCCGGTGCCGGGCCCGCCGGTGATGACGCTGAATTTCCGCCGCACAGCGTTCGCCGCTGCTGCGCGCTGCGCAGCGTCCGCATCGCGGAGATAGCGATTCAATCCAGCAGCGAGTTTGTCTTCATCGCAGCTCGCAGGCTGTGAGGCGGCGCGTGCGCGCAAATTTTTTGCGAGCGCATTTTCGTAGTTCCAGTAGCGGGCTAAATAGAGCAGTCCGTTGTCTAGGATGAGCGGCTTGAAGTCGCCCGGCCCGCCGACCACTTCGCACGCTCGCAGCCGGGCTTCGTCTTCCTCCAGCGGGACGCAGACGTGCCCCTCTTCGAGCGCCCCGCACACGCGGGTGACGGCACGCTCCAGCTCCGGCACGCGGCGGCCGTTGAGGCGGAGGAGCAATTCAGCGAGCGGCGCGGCGATCATGGAGTGGTGAAAAGTGAGTCTATGCGTGCAAGCTCCGCGAGATCCGGCGTCTCTCGCACGATGCCGAGTTCCGGACGTGTGGGGTCGAGTCCACGCAGGAAAACGTAATAAATTTCGCCGAGATGCCGGGCAGGATCGTAGTCACGCAGCCGTGTGCGTAGGAAGCGGTGTAGTGCGACGAGGTAGAGCCGCCATTGCAGGCCGTAGCGGTGACGTGTCATCTCCGCCGCCATAGCATCCTGCGTGTAGGCGTCCGCATCAGCGCCGAGCCAGTTCGATTTCCAGTCGAGGATGTGAAAGCGTCCATCGCGCTCGAAAACGAGATCCATGAAGCCCTTCAAAATCCCGCGTCGCGGCTCGAACATCAGCCCCGCGCCTGCGAACTCCGTGAGTTGGGCAGGCGCGAGCATTTTTGCCGGAAGATGAAACTCCAGTTCGCGCAATGAGCGTGTATTGGCGCACGAGGCCAGCGCGGTTGCCGGATGAGCAAGCGCCTGTCGCACGCATCTTGCGAGCGACACCTCGCGTTCCGGCGAATGCAACCCGTGTTTACGAAGTGCGCGTTCAACAAGCGGTTCGATGGGTGCATCGCTCGTAAAATCGAGATGCTCGAAAATCTCGTGGAGGCAAATACCCGTGCGCTTGCCGCGCGGCAGCGCGTGGATGCCGCGCAACTCCACGCCCGGCTCCGGCGAAGGCGCTGCGTCGTGATCGGCATCCTCGCCCTCCGCGTCTTTGACGATGCCGGAAAAACTCATCACCCCCCACGTGCGCTCGATATTGCAGGTAAATTCGCGCGCGGACGGCGCGGCAGCCTCGCCGCTCGGCGGACGCCACACCGGCGCATCCGCAGACGGCAGCGGCTCGATGGAAAAATATTCCGGCTGCTCTGATGCGAGCCGCCGCGCGCACACGTGGAGTTCGTGCTCCATTGTTTTCAGCGACTCCGCAGGATCGCCGTCCGCCGAAGATGGAGGATCGAGCAGCCACATCAGCGAAGACGTTGTGCATTTGTTGAACTCGCCCACGACGACATGGCACTCATGCTTCGCACGTGTAAGCGCGACGTAGAGCAGCCGCATATGCTCGGCCAGCCGCTCGTTGATCATGCGCCGCATCTGCGGGCCGTCGTTTTCCGCAGCGAGATCGAGCACCAGGCCACCGTCGTCATCGTGATACAACGGAGCTTCGTCCCTGCGACGCTCGGCGTTCTGCCATGCGAAGGGGCAGAACACGACCGGGTATTCCAGACCCTTGCTTTTGTGGACTGTGACGACGTGAACCGCCTCGTCGTCGCGTTCCAGCCGCAGCTCGTGCTCTTCGTTCTTTCGCTTTGCGGCAATCTGCTGCCCGAGCCAGCGCACGACGCCCGTCGGGCTGAGCCGCTGCACGTCGGCGGCGTCCTGGAGCAGTTCCGAAAGTTGAAGCACATTTGTCAGTGCCCTTTCGCCGCCGGGGCGTGCGAGCAGCGTCTCGCGCACGTGCAGCGCACGGAGAAACTCGCGGAGCATCACGATAAAACCGCGCCCGCGCCATCGTGCGTGGGCGTCGCGGAAAGCTTCGCCACAGTCTGTTGCCGAGGAGAAAAAGTCTGTCAGCAGCGCGGCGCGCACCTTGTCCTCACGCCACGGCTCGGCGAGTGCGGCGAGCAGGATGCGCAAATGCACGGCCTCGCGTGAGGCGAAGACGCTGGCGTTGCTCATCAGGACAGCGGGAATGTTGAGTGCGGCGAGCGCGGACTGCATGGCGCGCGCCTGTGCGTTTTTGAAGGTGAGCACTGCGCAGTCGCACGGACGCAGCGGCTTTCCGTCGAGTGTCGCGCTGTCGAGCATACGGCGGATTTCGGCGGCGACGATGGCTGGCAGTTCGACATTCGCGCGTCCGGTTGCGATGAGTTTGTCGTCTTCCCACAGCCACAGCCGCATCGGTGCGCGCGAGGTGTTGTTCACGCGCAGCGGCTTGGTGTCGGCGCGCCCTGTGGCGGCTACTTGGTGGAATGCGATTCGTTTTTCCACGAAGGGCATCGGGTGCATGGAAAAAAGTTCGTTCACCGCTCCGACGAGTCGCGTGGCGGAGCGGTGGTTCGTGCCGAGATCGTAGCGTCGCTCTGGCGGCGTGCGCTGCGTCGCTGCGATGTATGTGAAGACGTCGGCACCACGAAATCCGTAGATGGCCTGCTTGGGATCGCCGATGAGAAAGAGCCAGGTTTCGCCTGCGCCGAAGAGCTTCGAGAAAATCGCGTCCTGCACCGCGTCAGTGTCCTGAAATTCGTCCACAAGCGTGGCGTGAAAGCGCGAGCGGATCGCGTCGCCCAGCGCCCCGCCGCGCGGTGCGGGGAGCGCGGTATCGAGCAGCGTGAGCAGATCGTCGAAGGAGCGCAGGCTGCGCTCGGCCTTGCGGACGGCGATTTCCGTGCGCGCACGTCGGAGAAAGTTCGCGCGCGCGGCAGGGCCGTAGCTTTCGAGGATGGCGGCGAAGGCGGTAGCTAGATCGAAGAATGGATGCTGCGGTGGGCCGAGTTTCGATTTCTTTGAACTGCTTTCGTCGAGCCACTGATTGGTGAAATGCGCGAATGCCTCGTAGCTGGCGGCGGGCGCTTCTATATCCGCTGCGAGTGCATCGAGCGCGTCGAGAAGCGGCTCTGTTGCCTCGGCACGTGCGGGTTTATTTGCCCACGCGTTGCAGCCTTCTGTGAGGAAAAGAGCGCGCACTTGTTCACGCCATGCGGGCCATGATTTTACAAATGTCCCGACAAGCTCTCGTGCGCGTGCGTGCAATGGGGCGATGTCGTCCTCGTCCGGCAGGATGGTGATTCGCGGGTTCGCGAGCACGCGCGGGAGCATGGCGGCGAGGTCGTCCACATTGATGCCGGATGCGAGCGTCAGCGCGGCTGCCACGGGGTCATCGCCGTAGGTTTCGCGACGCCAGAAATCGGCGGCGACTTCGTGGAGCAGCTCGCTTTGATCCGGCAGAAGCTCCGCGTCGAACGTGGTGCCGCTCTCGAACGCGTGCTCGCGCAGCGAGCGTTCGCAAAAGCCATGGATGGTGTGGATGGCTGCTTCGTCGAAGCCACGCAGCGCGCAGTCCAGTCGTTCGATGGCTTCGCTCCTTTGCGCACGTGCGATGAGCGCTGGAAGCAGCGTATCGTTCGCATCGGGTGCATCGCCATGGAAAACACGCAGCGCATTTTCCAATCGCGTGCGGATGCGTCCGCGCAGTTCGGCAGTCGCGGCCTCGGTGTAGGTGGTGACGAGAATTTGCGATGGTGTGAGCCCGTGCTCGACGACGAGGCGGAGGTAGATGCCTGCGAGCGCGTAGGTTTTTCCCGTGCCTGCCGAGGCTTCGAGCACGGTGACGCCGTGAGGGAGCGGTGTATTGGCGAGGTCAAAGTTCATCGCCGTCGCGTTGGTTGTGAGCCTGCGGGCACCGAGCGATGCGCGAGAAGCGGCTGGAAGATTTTCACGGCCCAGCGCTCAAGCGAGGCATCGAGCGGACTGGGTTCGTGTGCGAAAAAGAAGGCGTTCCATTCGTCGTCGCTCTCGGTGCGGGCGAAGTCGTTGTCGCTGGACCACTCGCTATAAGCGGCGGCGCGTGGATCCTTCGGCGGTTTTGTTTCGACGAAGGCGAGGGCGCACTCGGGGAAGAGACGCACCGGCTCGCATTGCGCGGCGCGGTAGATGGCGAGGATGTCTCGCAGCGGTTCCATGGGATCGGCGGGGGCGGTGAACTCAAATTCGCCGGGGCCGCTCTTCGGGGTTTTGCCGATGATGAGCGTGCGCGGCGCCACGCCCGAGGGCGCGGCGGCGCAGAGGATGAGGTGCGTGAGCCATGCGCGAAGGAAATCCTTTGCCCTCAAGTCAGCCGGGCGTGCGAAGACGAGACCAGTTGCTCGCACGTCGGTGAGCGTGGCGTTGATGCGCCAGTCGTCCACGGTGGCTGTGATGGTCAACGGCGGCAGCAGTGGATCGGGTGCGAGAGATTGCACGCGACGTGCGAAGCGGCGCGCCTCGGCGTCAGCGGTGTGGAAGGTGTCGAGGCCGGGATACGCGGGCGGGAGTGTGCCTGCTGCGCGCATGGAGTTTTGTTTTGCGGCGGAGGGGATGCCTGCGAGGGCGGCTTCGGTCAGTTCTGTGGCGAGTTGGTATTTGTCGAGGCCCGCGAGCGTGAGCGGCTCGGTGTCGCATGCTTCGGTTTCTTCGCCGGGAAGGCGGATGTTTTGCGAACGTGCGAAGAATTTCACGGGATGCCCGAGACATTGCGTGAGGCGTCCGAGGGAAAGTTCGCGTGCGATTTCCGGCTCCGGCAGTGGCGTGGGGAAAATAGGGGCGCGTGGATTTCTAGCGGCGCTGGCTGCGGCGCAGGCACGCGCATTTTCCAATGAAAAAGAAAACAGCGGTGTAGCGAACGCGCGCGGGCTGAACGCTTGCAGCGGGTGCGTGACGGTGATGTGCGCGGAGGGCGACTTTTTGTCTGGTGATGTGAATGTGGCGTCGAGGTGTGTGAGGAGTTCGGCGACGAGGGTGCTTTGCGGGAGCGGGGCGTTGTCCTTCGCGGAGAGGCCGACGTGGCTGAGGTGCAGCACGTCGCGAGCGGCGAGAAGCGACTCGATGAAAATCTGCCGGTCGTCATCGCGCGTGCTGCGGTCGCCGGGCTTCGGGTCGGTGGCGACGAGATCGAATTGCGGGGAGGTGTCACGGCGGGGGAACTCGTCGCCGTCGAGGCCGAGCAGTGCGATGATGCGATGCGGAATCGAGCGCATCGGTTTCATGGAGCAGAAGGTGACGCGGCCCGAGAGAAAGCCGGTGCCCGCGCGCTCGGTTCCGGAGAGGACGGTGCCGAGGTGGGTGCGGATGATGGTGAAGGAGATTTCGGAGAGCGCGGGTGGGGACGCGTGTGCCACGTTGGTTGCGATGGCGTCGAGATGCGCGGCGACTTCGCTGCGGTCGTCGGCGTAGGCATCATCGGGGGAGGTGAAGGCATCGAGCAGTGCGTGGAGTGCTGGCGTCCACTCTGCGGCAGTGCGTGGCGCGGCGAGATCGTCGAGCTGAGCGAAGAGTGTGGCGGTGAAATTTGCGAACGCGCCGAGTGTTTGCGCAGAGGAACCCTCGGCGACAGGCTCGGGGAGAATACCATCGAAGAGCATTTCGCCATCGCCGGGGAGTGCGAATCCTAGGAGCAGGCGATCCATTCCGCTGCGCCACGAATTTTGCGCGAAAGCGGGAATGTCGAACGAAGCGCGGTGTGCTGCATCCTTTCCCCAGCGGATGCCGGCGCGCGCGGTCCAGTCGCGTATGAGCGGGAGGTCTGTCTCGGAGATGTCGAAGCGCGCACGAACGGGGGCGAGGTCGAGGAGGGCGAGCACGTCGGGCGCTGTGAAGCGGGCGCCTGCGAGGGCGAGCAGGGCGAGGAATGATTGTGCGACGACGTTTTCGCGCGAAGCGGCACGGTCTGCGATGCTGAAGGGAATGCGCGTGCGCTCGGATTCGGGCGTGGAGAAGACGGCCTCGATGAAGGGCGCGTAGGTTTCCACATCGGGCATCATCACGAGAATGTCGCGCGGTGTGATGCCGCGCTCAAACCATGCGAGCATCTGGTCGTGAAGAATTTCGATTTCGCGAAGCGGGGAGTGGGCGGTGTGGAGCTGGATGCTTTTGTCGTCGGTGGTGAATGGGTGCTTTTCCGCATCGTGAGCCGTGCGGTCGCGCAGATCGAAGATGTCGCGCTGGATGCGGGCGAGCGCGGTGTTGCACGTGGGTGGAACGAAATAGTCGCGCTCGTCCGCGCCCTCGATGCCGGCGACGGTCTCGAAGAAATCACGCCCGACTTTTCCGAGCGATGCGAGTAGCGGATGCCCCTGCTCGCGATTTACGGCGGCGGCGGGATTTTTTTTGCGGATGCGCGCGATGGTTTTTTCGGAGGCGATGTCGCCCCAGTATTCGGGCGTGGGCGTGAGGAGGAAAAGATGCGCCTCCGTGTGGCGTGCGGCCTCGGCGAGGGTGTCGAGGAAGAACGGGCCGAGTGATGCGGCACCGAAGATCGAGAAGCGTGCGGGGAGTTTGCCGGCACTCGCGGTGGCGCGACTGCGGAATCGCTCTGCGAGCATCGGCGCGTGGATTTCGTCGCGCGCGAGTTCGCGCCACAGGATCGCCTGCCAGTCGTCGCCAGTGCCACGCTGCCAGTCGAGGATCATGCGCGGGCGGTAGGCGATATAGCGGTCCATCACGCGGGCGATTTGCCCGGCGAGCTGGAAGGTTTTTAGTTCGTGATTTTCGCCGTCCACGTAGGCGGCGAGCTGAGCGAATTCCGGACGCGCGAGGAGCGGCGGGAGCACGGCGAAGACGCGCCAGGGGAGGACTTCGCGATCAAAGACGGAGCTGGATTTTGAATCGGGCAGCACTGCGGCGAATAGCTGCGAGACGAAGCCGCCGGGAAAATGGAATCCGATGTTTGTAGCGACGCCGAGGCGCTCGGCGATGGCGAAGCTGAGCCAGCGTTTCATGCCAAGCGACTGGACGATGATCGGCTCCGCAACGAGCGGCATCAGCGGATTCACGCGCTGCACTTCGACGAGGGCGTCGGCGAGTGAACTAAGGGAGTTTCCTCGATGGATGGTCAGCGCCATGTGTGGCGACGGAGCCTAGAGCCACTTTTTCTTTTTGAAGAAAAAGATCTGGCAGACGGAGATGAAGGCCATCACGGCGATGACGCCCAGATAGCCGTATTTCCAATGAAGCTCGGGCATGTTGGTCGGCGCGGGGGAACCGTCCCCGGTGGTGTTTTGGAAATTCATACCGTAGAGGCCCACGATAAAAGTGAGGGGAATGAAGAGCGACGACATCACGGTGAGCACGCGCATGACTTCGTTGGTGCGAAGGCTCACGCTGCTGAGGTAAAGCTCGACGAGCCCTGTGGCGACATCGCGGTAGGCCTCGATGAGATCCATGATCTGCACCGTGTGGTCGTAGAGGTCGCGCAGGAAAACTTTTGTCTCTGCCTGCACGATGGTGCTGTCGCTGTGCAGCAGGGCGCTGACGACATCGCGCTCGGGCCACACGAAGCGCCGGAGCTGCATGAGCGAGCGTTTCAATCCGTGGAGCTGAGCGACGGTGTTTTTTCCGGGCTTTTCCAGCACGTCCTCTTCGATTTCTTCGAGGGCCTCGCCCACTTTTTCCAGCACGGGAAAACAATGATCCACGATGGAATCGAGCAGCGCGTAGGCGAGGTAGTCCGCGCCGAGCTTGCGAATGTAACCGCCGCCGCCGCGGATGCGCTCGCGCACCGGCGTGAAGACATCCTCGTCGTCCTCCTCCTGGATGCTGATGAGAATGTTGTGCCCGATGAAAATGCTGACCTGCTCTCCGCAGAGGCAGCTTTCCCTGTCGTGGTAAATCATCTGCGCGATCACGAAGAGATGTGCGCCGTAGGGTTCGAGTTTAGGACGCTGGCCGACGTTGATGACGTCTTCAAGTGCGAGCGGATGAAGGTCGTATTTTTCGCCGAGCGCCTTGAGCGCTGCCACGTCGCCGAGACCGTTCATTTCAATCCACAGGATTTTTCCGTCAGCAGCGGTGGGCGGGAGGTCGGCCACGCTCTCTACTGTGCGTTCGTTCACGCCGGCCTCGCCGTATTCGGTGATTCGGAAAACGGGCGGACGCGCCTCTGGTGGCGGTGCGCCGAGCGTGGCCGGAGCGGTGCCGGGAACGGAGTATTTTCGTTTGAACATGGGGGCGATTTAGCGTCTGCGAGGGCGGTATGCGAGCGGACAGTTACGAAAGATTGTTTTTGAAAGCACGGCGGGCTTTCCGTCGGCACTGCGCTCTGCGTAATTTGCGGCGATGACCGAAGAAAACGAACCGCCGCAGGGACTGGAAGTGCGCACGTATTTTGTCCGCGAACGCAATGCGCTCGTGGCCCGGGCGGAATTTGGCGAGATGTATGTGGATTACTATCTCCACCAAAGCACCCACGGGCACCGTCCTGCGCCGGGGCCGGATGCGATGCTGAAGGACGCGCTCGCCGCGCTCACGCTGCATTGCGCATCGCGCCCGTGGAATGAGACGACGGCATGGACGATTCATTTCGCCGACCCGCTCGTGAACTTGTTTGTCACCGGCGACAACAATCGCGGTGCGGTCGTTGGCCAGCTTTTCACGGACAATGTGAAACGCGACGGGCGCAGTGTTTTTATCAGCGATGTGCTGCGCGGCACGGGGCAGCCACGGCGCAGCATCGTGGAATTGCGCGACGCCGATGTGTTTCTCGCGGTCGAGCGATACTACGAGCAGAGCGAGCAGTCGCCCGCGCGGCTCTTCCGGCATGGCGACGAGGATTTTGTGATGGTGAGCGCGCACCCGGATTGCGACCTCGCGTGGTTTGAGGCGCTCGACGAGGAGGCAATTCGCACGATTGATCAAAAGGAGCAGCTCAGCCTGCTGGAGAAGCGCTTTTACCGATGGGACTGCGGCTGCAACGAACAACGCATGATGCAGGTGCTCGCCCCCACTTTCCGACAGGAACCGGCGGATTTGTTTGGCCCCGATGAAGTCCTGCGCATGAGCTGCCCGCGCTGCGGTGCGTGGTATGCGATCACGCGCGAGGCGATGGAGGCTTACGTGAAATGACGAGCGATTCTGACTACGAGGCGCGCTTTGGCGGCGTCGGCAGACTTTTTGGAAAGCAGGGGCTGGAGCGGCTGCGTGCGGCGCACGTGTGTGTGATCGGCGTCGGCGGCGTCGGCGCTTGGACGGTCGAGGCGCTCGCACGATCGGGCGTCGGCGCGCTCACGCTCGTGGATGCGGACGACGTGTGCGTGACGAACACCAACCGCCAGCTCCCCGCGCTCGATGGAAACATCGGTCGCCCCAAAGTCGCCGTCCTCGCCGAACGCGTGCGCCTCATCGCGCCGGAATGTCGTGTCGTGGAAGTGATGGAGTTTTACACCCGCACCAACGCCGCCGAACTGCTCGCCCCCGCGTTCGATTTCGTCGTGGATGCCGTGGATCGCATGAGCACCAAAGCGCACCTCATCCACACCTGCCGCACCCTCGGTCGCAACGTGCTCACCTGCGGCGCTGCGGGCGGGAAGCGTGATGCGACCATGGTGCGCGCATCGGACCTCGGCCTCGCGGGAAAAGACGAACTCCTCCGCCAGGTCCGCCGCGAACTCCGCCGCGAACACGGCTGGCCGCAGGGCGTCACGAAGATCCCGTCACCGATGAGCGTGCCATGCGTCTATTCCCCCGAAGCCCCCGTCTTTCCGCAGCCCGACGGCACATGCAGCCCCGAACCCGCCCCCGGCGAAAGCCTGCGGATGGACTGTGCCAGCGGCTACGGCGCGGCGACTTTTGTCACCGGCGTCTTCGGCTTCATCGGAGCGGGCGAAGTCGTGCGGCGTCTGGCTGAAAAGGGGTGAGTTTGCGGTGATGCGGAGCGATGGGCGGGTGAGTGGGAATGATACCTTCGATTTTTCATAGAAAAATTCCTTGCCAGATAATTTTAGGCTACATTATAAACGCGCCATGCTTTCAGCGGCACTTCCACCCAGCGCGCTTCTCTCCACGGTCATCGGTTATCGGTTATCGGTCATCGGTTATCGGTCATCGGTTATCGGTTATCGGTCATTTATAGGCGGTTGGGGGATTTTTCTAAAAGCGAGCGGGAAGCGGGGTTTCTTTTTCCCGGAGGGGGATTTTTCACGGTCGCACGAGGCTCGTTTTGTGGTGGTTTGTGCAAATCTCGGCGTTTCGGGAGCCGTGGAGCAGAGATTGGCGCAAATCTCGGCGGCTCGGGAGCAGAGTTGCGGCGGTTTGTGCAAATCACGCCAGCTCGGGAGCCGTGGAGCGGAGATTGGCGCAAATCTCGCCAGCTCGGGAGCCGTGGAGTGGAGATTGGCGCAAATCTCGCCAACTCGGGAGCCGTGGAGACGTGATTGGCGCAAATCACGGTCAAAAAAGAGCCGTTTTGCTCTGAAAAATACCGTTTCCTTCTGAGGCGCAGGATTTTCCTACAAAACAGAACCAAAACCAGACAACCACGACCATGGCAGCCAACCCATTACCCAACGCAGCGAATTCCCTCTTCACCCTCGCCGAAGATATGGCGGACGGGGCGCACACGTATGAAACCAGCATCGGCCTGAAACAAAACAAGGAGGCGGACATTCGCGCCGACCTCGCCGCCGCCCGCACCGCGCAGGATGCGGTGGATGCAGCCAAGCTGGGCAAGAAAAACGCGGGCACCGCGCAGACGGTGGCCGATTCCAACGGCAAGGCCTTCATCGCCCTCGCCAAAAACGCGCTCTCCCCCGTGCTCGGCTCGGCGTGGAGCCAGGCGTGGATCGCGGTGGGCTTCCCCAGCGGCTCGCTCGCCATCCCCGGCATCATTGCCGAACGGCAGGAGCTTTTGCACAAAATCACCGATTACCTCACGGCCAACCCCGCCCGCGAAATCGCGCAAATCAATTTCACCGCCGCCGCCGCCGGCACCGCCTTCAACGCCCTCTCGGATGCACGCAGCGCCTTTAACCAAAGCACCACCGCCCTCTCCCAAGCCATCAACACTCGTGACGACGCCGAGGCCGCCCTCCGCACACGGATGCGCGGCCTCATTGACGAACTGGAGCAAGTCCTCGGCGACGCCGACCCGCTCTGGTATGCCTTTGGCCTGAACGCGCCCGCCGACCCCGCCACACCCGGCATCCCGGACGGCCTCGTCCTCACCCCCGGCCCCGCAGGCACCATCTACGCCGATTGGGCCGACGCGCGCCGCGCCGAGAGCTACCACGTCTACGGCGAACTGCCCGGCGGCCACCCGAACCGCCTTGCCACCGTCACCGACAGCGACGCCACGCTCACCGGCCTGCCCAGCGGCGGCATCTTCAAAATCACCATCACCGCCGTCAACGCCGCCGGCGAAAGCCAGCCCTGCGCCGAAGTGGTGATCACCGTGCCGTAGGCGCGGGAAATTTCAGAAAAAACAAAACACCAAACAAACATGAAAACCACCACCACGCACAAACCTGGATTCATGCTAGCCGGAGCGCTGGCATTCATCGTCACATCCGCCCATGCCGATACTTTTGGCAGCGGGGGCAATGCGTTCACGATTGATTTTGTGGACATCGGCAATGCTGGGAACGCGAATGACAGCGGGCCGACGGGGATTTATTTCACGCCGTATGGCGGGGTGGGCTACGAGTTTCAGATGGGGACGTATGAGATCAGCGAGGACATGATCAACAAGGCAAACGCTGAGGGCGGTTTGTTCATCACCAAGGACACGCGCACCAGCGTGAACCAGGCTGCGACGAGCGTGAGTTGGAATGAGGCGGCGCGGTTTGTGAACTGGCTGAACGTGAGCAAAAGCTATGCGCCCGCCTACAAGTTTTCGTTGAATCCCGGTGATGGCGGCTACACGAGCAATACCCAAGCGAGCGCGAATCTGGTGCTGTGGACGCCCGGCGATGCTGGGTATGATGCGAGCAATCAGTATCGCAACAGCAACGCGCATTACTTTTTGCCGAGCGAGAATGAGTGGTATAAAGCGGCATTTTACAGCGGGAGTGGGACGACGTATTTTGACTACGCGACGGGGAGCAACAGCATCCCGACAGCGGTGGCGAGCGGGACGGGAGCGGGGACGGCGGTGTATAATGGAGTTGCCGCTGCCCCTGCGGACATCACGCAAGCTGGAGGCCTGAGTTCCTACGGGACGATGGGGCAGGATGGGAATGTGTGGGAGTGGAACGAAAGTGCCTTTACCGCACCCAATGACTCAGCGTCCGAGGGTCGCGCGCTCCGCGGTGGCGACTGGGGCAGCACCGAGGACTTCCTCGTGCGCGCCTCGGACCGCCTCAACTTCTCGCCCTCGTCCTCGTTCAACGTCATCGGATTCCGTGTTGCGAGTGTCCCTGAACCCTCAACCACGGTGTTGATGTTGAGCGCCGGTGTGTTCGCATTAGCACGGAGACGGAGGAAATAGGAACGGGCAGATTCTTCGCTCAATTTCACCAAAGGCCATCCGTCGCAAGGCGGGTGGCCTTTTGGTTTGGGTGGCAAGCCGGGCGTTGACGCTGCGGGGGACATCGGGCATCGTGCGTGTATGAACTGGCGTGAACGCATCACGAGCGAACCGGGCATCCTTCGTGGAAAACCTTGTATCAAAGGAACACGCATTCCGGTCGCGCTCATTCTCGGCTACGTGGCGAGCGGAAAAGATGCGGAGGAGATAGCCCGCGAGTTTCCAGACGTTACAGCGGAGGATGTGGAGGCCTGCCTGCACTACGCCCGCGATCTCGCGGATTACGAAGCGGCGGCATGAGTCTGCTTTTTCTCGGGGATCAATGCGTGCCCGCAAGCATCACGGACGCATTCCGTGATGCAGGGCATCAAGTCTTCCTGCTGCGCGAAGTTCTTCCCGTCCGCGCTCTTGATCCTGTCGTGCTGGAGAAGGCGCGGGAACTGGATGCGATCCTCGTTTCACTCAATGGAGATTTTTCGGATATCGTGGCGTATCCGCCTGCCGGACATGGTGGAATTCTTTCCATCCAACTTCACAACCATCCGGAAATCATCCCGCAACTGATGTCCGCTGTGGTTGAATTTTTGCGAGGCAACCCGGCGCGGGATTTTTACCGGGGCAAGCTGCTGCTGGTGGAAGTGCATCGCATTCGCATTCGAAGCTGATGTTTCAAAGTTGAGGGTGCCCGCTACCTCCTGCGGTTTTCGGGGAGGCAGAAGGCGGCTTTGATTTGGTTGATGTGGGGTTCTTCGCTGTCGCCGATGATGATTTCGATGATGTCGAAGCGGTAGCAGACGTCCTGTCGGTCGAGCAGGCGGATCCAGCGGCGCGCTCCCCGGGCGATGAGTTCTTCCTTGTCGCGCGTGACGGCGTCGGCGGGGCGGCCCCAGCCTTCCTGGCTGCGCGTTTTTACTTCGGCGAAGACGAGTTCGTTGGTGGCGGTGTCGCGGCAGACGATGTCCACTTCGCCGCCGGCTTTGGGGCGGAAGTTTTTGCAGAGGATCTTGTGGCCGTTTTTGCGGAGGAATTTCGCAGCGAGTTTTTCGCCACGGCGTCCGAGTGCGTGGCGCGGGTCAGAGCCCGAGCGTGGCTTGCTGGACGGGGAGAAAAGATCGGCGATGAATTGGACAAGGCCCATGTTGGCGGAGTGCGGCGAGGTGTTGTGGTGAATCGAGTTCTAGCATGATGCGGTCGCGTGTCACCTTCGCGATGATGCTGGCTGCGGCGGCTGAGGTGGCAGGTCGAAAAAACTCCTCGGAATGGAGAGTGGTATCCACAGGCGATATCGTGCAAAATGTTTTCGCGTGAAGTCCGCAACTCTACATTTTATCCCGATTGTCCTCGCGGTTTCCGCGTGCACGGCAGCGTGCGGCGC
>CAIYUV010000223.1 GCA_903929475.1 uncultured Spartobacteria bacterium
CCAGCACCACGTATCACTCAGCGGCCCGGCGAAGATTGGCACCGGCAATCAATTCTTCTCCTTCGCAGCCATCGGCCAGCGCACGCAGGATTTGAAATACGCCGGCGAGCCCACCCATCTCGAAATCGGCGACGGCAACACGTTCCGCGAATTCGTTACCGTCAATCGCGGCACCGCACCGGGAGCCAGCACACGCATCGGCAGCCGTAACCACTTTCTCGCCTACTGCCACATCGCGCACGACTGCACCGTCGGCAGTGACGTCGTATTTTCCAACAACGGCACCCTCGCCGGACACGTCACCGTCGAAGACCACGTCATCCTCGGCGGCTTCACGGCGGTCCATCAGTTCTGCCGCATCGGCAAACTCGCCATGACTGGCGGCTGCTCGAAAATCGTGCAGGACGTCCCGCCATTCATGATCGCCGACGGCAACCCCGCCCGCGTGCGAGGCATCAACAAAGTCGGCTTGGAGCGTCACAGTATCAGCGCCGAAGCCGCCCGTGCGCTCAAGGAAGCCTACCGCATCCTCTATCGCGGCGACCTCAACGTCGCACAAGCCGTCGAGCAAATGCGCGCCCAACTTCCCGACCTGCCCGAAGTCGAGCACGTCATCGGATTCGTCGCGCAAAGCGCGCGCGGAATCATCAAGTAGCCCGTCCGGCTACTGCATCCGCTGGATTTTAAAGACGACGCAGAGCGCGTAGATACCGGCAACGGTGAATGCGAAGAGTGCCCAGAGTTCAGGATCCATAGTTTTGTTTAGGTTTCGCGGGTAAAAATACCCCGCCCTCAAAACCCCGCTCACCGCGAATTGCCAGCCTCACGCCGTGAATTGGCGCGGAGGTTTTTTATATTTCTCACACTCCTGATTTCACTTCCCGAAGGCCGCGTCATTTCAACTTTTACCCAACGAATGACAAACGTTCCTTGCCAGAATTCCCGCATCCGCACTAGATGAGATGATGCGCCAGCATAGCTCAGTTGGTAGAGCAGTTGATTTGTAATCATCAGGTCGCCGGTTCGAATCCGG
This sequence comes from uncultured Spartobacteria bacterium, assembly GCA_903929475.1. Classification (GTDB taxonomy): domain Bacteria; phylum Verrucomicrobiota; class Verrucomicrobiia; order Chthoniobacterales; family Chthoniobacteraceae; genus SXWH01. The sequence continues at coordinate 1,034 of CAIYUV010000223.1, forward strand.
CTGCTGGCTCCCCTCCCTCTCACGACGCGACTCCTCGGATGACGGGGATGATTGACCACGGATGACACGGATTATCACGGATGGGTTTCGCCACGAATCATCCATCTATCCGTGTCCATCCGTGACATCCGTGACATCCGTGGTCGAAATAATCTGCGGCATCCCGCTTCCCTCCTCAGTCAGAACAGCCCCGGCTCGTCGCCGGAGCCTGCGGAATCCATGCCGAGTTGCTGCTCGCGCTCGCTTTCGGAAAGTTCGCCCCACCAGCTTCTCGCTTCGTTTTCCGTGTAGGCGAGGATGATGAAGTCGCGGTTCCGCCAGCACATCTCACATTCAATAGCGCCCATCTCGTCTGCGCGGCAGCGAATCCATGGGACACGAATGAGTTTCATGCGGCGGAGTGTTAGAGGCTCGCGCAGAAAGTGGCAAAGCAGGATTGGCAAAAAAATGATTGGGCCTGCGCGTGATTGACAACGGTGCTGCGAAACCGCGCAACTGCATCCATGCACACATTCTTCCGTCTCCGTATCCCCGCCCTCGTCGCCACGCTCGTGGCACAACTGCTCGCGCTGACCGGCATTTCGCAAGCAGCGGGGCTCGATCTTCCGCTGGAGCGGCAGGTGTTTCAGCGGCGCGCGGATGAGACGGCGGAGGTGAAAATCGCGGGCGCTGTGCCGGCGGAGGCGACGATTGTGGAGGCGAAAGCGGACATCCAGCAGGGGCTGCGCGGCAAGGCGGTGGAGTGGACGGTCGTGGCAAAGGACGCGCAAATCCAGGACGGCAAATTCACCGGCACGCTCAAGCTGGAGACGGGCGGTTGGTATCAACTCACCGTGCGCTTTCGCAAAAGCGCCGCAGACACCGATGCGCTCTCGCAGGCGACGGTGGAAAAGGTCGGCGTCGGCGACATCTTCATCACCGCCGGGCAGTCCAACTCCGTCAACTACGGCAAGCCCCGCCAAAAGTCCGCCGAGTCCCTCTCCGTCTATTTCGATGGCAAACAATTCACGCAGGCGTCGGACCCGATTCCCGGCGGCGTCGGCGACGGCGGCACCCCGTGGCCCATCCTCGGCGACATGCTTTCGCGCACCACGCGCGCACCCGTCTGCTTCCGCTGCGCGACGGTGAACTGGCTGCGCATACGCGAATGGGTTCCCGGGGCATTTCAAAAAAACATCGAGCGCCTCATTGAGCGCGCAAAGTGGTTAGGCCCGCAGGGATTCCGCGCCGTGCTATGGGTGCAGGGTGAGGCGGATGCCGACACTGGCCAGCACGAAGCCACGCCCGCCGCCGACTACGAGCGCGATGCGAAAGCGATGATCCAGTTCAGCCGCGAACAACTCGGCTGGCCTGTGGATTGGTTCGTCGCTGGCAACTGCTACTTTCCGCCCAACGGCAAAAACAACGAGGCGCGTGAAGCGGGCATCGCCAGCATCCTCGGCGCGCAAAAGGCGCTTTGGGAAAAGGGCATCGCCCATCGAGGGCCGGACACCACCGACCTCGTCGGCAGCGGCGACTACCGCCACGACGGCATCCACTTTGGCCCGCGCGGTCTCCTCATCCACGCCGAGCGCTGGTATGCGATCCTCAGCGCGCACTACCAACTGGCCAGCCCCGTGACGCGGTCGGCTAAATAGGGCGTATAGGGGATATAGGACGAATTGGGCCTATTGAATGACTCCTTTATTCGGGTGGCGTGGTTTCGGGCAGGTGGATGCGCATTTTCGCCGGTGCAATTGCTGCCGGCTCCGGCGGTGCAGGCGAGGCAATAGTTGCATGAGAGCTTGGAAGCCGGGGATATTTGAACGCCGCTTGCCCTCCACGACAGTGTGCATTACCAAGTGGAAATGCGCGCAGCTCTTGCAATCCTACTCATCGGAAGTGCATTTGCGTTCGCCGCAGGCCCGGCTCGCCGCACTGCCAAAGTGAGTCGGCGAACCCCGAACGTCGCCAGCGCGCCAATAGTAAATCCGGCTCCGATCGTGCCGGCGGGTTCGCGGTTTGTGATGTCGCATTTCAAATCGAACAATCATGGCGGTGACGAGCGGCTTTATATTTCCGTGTCCCCCGATGCTCTCAACTGGACGGCGCTCAATGGCGGCAATCCCGTATGGCAACCGGCGGGGTGGGCGGGCTTTGAAAATGTCGTGCGCGACCCGGCGATTATTTTCGACTCCGGCTATTACTGGGTTGCTTACACTTCCGGCAACTACGGAAGGCACGCGTCTTTCGGACTGGTGAAGTCCATGGATTTGTTGAACTGGACGCTCGTCGGCGAAATCGCGTGTGTTCTACCGGGTGCGACCGGGCAGCTTACTTGGAATCCATGTTTCTTCCGCGATGGAGATGGTTCGGTTCACATCCTCATAGCCATCAGTCCCGACGGCGCTCCATCCATTTCACCGATACCGAACCTGCGCGCACACGAGATACACCCCACGAGCGCCGACTGGACTCAATGGAGCACGCCCGTCCCGCTGGCTTTGCCGAGCACGAACACGAACGAGTTTTTTGCATGGCGCGAGGGGGCTACTTACCACGGCATCTATGTGGATTTTCAGCAGAATGCCCGGTGGATTCATGTCACTTCGAACAACCTGATTACAGGATGGGGCGGTGCAACTCCGCTCTACCACGATAGCTGGGAAGGCGGCCAAATGTTGAAGAAACCATCCGGCGGCTACCGGCTGTTTATTGAGCCCGGCGACAACGATCAATTCGTGGGAGGCGGTTATCGCTATGTGGAGGGAAGCAGCACATTCACCGGCTTCGACAACCGAATCCCGAGAAACGAACAAGTGCTGATGCGCAATGGAAAGATGACCGCCCTCGCAGGCATCTCCACGTTCGCTCAGTGGCAGGCTGCAAATCTCAATGCGCTGCCAGCGGAACAACAAAGCCCTCTCGCGGATCCCGATGGCGATGGCCTCTCGAATCTCATTGAGTGCGCCCTTGATTTGAATCCGCTCATTCAGGATTCCGCCACGGCGCTCCCCGTTTTCCTTACGCAATCCGCCGGGCAGGACTATGCAACGCTCCGCTACCGCCGCCTGCGGCAACTTGCAGGCATAGGCTATGTGGTCGAAACCTCCGGGGATTTACAAACATGGAACCCAGGCCAGGAAGTCTCGGCTACGCTCATGACGGACGGCTCTGAACTGGTGGAAGTCCGGGACGCGATGCCCGCTTCCAATGGTCCGCGTTTTATTCGTCTGCGCGTCACACTCCAGCCGTAGCAAAATCACGCCGTAGCCTTCACTTCGGCGAAGAAGAGGCGGCCGGCGCTGGTTTGCAGGACGCTGCTGACGGTGACGGTGGTGACCTTCCCGAGCAGCGGGCGTGCGTGGTTGACGACGATCATGGTGCCGTCGCCGAGGTAGCCGACTGCCTGATGGGCGTCGCGGCCTTCGCGGGTGAGGGAGAGTTCGACTTCATCGCCGACGCTGAGCGCGGGGCGGAGGGCTTTGTTGAGTTCGTTGAGGTTGAGGGCGGTGATGCCTTGCAGGCGGGCGATGCTGCAAAGGTTGCCGTCGTTGGAGAGGAGGCGGGCGTTGAGGATTTTGGCGAGTTGGACGAGTTTGGTGTCCACCGCACCGAATGTGTCAATGGTTCCTTCGTGGATGGAAAGGTTGAGAGCAGTGTCGCGCCGCATTTCCTGCAGGCGCGCGAGCGCGATGCGACCCTTGTCGCGCTTCGCGTGGTCGCTGGAGTCCGCGAGGATTTGCAGTTCATCGAGGACAAAGCTGGGGACGACAAAGGAGCCGCGCAGAAAACCGGTGGCGACAATTTCAGGAAGGCGCCCATCGAGAATAATGTTGGAATCCACGATGACGGGAGTCTCGGGCTCGCGTTCTGCACGGAAGCGGACAAATGGGACGATGAGTGCAAATTCGTCGCGATTACTGCGGACGGCGAGCATCATGCCCAGATAGCTGAATGTCGCGTGAATGCCGAGACCGACGAGCCATTGGACGTCGTGGCTGGTGTGTTTCAGCAACTCGGAGCCGAGCAACAGACGCGAGGCGAGGAATCCCAGCAGCAGGCCGAATGTGGCGCAGGAAAACATCCGCAGTGTGAATCCTTTGAGAAGGCGATCCGCGAGGACGACGAGAAGGCCGAAGATGACGCCGCCACAAATACCGAAACGAGGCGCATTCCAAAAGTAGTAGCCGATTTCACTGCCAAGAAACGCACCGAATATGACGAAGAGAATTCGCAGCAGGTTGATCGTTGGGCCGTTATTCATGAATTAGTTTCTAATGAGCAATGGCCAGGCCACTGCCGCAAGGGTGTTTCCGTGCGAGTGTATGTTTAATTCTTTTCCTTGTCCTTATACCAAAGGATACCGTGCTCGCGGAGGTTACGGATGAGTGATTTCAAATTGTCCGCTGTCTCCTGATCGCCAATGAGCATCCCGAGTGCGCCCTTGCCACTGTTAGCTTTGTTTAAAAGCGTTTTTGCCGAGTCGAGTGCCTTGGTCGCGGTCTCGGCGGCTTTGTGGATGTCCACAAGTGCGTTTTTTAAGTCTGTTGCTGCATCGTCCACTTTTACAACAACGCCGTCCACTTTTCCCATGGCACTTTTCGCGGTATCCATGGCTTCCTTGAGTGTGTTTGCGGCGTCCTTGGCCTTGGTGACGACTTCGTCGAGCCCCTTCGATGTTTGCTTTAGATTCACGGTGGTCTCGCGAAAATTGGAGATGCTCTCCTCGAGGTTTTTGAGGTTCTTCGGCCCGAGTAATTGTTCGCGCACATCGGCGATGGGCTTTTGCAATTCCTCCAGTCGCTTTTTCATCTCTTCGATCACACTGCCGCTTTCTGCTGTGAGTTCGGTAAGGCCTTTGATGCGCGAGCCGACCACATTATCGCCGTCCTGAAAAAGATTATTCATGTCGGGATTGGCCGGTAATTCGATGGAGACGTAGGCGTCACCCATCATGCCCGAGGAACCGATGATGAATACTGCGCCCTTGGGGATTTTCACGCCTGCACGAACCCGCAGAGGAACGGTGACGGCGTAGCGGCCCTCGACAAGCGCCGGCGCCTGCTCTGCAAAGCCGACGCGCGCACCGAACATCAGCACGTCACCGTTTTTCAGCAGGCCGCTGGCGTTCGGGAATTCCGCATTGAGCGTGTAAAATTTGTCGAGCCCCTGCCCGAGTTTGCCGAATTTGACGGAAAGAACGGCGATGATGACGAGGCCGATGAGGATAAAGAGCCCCACTTTCCATTCGGTTCCGCGATGTTGTTCGTTCATGTGTTTAGGTGTCTGTGTCGCCGCTGTGGCCTTCGATGAAGTTCATGATTTCCGTGTCCTTGCTCGCACGCATTTCATCGGGCGTGCCGGAAAAATGCACGCGCCCCTCGTGGAGAAACGCGATGCGGTCTGCGCAGTGAAAGGCGGTCTTCATGTCATGCGTGACGACTATGGAAGTGACGCCAAGCCTGCGCTGCAAGCGGCGAATTAGGTGATTGATGCTGTCGCTGGTGATGGGGTCGAGGCCGGTGGTGGGTTCGTCATAGAGGATGCAGCGCGGTTTCCCGATGATGGTGCGGGCGAGCCCCACTCGCTTTCTCATGCCGCCGCTGAGATCGCTTGGCGCTTTTTTTTGCTCGCCGGGAAGATCCACCATTTCAAGCGCCTCGGCTACGCGTTCGTTGATGATTTTCAAATCGCGGACGCCCTGTTCCTGCAACGGGAATGCGAGGTTTTCCTCAACGCTCATCGAGTCGAAAAGCGCGGCGCTTTGAAAAAGCATCCCGATCTTCCGCCGCACGCTGGTCATCTGGCGCTCCTGCAGTCCAGTGATCGGTTCGCCTTCCACCAGCACCTCGCCGGAATCCGGTTTCATCAGTCCGATGAGATGCTTGAGGATCACGCTTTTTCCGGAGCCCGAGCGGCCCAGCACGACGAGTGTTTCTCCATCCTGCACCGTGAGACTCACGCCGCGCAGAACGGCCTTATTGCCAAAGCTCTTTGTGAGTTCGCGTGTTTCGATCATCAGTTTGCAGGGAAGATGATGTTCAGCGCGAAAGTGAGGATGAAGTTCACGGCAAGAATCGCGAGGGATGAAATGACGACCGCCTCCGTGGGTGCGCGGCCAACACCCGCTGCGCCGTTTTCTGTGCGCAATCCCTCGCGGCAGGCGACGAAAACTATGATGAGACCGAATACGAAACCTTTGATGAGTGCTTTGTAGATGTCGAAAAGACCGACGTAGAAAATCAGATTTCGCATATAGCCGGCTTCGGCAATTCCGAGCACATTCAGCGCGACGTAGTTTGCGCTCAGCACACTGAACGCACAGCATTCCGCAACGAGCAGCGGCATGGAAATCATCATTGCAGTAACGCGCGGCACGACGAGGTAGTCCACGGGATGCACCCCAATCGAGCGCAAGGCGTCCACCTGCTCGGTCACTTTCATCGTGCCGATTTCCGCCGCAATGGATGCACCGACACGCCCTGCAACCATCAAGCCTGCGAGCGCAGGACCGAGTTCACGAAACATTGCGACAGCCGTGACGGAGCCGACTGTGGAAGCCATGCCGAGGCGTTGTAGCTGAAAGTAAAGTTGCGCCGAGAATACAGCGCCTGTGAAGGCGCCGGTAACTATAACCACCATCTGCGAGCGCGTTCCGATTTCTACGATCTGGCGCATCACAAGCCGCCAGCGCACGCGCATCGAAAAAATCGAAAGGAAGCTTTCCATGGCGAGTCGCGCGACTTCGCCGATATACGCAAGGATCGCTAGAACCGTGCGGCCTGTTTTAGTGAGTATATTTTGCATCGCGTGGCGAACTGGCGCTGGTGAATCGAAGCCAGTGCTGTGCAGTCGCCGGCCTAGGCTGGCAGCGTGATGGGCTGGGTTTTGGACTTCTTGGGATTCAACTCCTGCGGAATCGTTCCCACAATTTTTGCGGACAGCCCGAGCTTGGTAAAAATGCTTTTCAACTCCGTGAGAGTGAATGTCGGCGAATCGAACTCCATATAAACGATATCGTGGTTGCTATCTACTTTGTAGTGCAGTCCGGGTATCGTTTCGAGTTCGTGATCCAGCTCCAGGATTTTCTCCAGATTGCGGACACCTGCTGCATAGACCTCAAGTTCAATCATGGTGGTTGGTGTGTTTTCGGGAACCCTAAGCAGCGGCTTATGCGCTGGCAAAATCAATTTACACTGCTCGTGAAGCTGCGCGGCTTGCTTGTTTCCCTGCTGGCTGGCATTTTTACACGAACACCGCGTGACAACTCCCAATAAGATCACCATCGCTCGCATCTGCCTCATCCCGGTTTTCGTGATGATGGCACTCTATTACGGACGGAGCGTGGCGCACGGCGCGCCCAACGAAACGATGCGCTGGACGGCGATTGTTGTATTCGTAATTGCAGCGGCGAGCGATGGTGTGGATGGCTACATCGCACGGCGATATAATCAGATGAGCAAACTGGGCGTCATCCTCGATCCCATCGCAGATAAGGGGCTGCTGCTCGCGGGCATCATTACGCTCAGCGTGAGCAACTGGCAGTATGAATTCCCTGTGTGGTTTCCGGTGCTGGTGATTGCACGCGATGCGGTCATCGTGATCGGCGCGGTGATTTTTCGAGTGCTGAATGAGGAATTTAAAATCAAGCCGAGCTGGATGGGGAAGACGGCGACGGTGGCGCAGATGGTGGCGATTGGTTTTGCGATGCTGCTGACGACAAATACATGGCGCGCCCGCGTTGTCGGTGTAGAGGTCGCCTTCCTCGATTTACCGGTGGTCGTTGCGGGGTTCTTTACGCTGGTGAGCGGGCTTGGCTATGTGCGTAGCGGACTTGCGCAGATGCACGCGAAAGGTCACGGCGAACCGCAAAGTCCCGACGGACTTTTATGAGTGGCAGCTTGTGAGCGCGCGCGGTGAGTGTTAGTCATTCACGCCATGTCACTGCGCATTGTCTTTTTTGCTCTCATCGTCGTTTTAACCACACACGCGCACGCCGCCGTGCGGCTGGGCATTGACGTGCTGGAAGCAAGAGGCTTCGCGCCGCTGGCGGGAAAACGCGTGGGGCTGGTGACGAATCAAACCGGTGTAAACTCCGCAGGCACGAAGACGCGCGTGGTGCTGAAAAAGAACGTGAAGCTCGTGATGTTGTTTTCGCCGGAACACGGGATTGATGGAACGGTGCTCGCCGGAAAATACGTGGCGACCCGGCGGGACGCGATGACGGGACTGGAAGTGTGCTCTTTATACGGCCCGACGCGGAAGCCGACGGCTGAAATGCTCAAGGGCGTGGACGTGCTCGTGTATGATATGCAGGACATCGGCGTGCGCAGCTACACCTACATTTCCACGATGGTAAAATGCATGGAGGCGTGCGGTGAGAACGGAGTGGAATTTGTCGTCTTGGATCGTCCCAATCCACTCGGCGGCCTGCGTGTCGAAGGGCCGGGAATCGAGGAACGCTGGAGGAGTTTTGTCGGGCAGCTTCCGGTGCCGTATCTGCACGGGATGACTGCGGGCGAACTGGCTAAAATGGCGAACGCGAAGGGCTGGTCCGGCGCACGCTGCAAGCTCACAGTGATCCCGATGGAAGGCTGGTCGCGCGAGCAAACGTGGAGCGACACAGGACTGCGCTGGGTGCAGACTTCGCCGAACATCCCGCGCGCGCAGTCGGTGGCTTATTATGCGGCGACGAGTATTTTCGGATCACTGGAAGGCTCCGGTCTCGATGTCGGAATCGGAACGGGCGATCCGTTTCAAATGGCGGGCATGTGCCGCTGCAACGGTGCGGACTTCACAGCGCGACTGCGTGATGCTGGCATCTCCGCTTCGCCCTACGCGCGGGAGGAATTCGCAGGCGCGCGCCTCAATCTCGGCGCAAAGAGCGATGTAAATCTCGCCGGAGTGAACGTGCATCTCCTCGCTGCTGCTCAGCGCGCGCGGAGCGGGAGCATTTTTGCACGCTACAAAGATGCGGATAACATATTTTGGAAAATTTACGGAAGCACGAGCATCCGCTCTGCCATTGAGAAAAATGTAAATCCCCGCGTGATCATCGCGGGCTGGAAATCCGGCGTGGAAAAATTCCGCGCGGCGCGGGCCAGCTATTTGTTGTATTGAAGCGCGACGCCGTGCCGACGAATCTCCGCCCGTGTTTCGCCTCATCCTGCTGCTGACAAAAGGAGTCATCCGCGACCCTCATGCCCGGAGGAAGCTGATGTTCTGGCTCATCATGGCGGCGATGATCATGCTCTTTGGCGGCTCCACATTGATCAGTGACCGATGGGCGCGCGAACATCCGTTGATCTATCTGTTTTACTGGCTTGTTTGCGCGTGGCTTACGCTCGCGGGGATGTTGCTGGCATTGCTCGACCTGCTCATCATCCGCGCGACGCACCGCATCGCACGGCGAAAGATCGAGGCGGAGATACTCAAGAAGGACACGCACGATGATTCGCACAAGGGCTGAACTCGAAGCGCAGGAACGCGCAACACTCGCGCCGTGGGCGCAAAAGAGCGGCGATTCAGCCGGTCGCTCACACAAGGAACCGGCGCATCCGAACCGCACGGAATATCAACGTGACCGCGCGAGGATCATCCACAGCCGCGCATTCCGCCGCTTGGAATACAAGACACAGGTTTTTCTCAACGGCACTGGCGATCATCTGCGCACGCGACTCACACACACCTTCGAAGTCGCCAACATCACGCGCACCATCGCCCGCTCGCTCGCATTGAATGAAGACCTCGCCGAGACCATCGCGCTCGCACACGACCTCGGTCATCCACCCTTCGGACACACCGGCGAGGAGACGCTCGACAAATTGATGCGCGGACACGGCGGCTTCGATCACAACGCGCAAAGCCTGCGCATCGTGGATGTGGTGGAAACGCGCTACCCGAAGTTCCCCGGCCTCAATCTCAGTCACGAAGTGCGCGAGGGTTTGCAAAAGCACGAGAAATTTTACCAAGGCACGAGTGGCACCGCGCATCCGCAACCCTCGCTCGAAGCCCAAATCGCCAATCTCGCCGACGAAATTACCTACTACAGCCACGACCTCGACGACGGCCTCGACTTTGAACTGCTCGAACCAGAACAACTCGCGGAACTGGCAGTGTGGAAGGAAAGCGAAGCTGACGTGCGCCGCGATTTTCCACGTCTGAAAGGACGCGAGTTTCGCGCGTATGTGATCCGCTGCATCATTGATAGTCAGGTCGCTGACGTTGTGAAGACAAGCGCGGCACTGATTGCAAAATCCGGCGTGCAAAGCGCCGACGATGTTCGCCGACAACCGCGCCCGCTCATCGCATACAGCAAGCCGCTCTTGAAGGCGAATCAGCAACTCCGAAGATTCCTCTATGCAAATCTCTACTACCACCCGCGCGTCGCTGGTGCGAACAGTCGCGCGTGCGAAGGACTCGGCGACGTATTCAAGACGTATTTGAAAAAGCCGTCGCTGCTCGGTGGCGCGACCTCGCGTCGCATCAAGGCCGACGGCTTGCACCGCACCGTGTGTGATTATATTTCCGGAATGACCGACCGCTACCTGCTCGACGAACACGCCCGGATATTCGATGCTCCGGGCCAGCGCGGCGAAAATTCGTGACGCGCGCGACGCAATTTCCCACAGAAACAATTCCAAACCCACACCACTATGACAGACACACCAAACACCCCCGCGAACCGCGGCTGGATCGTCACCTTCGCCGGACTCGGCATCAACCTCGCGCTCGGCGTGCTCTACGCGTGGAGCATGTTCAAGGACGCGATCACGAAGGAATTCGGCTGGAGCGGCTCGCAGCTCAACGACCCCTACACCGTCTGCTGCCTCGTCTTTGCGGTCGCGATGGTCTTCGCGGGCCGCTGCCAGGATAAGCTCGGGCCGCGTGTCACCGCCACGCTCGGCGGCGTGCTCATCGGCGCAGGTATGATCCTCATCTCCACGACGAACAGCTACGCCATGTGGATGCTCGGCTTCGGCGTGCTCGGCGGGCTCGGTATGGGCTTCGGCTATTCGTCGGCCACGCCGCCCGCGCTGAAATGGTTTCCGCCCGCGAAGACCGGGCTCATCGCGGGCCTCGTCGTCGCGGGCTTCGGCCTCGCGCCCGTCTATCTCGCGCCGCTCTCAAAGTGGCTCGTCGCGAATTACCAGCTCCAGAAATCCATGCTCATCCTCGGCAGCGCGTTCCTCGTCGCCATCGTTGCGCTCTCGCAGTTGCTGAAAAATCCGCCGGCGGGCTACGTCGCTGGCAGCGCGAGTGCGGGCAGCAAGCCTGCCGCCACCGGCCTCGCGCCTGCCGAGATCATCCGCACTCCGTCGTTCTGGATTCTTTGGCTCATTTATTTTGCCGGTGCGGGTGCGGGCCTTATGGTCATCAGCAGCATCAGTGGCATGGCAAAAACGACCATGAAGGAATCCGCATTCATCGCCGTCGCCGTGATGGCCATCGGCAATGCCGCCGGGCGCATCGCCGCCGGTCTGCTCTCGGACAAAATCGGTCGCCGCTGGACGCTGCTGCTCGTGCTCGTCTTTCAGGCCGTGCTCATGTTCGCCGCGATTCCCGTCACTAAGTCCACCGATGGCGCGAAGTATGTCATCGTCCTCGTCGCCACGCTCATCGGCTTCAACTACGGCGCGAACCTTTCGCTCTTCCCGTCGTTCGCGAAGGACCTGTGGGGCCTGAAAAACTTTGGCATGAACTACGGCATCCTCTTCACCGCATGGGGCGCTGGCAGCCTGCTCAGTTCCGTCGCACAGCGTCTGAAGGCGAGCAGCGGAAATTTCGACTCATCCTTCCAAACCGCAGCTGCACTGCTCATCGCTGGCGCCGCACTCACATTCCTGATCAAGCCGCCGCAGAAACAGTCCTGAATGCTCCGCAAATACTCACAGCGGAAACTGGACTCTCCTCATGGAGACGGGCACTGTCACGGAGTCACGGCAACCATCCAGCATCATGCGGGTTGCCTGCACCACACGAAGACTCACATGTTCATCGCACGTATTATCATTCCGGGAATATTCATCGCGGCCACGGGATACGCGCAACTCCCCCCCTCGGCGCTCATCCCAGCGAAAGAAATCCAGTTGCCGCCATTAGCGCAGCCGCAGCCGCAGCAAGCGCCGGAGTTGACCGAGGTAAAGCTGACACCACCCGTGCCAAGGACCCCACCCTCCCATCCCGTGGTGAAACCCGCGCCCGAGCCAGCCCCCATGCCCGACGTCGTGGAAGAGCCGGAGCCCTCCCAGCCCAGCGATGCCAGCGCAAACAAACTCACCCCCGAAGAACAGGCGCAGGGCTGGAAGCTTCTTTTCGACGGCAAAAACCTTGTAGGACTCAAGGGCGTGCGCAGCGCAACACCCCTCTCCACTGGCTGGAAGATCGTAGGCGACGAACTCAAGCTCCCCAAGAAAATCATGGAAATGGACAAGGTCACCGGCGGCGACCTCATCACCACCGAGTCCTATTTGGATTTTGAATTTCGCTTCCAGTGGAAACTCTCCACCTCCTCCAACAGCGGCATTCGCTACCTCCTCACCAGCACCTTCGGCCAGTCCCCCGCAGGCCTCGAATACCAAATCATAGACGACGTCCACAACCCCATCAGCCTCAAAGGCGGCCGTCTGCGCCGCAGCGGCGCACTCGACAACGTCCTCCCCGTAGGCGCCAACGCCCGCATCAACAGCGCCGACCCGCTCAACAAAATAGCCACCCCGTGGAACGAAGGGCGCATCCTCGTCCAGGGCAATCACGTCGAACACTGGCTCAACGGCGCCAAAGTCCTCGAATTTGAACTCGGCCCCCAGCTTCATGCCGCCGCGACCAAAAACGGCGCACGCGTCGGCCCCGGCTTCGGCACCAAGACCCGCACACAAATCACCCTGCTCGACGAAGGAACCTCCGTCAGCTTCCGCAATTTGAAAATCCGCCCCATCGCTGCGCAGCAGACGGAGACTCCGGCACCGCCGCCCCCCGGCGAAAAAGCCACGCCTGCGCAATAACGATGAAAGGGCGCACTATCAAGAATGCTGCCGCGCTTTCCGCTTGCCTTGCGCTGTGCATTTCATGGGCGGACAGTCAGGCTCCGACCGGCGGATCAAAACCACCGCCACCGCGTGGTGCTGATCTCACACAATACGTCGGGGCAAAGCGCTGCGCCGAATGTCACGCCTCGCATTACGACGGATGGAAGGACACCGCGCACAACAAAATGATCCGCCCTCCCACGACCGAGGGCCCGAACCGCACAGTGCTCGCAGATTTCTCCCAGCCCAGCGAACACCGCGCTTTTGAATTAAAGGACGTGAAATGGGTCATCGGCAGTCGGTGGAAACAAAGATTCATCGGCGAGGTGGACGGCAGGGACGTCGTTTTTCCTTCGCAGTGGAGTGTGCGGGATAAAAAGTGGATGCCCTACACCGCGAAGACCGACTGGTGGTGGAAGGAACATCAGGACTGGAAAACGCGCTCCAATTTCAACCTCTGCGCAGGCTGCCACAGCACCGGGCTCGACACCGCAAAGGAAACGTGGGCCGAACTCAACATCTCCTGCGAAGCCTGCCACGGCCCCGGCAAAGACCATTCCGCAACGCCCAAGCTCGACAACATCATCAACCCCGCCCGCCTCAGCACCGCTCGCTCGATGGACATCTGCCTCTCCTGCCACCAGGCCGGCAAACCGCCGGATACAAACTACGCATGGCCCGTCGGCTACCAGCCCGGCATGGAATTGAAAAAATTCTGGAACGGCTTCCAGCACGAGGAGGGAAAGGAGGACGTCGAATTCTGGCACAACGGCACCGCGCACAAAAACCGCGTGCAGGGAAATGCCTTCAAGCAAAGCGTCATGCACGACCACGGCATCCAGTGCTCCAATTGCCACGACGTCCACAACTCCCGACACGTCGCCATGACCCTCAAGGACGCCCCCAGCAACGCCCTCTGCCTCACCTGCCACGGCTCCGGCAAAGACGCCGCCCTTAAAGAAAAAATACTCACCGACCACACCCACCACAAAGACCTCAGCACCGGCAGCCGCTGCATCGAATGTCACATGCCCAAGATCGGCTCCAACGCCGTCCCCGGCGAAGCCCGCAACCACACCTTCGACTTCATCTCACCCGCCGACACGATCAAAAACGGAGACCCAAATAGCTGCAACACCTGCCACGCCGACAAGACCCCGCAGTGGGCGCTCGAAGCATTCGGCAAGTGGTATCCAAAATTCAAAAAGTGAACCGTGCGCCTATTTCCCGAAGCAGATGAGCTGGGAAAAGGTGCGCACGTAGAGGTGGCCGCCGCTGACGGCGGGGGTGGCGAAGCTGATGCGCTCGCCGAGGGGGATGCGCTGGATGAGGCGGAATTTCTCGTCGGCGGCGATGACGACGAGTTCGCCGGCGCGGGTGATGTTGTAGAGGCGTCCGCCTTTTCCGGCGATGCAAATGGGGGAGGCGTAGTAGGGGCCTTCGACGCGCTCGCTCCAAAGTTGTTCGTTAGTCGCGGCGCGGAGGCAGGTGACGAAGCCGTTTTCCTTCCACAAAAAAAGCAGGTCGCCGACGACGATGGGCGTGGGGACGTAGCCGCCGGTGCGGATGACCTCGTAGGCTTTTTCGGGTTTCGCGCCGGGCTTTACGACTTCGACGAGGCTGTTGGCGGAACCCTCGCCGCACTGGCCGATGATGAGGCCGCCGTCGGTGATGATGGGGGATGCGACGCAGCGCAGGGTGAAAAGATCGGGGAGTTCCCACGCGCGTTTGCCGGTCTTCGCATCGAGGGCGACGAGGCCGTTGGCGAAGGTGGTGGTGATGATTTGCGGGCCGTCTTTTGCAGAAAGAATGCACGGGGTGGCGATGGTGTGCTTGCCGCTTTTCATGTCTGCCTTCCAGCGCGTCGCGCCGCTCTTTGCATCAAACGCCTGCACGAATGAACCGGGCCCGTCTTGATCGCTGGCGAGCACGACTGCGTCATCGAGCACGAAGGGTGAACCGCCGGAGCCGTGCTGTGATTGAAAGGGGCCGAGTTCGCGCTGCCAGATTTCTTTTCCATCGGTCTGCGCCATCGCGACGAGGATGCTTTTTTCCGGCCCCGTGGCCCAAAAATAAACGCGCTCGGCATCCACGGCGCAGGACGGGGAGGCGAAGCTGTTGTCGGAATGTTTGCGATACGCGCCGGTGGAAAATTCGCGCTGCCACAAAATCTTGCCGTCCTTCGCGCCGATGCAGACGACGATGCGGCGGGCGTCTGCATCCGTGGCTGCGCTGGGTGTGCAAGTGAGGAAAACTCTGTCGCCCCAAATCACGGGCGAGGAATGCCCGGTGCCGGGAAGTGTCGAGCGCCACAGGATGTTTTTGTCGGTGATTTGCTCCGGCAGATCCGCCTTGCCAGCGCCGGAGCCGTTGGGCCCGCGAAAGCGCGTCCACTCCTGCGCGCAGGCGCTCAATGTGAAAACGAGAAGGGAAAGAGCGGCGAAGGAGAAACGCATAAGGCGGCCACTCAGCCGCAAGTCTGCGATGGGGAAAAGGAGAAACTCATTTCGGGATCGCGTCAGCGGGCGGGGATGCTCCAATCTGCAACCATGCTTCGGGTTACCTTCCTCGCCCTTGCCGTTTTTGCGGCCACCAGCTTTGCGCACGGGCCGGGGAAGGAAAATGATTTTGCCGGGAGACGTGTGCTGCTCATCGGTATTGATGGATGCCGCCCGGATGCGCTTCGCAAAGTCGTGGAGAGTGGTCGCGCTCCAAACATCGCCGCTCTCATTTTCACCGGCACTGTCGCGTGGAATGCCTACACGGGCGGCGAGCCAGATGCCGAGACTCCGCAGGAAACCAGCAGCGGCCCCGGTTGGACGACAATCCTCACCGGCGTGTGGCGCGACAAACATGGTGTGACGGATAATCGTTTTCGCCTGCACCGCATCGCCGAGCACCCGCACGTCTTTCGTAGAATCAAAGATGCGTTTCCCAACGCATGGGTCGCGTCGTTTTGCGACTGGCCGGAGATTCATGGATACATCGTGGGCGCATCCGAAAAACTGGGCGTGGGCTTTCTCGACAATCATCACACCCTCGTGCCCGACCCCGCGCGCAAAGGCACCGACTACGCGGAGAACGATGCGAAGCTGACGGAGATCGCAATGGAAAAAATCCGCACTGAAAATGCCGATGCGATCTTTATGTATTTCGGAAACGTGGATGAGACCGGTCACGGCGTGGCTCACAAGGAGGGGCGTTTTTCTCCAACGAACGAGCCGTATCTCGCATCCATCGCCGAGGTGGATCAACACGTGGGTGCTTTAGTCGCAGCCGTTCGCGAGCGTCCTCGATATGCGGAGGAGAACTGGCTGATTCTCGGCGTGACCGATCACGGCGGAATAGACAAGGGACACGGCAAGCAGAGCGCGGAGGAGAGAACGATCTGGATGTTTGCGAATGGAGGTCTGGCTCCACGTGGAAAAGTCGTGGAGGCCGCGATCCCGCAGACCGCCATCGCGCCGACGATCTTCCGCCATCTCGGTCTGCCGCCGCAGGCAGAGTGGGGGATTCCTTTCGCCGTGCCGGAAAAATAGCGGCCGTGTCGGAGGACGCCGCATGGATTTGAATTGAGATCAGTCTGCCGGGCTTTGTCCGCGAGTGGCATTACGGCCTTGTTCGCTTTAATATGGCCGCGACAGTCACGAGGATAAGCAGCCCACCGAGCGTGCAGACAATCGCGGCACCGGAGGGGAGGTCGAAGCGGAATGACAAAAATAGGCCGAGCACGCCGCCAATCAGGCCGATGAGCAAGCCAATGAGCAGGCGGTTGCGAAATGTGCCGGCGAGATTGATGCCGCAGACGGCGGGCACGATGAGGTAGGTGAAGATTAGCAGCACGCCGGCAATGCGGACGAAGCCGGTCACGACAAATCCGAACGACGCGTAGAAGAGAAAATCCCAAAGGCGAACGCGCACGCCTTGTTGATAGGCTGCATCACGCTCGAAGGACGCGAGGGCGAACTTCTTTCTGAAGACGAAATGAAACGCTCCGACGATGGCGAAAAGACCCAGGCATTTCCAAACGTCGCCGGGTGTCACGAGCAGGATATTGCCCACGAGCATATTCTTGATTTCCTCGTCTCCCTCCGCCGCGCGGCTGAGCAAGAGCACTGCCGCTGCTGCTGCGACGACGTAGCTGATTCCGATCACCGCTTCCTGCGGCACCTTGCTGTCCCGCTTACCGGTGAATGAGAAGATCGCCGCTCCGACGAGGGTAAAGCCGAGGGCGATGGCAAATGTCGCCGGACTTTCCAAATCAAGATGGAAGAGCACCGCGACGCAGATTCCGAGCGACGCCATTTGCGCCATCGCGATGTCGATAAATATGATGCCGCGCTGCACCACATGAATGCCGAGATAGACGAGCAGCCACGGCAATAACACACAGGCCATCACGGGCCAGAACATGACTTCCCACATGGCTATTTGAGTGCGGCAGCAATGCGGCTAACCAGTGCATCCATGTGTGCGGTGTAGCTATCGGCGTTGGGGAGCGCTCCCGGAAATTGCGCGGCATCCACAACGTGTGCGCCGGTTGAGGAAGCGACCTTTTCCGCAATCTTCCGGTTCTGAAAGGGCTCCACAAGAATCGCCTTGGTATGGTCGGTCTTCATCTTGCCGATCACCTCCGCAAGATGCGAAGGCGAAGGCGGGATGCCCGGCTTCGGCTCAAGAAAAGTCTCGATGGTGAAGCCAAAGCGGTGCGCAAAATAGACCCATGAGTCATGGTAGGCGGCGAGAGGCTGGCCTTTGTAGGGAAGGAGCGCGCGGCCCCAATCCTGTAGCTTCGCGTTGATTGTAGTCTCGAACTTCGCGTAGTTCGCCTGATAGTCGCTGGCATTGGCCGGATCGAGGACAGCGAAGGCTTGAGCGATGTGCTGGGCCACGGCCTTGGCAATGATTGGATCGACCATGAAGTGGGGATTGCCCGAGGCGTGAACATCGCCCGCTGCGCGCGAGAGAGTCGCCGGGACATCCAGCAGGCGGATGCCTTGCGAGGCCACGACGCGACCCGGTTTGCCATTCTCGATTTTCTCGTTGCTGGCGTTTTGCAGGAGGGGCGGCAGCCAGCCGACTTCAAGCTCCGCACCGCCTTCGATGAGCACATCTGCGGTTCGCAGCTTCACGACGAAGCTGGGGCGCGCATCGACAAAATGCGGATCTTCGGTCGGTTTGGCCAGCGAGGTGACTTCCACTTTGTCTCCTCCGATTTCGCGCGCGATGGCGGCATAATCGGGCAGCGTAACGACGACGTTGAGCTTTGCGTGCGCACTTTGGAGAAAGGCGGCAGCGGCTGCGAGAACAAGGGTGATGGATCGTATTTTCATGGTGTTGTTTGTTGATTAAAATTTGTGGGCACCGTGCGCTCCGAGGGCGAATTCGAATTGGAGGAAGATGGAATCCACATCTCGTTCGCTGAGAAAGCGGGTGGCTTCGAGGATGTCGTGATTGTATTGCAGCCTCAGCTTTGAAAACTCGGATGGGAACCACGTTAGATCCGCCGAGAGACGCCAACGGCTCTGCCGCTCGGGGTCGTCGGTAATCTGCGACTCGCCCATGTGCAGGTAGTCGCCTCGCACGCCCGCGCTCCAGCCGGTCTTGAAGCCCCACACAAGCTGCGAATACGCACCCCAGTCTTTGAAGGTTTCCCGAGCCGCGAACGAATTATCAAGACCGCGCCCCGCCTCAAAATGGCGATACATTGCTTCGCTCTGCCACTTCACATAGGGCCAGCCGCCACCGGCATTGGCCGGCTTCCACTTGTAAAAGGCATCCACAGCGTAAATCTGCGTGTGCGCGGTTGGCCCGGTGTCGTTCGGTCCGAAAGCGGCAGAGATGCCGGTGAGCAGTGTCTTTGTGCTGCCGAAGTCGAACGCATTCTCCAAACGCGGAACAAATACGAAATCCTGAACCCCGCGAAGTTGACGATCGATTGTTTCGCGTCCCGCGAACATATCGCCGTCTCCACGATTGCGAAATGAAAACCCCGTGCTGCCTTCGCCATTTTGCAACGCAAGCATGAGTTGTGAATACCAGGGCACCGGAACGATCCACGAGGCTTGCGCGCCAACTCCGCGCAAGCCATCCGGCCCAAGCAGACGCCCATGCACGAGCGGCGCGTCAATGAAGTCCCACGTATGCGGGTGCATCGAATTAATGCGCCCAAAGGGGGAGAAGAACTGTCCCGCTTTGACCTGTAGATTCCACGGCAGGCTTGTCGTCTGCGCGAACGCTTCCTCGACTTCGACCGAGGTTTCATTCTGCGGATCGAGCTTGAAGACGATGTTTGCGAAGCCTTCAAAATACGGGTCCACCGCTCCGTCGAACACGAGTTCCGTATTGCGGGCGTTGAAGCCGCGATGCAGCGGGTCATGGTCGCCGACCTCGATGTTTTCCAAGTCTCGCGCGGTGGAGGAGGCGGCGTTGATCAACACATCGAGGGAAATGTTGAGATAGGTTTTTCCTCCACCTGTGAGCGTAATCGGAGGCCCGCCCAACGTCGGCTCGGCGACGACTGAAGTGTCGGCGGTCGGAATGGCGGACGGCATGTTCGCAGGCGGCGATGCTGGCGGACTTGCCGCCACCACAGTTGTATCCGTGGTGGGGAAAAGTGATCCTCCTGCTGTCGGCGCTGCGGGTGATGACGATTGCGCCGCGTCGGTGGGAAGCGGTGGAACGGGCGTGCCCGCCAGTTTTTGGAAGTCATCGAGCGCCTTTTTCTGAGCAGCGACCTGCGCCTGCAGCCCGTCGATTTCCTGCGCGTGCTGCGCCTGCAGTTGCAGGATGCTAGCTTGCATTTCGATCATCTGCTTTCTCAAAAGCTGAAGATCGGTTTGTTGATTGGGAGCGGGGGCATCTTGCGCGCCCGCGATGGATGCGCACGCGACGAGCGCGCACGCGGAATTGATTTTAAAAAATGTCATAAAAAGTCTCCTGGTTAAATTTGGGTCAAAGCACGCCCGTCCGACGGGACTGCGCGCCATTTGTGAGCCAGCGCGAATGCGCTGGAAACGAACTCAGGAAACGAAAGGCGGAGCGTGCTCGAACACGCTCCCGCTCGCGAACACCGACTCTACCAACGCCGTTTTTCCGATCGGCACCGTTTCAAACAAAGTGGTGAAAAACGCTGTTACGACGAAAGCTTCCGGCACTGTGTCGTCGCATCCGCCGGCTTGTATCAACGTCACCAGACATTGATGCCCATCCGCATCGTCATCTTGATCGTGATGGACGAACTCGTGCAACTCTGGAGAAACCGCCATCAGCAGCGCCAGAGTAATTCCCGCTAAGATCGCGCCAACGAGCGCGAAACGGAAAATTGTCCAGCGACGGCAAATCACAAACATCACGGACGACCTAAACAACCCGCCGACACCATGTCAAGGGTCGCCTAAACGCGGTAGCATGAAGTCATGCATCGCTCCGTGATTTTACTCATCACGGAGTGTCCGTCACAATCACGCCAAGAATCCTTAGTGCGGCGAGTTGTCAGTGCTTACTCACTGATACATGATACGAAACATCTTCCTCGCCGCGCTGATCACGCTTCCTTTCACATCCATCGCCGAGGACAAACCGGAGGAGTTTCGCTTTCAAGTGGAGAAACTGCTTGGCGGGATAGCGCAGCCGATGGCTGTGAGGATCGCGCCGGATGGGAGGATTTTCTTCAATGAATACCGGGGAGCGTTGAAGGTTTATCACCCGGATACGAAGCAGGTCGCGGAGGCCGGGAAATTGACGGTGTGGGCGGATCAGGAAAATGGATTTCTCGGTTTCACGCTCGACCCGAAGTTTGCGGAGAACGGATGGATCTACTGCCTCTACTCGCCGCCGGGATTCAGCGGGCAGTATCTGTCGCGCTTTACCATGCACGGCGATACGCTGGACTTGGCGAGTGAGAAGATGCTTTTGAAATACGAGGAGCAGCGAAAGCAGTGCTGTCACCACGGCGGCTCGGTGCAGTTCGCGCCGGACGGATGTTTGCTTTGGAGCGCGGGGGACAACACGCATCCCCACGCGGACTCGAATGGATACGCGCCGCTGGATGAGCGGCCCGGCAGGGAGCCGTGGGATTCGCAGAAGTCGGCATCGAACACCAACAGCCTCGTGGGCAAGGTGTGCAGAATCCGTCCGCTTGCCGACGGGACGTATGAAATCCCCGAGGGGAATCTTTTTCCAAAAGGAATGGAGAAGACGCGACCGGAGATTTTCGCGATGGGATGCAGGAATCCGTGGCGCATGAATGTGGATGCGAAGACGGGATACGTGTATTGGGGCGAGGTGGGCCCGGATGCGAATGGCGATGGCCCGCGCGGGCCACGCGGATACGATGAGATCAATCAGGCGAAGAAGGCGGGAAATTTCGGCTGGCCGTATTTCATCGGCGATAACTTCGCCTACACGGAATACGATTACACCACGAGGAAGCTCGGCAAGCCGTTCGATCCGCAGCATCCGGTGAACAACAGCGTGAACAACACGGGCCTTCGCGATCTCCCGCCCGCAGTTCCGGCACTCATCTACTGGCCCTATCACACTCCGAGCAAATGGAAGGAACTTGGCGAGGGCGGGCGCACGGCCTGCGCGGGGCCGGTCTATTACAGCGCGCCGGATGTGGAGAAGACGAACGGCTTTCCGCAGTATTATTCGCGGTGCCTGCTGTTTTGGGATTGGGAGCGGTCTTTTATAAAATGGGCGCGCCTGGATGCGGACTCGAATCTCGTGGGCCTGGAGCCTTTCACAAATGCCATCGTGGTGGCCAACAAGCGCGATCTGATGGAAAAAGTGAAACCGCAGGTGGCTGCGGGAGCAACGCTGGTGAAGCGTCCGGTGGACGCGGTGTTTGGCAAGGACGGGAGTCTCTTCTTGTTGGATTACGGCGAGACGTGGGGAGCCAATGCGGACTCCCAACTTTTGAAAATCTCCTACGTGCGAGGCAACCTTCCGCCTGTAGCCCGTCTCGCTGCGACGGATGTGAAGCTGGATGACACGTCCTTGAGCGGGACATTTTCCGCCGAGACATCGAGTGACCGCGATGGAGATGCGCTGACTTTTCAATGGACGTTGAAACCCGGCGACAAGTCGCTCGGTAACACTCCGAAGGTCAACGTGAAGATTCAGGCACGCGGGAATTTCATTGTGGAAGTGCGCGTGACGGACGCACACGGAGCGAGTGCGACGGCCAGCGCCCGCTACATCGTGGGCAATGCCGAGCCGAAGGTGAAATTTATGCAGCCGCTGGACGGGGATTTTTTCACACCGGGACAGCCCGTGAAATATCGTGTGGCCGTGAGCGACAACGAGGATGGCGAGTCTTCGGCGAAGCCTGCGGAGTTTGGGGCACGCACTTTGGTGAGCGCGGCCTTTCTGCGCAGCGATGGGAAGGAGGAGTCGCTCGATCCCGGAATGACGCGGATGAAGCAGAGCGATTGTTTCAATTGCCACGCCGCCGAACAGACAGTCGTGGGGCCTTCGCTTGTGGACATCGCTGCGAAGTATCGCGGGCAGCCGGGAGCGATGGATTTGCTGACGAAAAAAATACGCGAGGGCGGCAACGGAGTGTGGGGACAGATTCCCATGCTGCCGCATCCGCAGCACACGGATGATGAGGTGGTCATCATGCTCCGCTGGTTGCTGAATCTCGAAAAAGGGAAGGGCGGGCCAACGCTGCTACGCGGCATCGAAGGCGAAGTCGTCACACCGAAGAGCGACAAGCCGGGACGCTATGTGCTCGAAGCGACTTACACCGACCTCGGTCACGCCCCCGCTGGCGAATTGAGCGGAAAGGCGACCGTTGCACTCCAGCCGCGCCGCATTAAAGCGGAGAGCGGCGTGCTTGCCGGGCCGAAGGTGAGAGGTGCCGCGGTGACGGACATTGATCACGGACACACGATCCAATTCGGCCCGTTCAACCTCGCCGACAGCACGAGTGTGACATGTTCCGTCACAAGCGGCGATCCGGGAGGAAAAATCGAACTCCACGCGGACAAGCCCGACGGAGAATTGCTCGCGACATTGGATGTCGCTCCGTCAGGCGGGAGGGGAAATTGGAAGGAACTGACCGCGCCGCTCAAGGCACCCGTAGCGCGTGGCGTGGTGTTCGCCCTCTTTGTGAATCCCGATCAGAAAGGCCTGATGAATCTCGACTGGATTCAGTTCAATCCGTAGCCGCTATTTCGCCTTCGGCTTCGCTTCCTTTTTTGCCTCGGCCTTTGGAGTCAGCTCAGATTTTGGCTTCGATTCAGTCTTAGGTTCGGGTTTTGGTTTCGGCTTGGAGCCTGCACTGACGATGCGGAAGAAGATAAGAAGCACGAAGACACCTCCCGCTGCGAACATTCCAATGCGCTTGTAGTCGGGTGCATCTGATTCCTCCTCGGTCGCCGTGCTTGTTTCGGCGACTGGCGGCACCGTTGGGTTTGTCGGCACCGTCCTTGTTACGGGCGGCTTGTCATTTTTTACTACTGCCACGACTGGGGCTGGTTTTGTCGCTGCAATCGGCGCTGCCTGATGAATGCGAAAACTCGCCGCTGCCGTCTGCATTTCCGAGTCCACGCCCGGATCCTTGCCGCCGCCTGCCAGCAT
Source organism: uncultured Spartobacteria bacterium (assembly GCA_903929475.1). Classification (GTDB taxonomy): domain Bacteria; phylum Verrucomicrobiota; class Verrucomicrobiia; order Chthoniobacterales; family Chthoniobacteraceae; genus SXWH01. Next base: position 24,631 of record CAIYUV010000223.1, read on the forward strand.
CGAGATTGCGTAGATGCGGCCGTTTGCAGAGGTAAAGCGGACAAGGCCTTTGGCGTTCAGCCCTCCGCTCGATGATGTCACCGGGTATTGCAGCCAGCTTGTTGCACCGATTTGCAGCGTAGAGTGGCCGACGAATTGATAAGTGAGTCCACGCAGTAATTGTTCGATGGCGTTTTTTGTAGCGCTGTCGTTCAAATCTAAACTCGGAGGATTGTTCAATACATTCACTCCAAATGCCTCCTGACGCGAGGGGTTCTGCATCGCGATGAGCACGGTCGTGCCTGGCACTTCGGCCACACGAATTGGAACCCATCCCTGGCTGCCGGGCAAATTCACCTCGCAAGCATCGTCCTGCCATACAGCGGCGCGAAGAGGCAGGAGAAGTGAGAGCAGGAGAAGGACGGCTTTGCGCATGAATGGAGCGAAGCAGAACATCCTCGCAGCGGACAAGCACCAACGCAGCATGACTTTCAGTGCCGCCGCACTGTGCGGATATACATGATGGTGAACGCCGCAGTCAGCACCAGCATCACAATCAGACACATATTAAAGCCCGCTCGATAATAGCGCAAATATAGCGGAGTAGCTGTCAGCAGTTTTTCATCGGGATCCAAAAACCGAAATGAACTGATTACCCGCATGAATCGCTCGTCCTCCATGCGTCGCTCATCGCCTCGCCCAATGGTGCTCACAAGGTAGGCTGTTTTTTCCAAGATTGTAGCCCTCATTATCGAGACGAGTTCGCCACTGGCATCATTCAAGCGCCGCCCGACGATTTCCATGAAAGGTTGGCCGAGCCATTCAATGTTTTTCTGCGTTTTCATTTCGAAACCCTGCGCAGTGATGATTTCCTTAAAGCGCGTAAGTGCGGCGGGAGTGCTGATATTATTTGTAGGAAAATTGGGTATGACGATGATGGAAACCACCTGTTTCGTTTCCATATTGACGGAATTGAAAATCATTTCACCGGCAGGCATGCGAAGAGTATTTCCGTTCTGCCATGCCTCGGTGTCGGGTAGGGTAATGGCACAGTGATGTTCATAGAAATGCAATTCCTCCGCGTGGGCGATCGTGATGAGAAAAAACGGGAGCAGTAGGGTGAGGATGTGCTTCATCGGCGATGATGTGAGCAAAGTTGGGCGCCTTTGGCCAGCACTGCCCTTATCCCGCACAACAAAGTCTCGCTTGTCGTGAGTGGTTTCTGCACGTTCTCGCATCCATGCCTGTGGCCCGTGAAGCAACCTTCAAAACAGCAAGTGTCCTCGCTGCGGCGATGATTTCCTTCGCAGGTTGCAGTGTTCGTTCAACAGCCATTTCATCCTCCGTCGAAAAACGACTGAAGGCACGTGGCGTCTCTGCGGAAAAGATCGGCCTGCACCTTCTCAATGCGTCGGGCCGCTACGAGATGCGGGTTTTTTCCGCTGACCTCGCGCCGGGGCCAGTTATGATCCCCATGGAAAAAAGCTACGGCGGCCTTCCTGCCCTGCGAGTAAAGCTGGACGATGGCGTGCCGTTTCGCATGATCGCCGACACGGGAGCGCAACTCTGCGTGGTAGAGCCGGTGCGTGCACTCGATGCGAAGGCGATGGTCTATACCTCCGAGAAGATACCCATCCGCGTGACTGGTATCGGCGGAGAGGAAAAAGCGTGGCTTGCGCGCTTCCAGCACGCAAATCTCGGCCAGTTGAAATTGAGCGGTCTCGTCGC